>NZ_CP009555.1:3496337-3814186 GCF_000959365.1 Burkholderia oklahomensis C6786
GCGCGGCAAAGCGCGCAGCGACGGACGAGGAGGCAGGCGATGTCACAGATCAATCGGCAGGTGCTGCTCGCCTCGCGCCCCGAGCGCGAGGCGAGCGTCGACAACTTCAAGCTCGTCGAGACGCCGCTCGCGCCGCTCGCCGACGGCGAGGTGCGGGTGCGCAATCATTTCCTGTCCGTCGACCCGTACATGCGCGGGCGGATGAATGCGGGAAAGTCTTACGCGCAGCCGCAGCCGCTCGGCGAAGTGATGGGGGGCGGCACCGCGGGCGAGGTCGTCGAGTCGCGCAATCCGGCGTTCGCGGTCGGCGACAAGGTGGTCGGCGCGTTCGGCTGGCAGGAGTACGGCACGTCGACGGGCGAGGAGCTGCGCAAGGTCGACACGACGCACGTGCCGCTGTCCGCGTATCTCGGGCCGGTCGGCATGCCCGGCGTGACCGCGTGGTATGGCCTGAATCGGATCATCCGGCCTCGCGCCGGCGAGACGATCGTCGTCAGCGCGGCGAGCGGCGCCGTCGGCAGCGTCGTCGGGCAGCTCGCGAAGCTCGCCGGCTGCCGCGCGGTCGGCATTGCGGGCGGCGCGGACAAGTGCCGCTACGTCGTCGACACGCTCGGCTTCGATGCATGCGTCGACTACAAGGCGGGCCGGCTCGCCGACGACCTCGCGGCCGCCGCGCCGAACGGCGTCGACGGCTGCTTCGAGAACGTCGGCGGCGCGGTGCTCGACGCGACGCTCGCGCTGATGAATCCGTTCGGCCGTGTCGCGATGTGCGGGATGATCTCGGTGTACGACGGCGCGTCGGCGCCGCTCGCGAACCCGGCGCTGATCCTGCGCGAGCGGCTCTTCGTGCAGGGCTTCATCGTGTCCGAGCATGTCGACGTGTGGCCGGAGGCGCTCGCGCAGCTCGCCGCGCTCGTCGCGCAGAAGAAGCTGCATTACCGCGAGACGATCGCGCAGGGGCTCGAGCGCGCGCCCGACGCGCTGCTCGGGCTGCTCAAGGGGCGCAATTTCGGCAAGCAGCTCGTCGCGCTCGTCTGACGGGCCGTGGCATCATACGGCGCTTGTCCCGAGCTTTCCGTCGGCGCGTTCGCGCCGCTTGCCCGCTGTTTGCCTTTTACGATGCCGCTGAACCCGAAGATCGCGCAGGTGCTCGACATGATCGAGCGCGCAAAACGTCCCGATTATCACGAACAGACGCCCGCGCAGGCGCGCGCGGCCTACGAGAAGAGCGCGCCGATCCTCGACGTCGCGGCAGCGCCGATGTTCTCGGTCGAAGACCTGCGGCTGCCGTCGCGCGACGGCGGCGCGTTCGGCGCGCGGCTCTATCTACCCGTCGAGCCTAGCCTGGCCGAGCCGCTGCCTGCGCTCGTCTACTTTCACGGCGGCGGATTCACGGTCGGCAGCGTGAACACGCACGACGCGCTGTGCAGGATGTTCGCGCGCGACGCGCGCTGCGCGGTGCTGTCGGTCGACTACCGGCTCGCGCCGGAGCACAAGTTCCCGACCGCGGTCGACGACGCGGAGGACGCGCTCGTGTGGCTGCACGCGCGCGCGCCGAGCTTCGGAATCGATCCGGCGCGGCTCGCGGTCGGCGGAGACAGCGCGGGCGGCACGCTCGCGACCGTGTGCGCGGTGCTCGCGCGCGACCGCGGGATCGCGCTCGCGCTGCAACTGCTGATCTATCCGGGGACGACGGGGCACCAGCAGACCGAATCGCATGCACGGCTCGCGAAGGGCTATCTGCTGTCGGCCGACACGATCCAGTGGTTCTTCACGCACTACGTGCGCGACGCGTCGGACCGCGACGACTGGCGCTTCGCGCCGCTCGACGGCACGCGCGGCGCGCCGTCGTTCGAGCGCGTCGCGCCCGCGTGGATCGCGACGGCGGAGTACGATCCGCTGTCCGACGAAGGCGACGCGTACGCGGACAAGCTGCGTGCCGCGGGCAACAAGGTGACGCTCGTCGCGTACGCGGGGATGATTCACGAGTTCTTCAAGATGGGCGGCTTCGTGCCGGAAGTGCGTCTTGCGCATGCGGACGCGGCTTTGGCGTTGCGCGCGGCGTTCGAGGGCGATTGAGCGCGAAACGTGAGCGAGGCGATCGGCGGGGCCGGGCGCGGGCCTTGCGAATTGGACGAGCTTCGCCCACCGGCCGAGCGAGATTCGAGGCGGCTGCGAGGACGGGCATGGTCGGCCGGGCGGCGGGTGCCGGCGATCGGCCGATTGCCGCGGCGTAGCATTCGACAGACGAGATCTGCACCGATTTTGCCGCTTCCGGCTGCGACCGGCGCGGCGCGGAACCGCCGGACACGCGGGGCGCGAGCGCGGTGCGCGGCGTCCGACGCAGGCCGGCTAACGAGGACACGGCACATGGACAGCATCGAGATCGAAACCGGCGACTGGTCACGCCTGGGCTGCGACGCGTCGCGAATCCGCGATGCCGTGTTCGTGCGCGAGCAGCGCATCCCGGCCGAGCTCGACCTCGACGACGACGATCCGCATGCGCGGCACGCGGTCGCGTATCTGGTCGACCGGGCGGCGGGCGCGCGGCGCCCGGTCGCGACGGGGCGGCTGCTGCCGACGGGCGCGATCGGCCGGGTGTCGGTGCTCGCCGACGCGCGCGGCCGCGGCGTCGGCTCGCGGCTTCTGCATGCGCTGCTCGCCGACGCGCGGATGCGCGGCGACGCGCTCGTGCGCCTTTACGCGCAGCAGCGCGCGGTCGCGTTCTATTTGCGGCTTGGCTTCCGGGTCGTCGGCGAGCCGTTCGTCGAGGCGGGCGTGCAGCATGTCGAAATGGCGCGCGAGCCGTGAGCGGTCCGGCGTCGCGCGTAGGCGCCGAGTCGGCGCGCTTGAAGTGCGCAAAGCGGAGCGGAGCACGATCCGTTTGCGGCCCGGTCGGTCAGGCAGGAGGCGGACGCGGCGGCAGGTGATGAACGTGAACCGCCGCGATTCCAGCGCGACCGCCGGTTTCGATACGGCGGCCTATGCTGATCGAGTCCCGAGTCCCGAGTCCCGAGTCCCGAGTCCCGAGTCCCGAGTCCCGAGTCCCGAGTCCCGAGTCCCGAGTCCCGAGTCCCGAGTCCCGAGTCCCGAGTCCCGAGTCCCGAGTCCCGAGTCCCGAGTCCCGAGTCCCGAGTCCCGAGTCCCGAGTCCCGAGTCCCGAGTCCCGAGTCCCGAGTCCCGAGTCCCGAGTCCCGAGTCCCGAATCCCGAATCCCGAATCCCGAATCCCGAATCCCGAATCCCGAATCCCGAATCCCGAATCCCGAATCCCGCGCCGGCGGCGAAGCCGTCACCGCCGCGCGGTGCCGCCCCCGTCGACGTCGAACGTGAACGCCCGCTCGAACGCGCCCGGCCGCACGATCCGGTGCGAGCCGTCGTCGTCGCAGCGCTCCTTGGCGTCGAACCTCAGCCGTCCCTCGACATCGCGCGCGACCCGCAGCGCGGTCGTGCCGCGCGACCCGTATTCGGGCGTCTCGATGAACGCCGCGGACAACGCGCGCTCCCGCTCGAGCGGAATGCCCGTGCGCGGCAGCGCGTCGTCGGCGGCCTCGCGAGTGTCGCGCATCATCTCGATCAGCGCGTCGAGGGGGGCGGCCGCGTCGCCCGTGAGCAGCGCGCCGAGCTCGCTGCGCTTGTTGGCGAGCTTCGGCCACGGCGTGTCGAGCCGCGCGTTCGACAGCCCGTGCAAGCCGGGTGCGACGAGCGCGGGCGCGTCGAGCGCCGGCTGCGCGTCGGCCGGGCGGTTGCAGTACCACGCGAGCTCGCCGCGCACGACGTCGCCGACGAGCAGCGTGAAGCCGTTGTAGAACACGGCCTTTTCGGCGACTTTCGCGAGATAGTCGAGCGGCGCGACGTTGTCGCCCGCGAGGAACTCGGAGACGAGCTTGCCGCGCGTGGGCGCGCCCGCGCGGATGTCGAACGGCGCGCGATAGTTGGTGAGCGCGGCGAAGCGGCCGTCGCGCGCGACGCCGAGCCACGTGCCGCCGCCTTCGAGATCGCGGCCCGCCAGCACGTTCGGCGCGTCGCTCCACCAGGACAGCGGCGCGCTCGTGCGGCGGAAGAATTCGTCGCGGTTCGCGGCAAGCGTCAGCACCGGGCCGTGCGTGGCGTCGGGCTGCCAATCGAATACGATCAGGCACATCGGGCGATATCCTCGCTGGGTGAGGCCGGGCGGCGCGTCGCGGCGCGTGTCGTCCGGCGGCGTGCGGCCGTCAGGCTTCGGCCTGCAGCGCGTAAGGAAGCGGCAGGAACGCGAGCGTCGGACCGCTCGCGGAAGCCAGGTGGACCGACCCGCTCTCGAGCGCGGCGAGCTTGATCTCGACGAGCGCGTCGACGCCGCCTTCGGGCGCCGCCGCCGCGTTGACGATCATCCCGCACGGCTGACCGGGGTCGTCCGAATGATAGAGCTCGACGCCCGCATGCGCGGCGTCGGCGCCGACCGCGACGTGCGCGAGCGCGGTGCGGCGCTTGATCGTGCCGCGGTACTGGCTGCGCGCGACGACTTCCTGGCCCGGATAGCAGCCTTTGCGGAAGTTGACGCCGCCGATCACGTCGAAGTTGACCATCTGCGGGACGAATTGCTCGACGGCGGGCTGCGTGATCCGCGGCTCGCCCGCGCGCACGTCGAGCCAGTCCCAGACGGCGGCCGACACGCGCGGCAGCGCGGCTTCGAGCGCGGGCAGGCGCGCGTCGAGCTCGGCGCGCGTGCCGATCCACAGATAGCGCGCGCGGCCGGCCGCGTCGGGCAAGCGGATCAGCGCGCCGGCGGGCGCGTCGACCTTCGTGTGGACGCCGTCCGGCAGCGCGTCGAAGACGCCCGACAGCGCGGCGCGCACGTCGCCCGCGAAGCCGATCGCGACGAGCGCGTCGCTCGCGTCGGCGAGCTTCGCCTTCGCGCGCAGCACGAACATCGACAGGCGCTTCTGCGCCGCGGGCTGCACGTCCTTCGACACGAGGAGGCGCACGTCGTGGCCGGCGCGCCACGCGAGGAACGACGCGAGGAGGCGCCCCTTCGGCGAGCAGTAGCCGGCGAGGCGCGCGCTCGCGGCGTCGAGATGTTCGATGTCGTTCGTCAACTGGCTGTGCAGGAACGTTGCGGCGTCGGCGCCCGTCACGTCGACGATGCCGAACTGCTCGAGCACCGCGAACGCGCCGCGCTCGAGCACGGCGGCGAAATCGTCGGCGGACGGACGGGGCAGCGCCGGCGGCACGGCGGAAACGGCGGCCTGCGCGGCCGGGGAGGCGATCGGTGTGCTCATGGAATGAGGGAACAGTCAATCCTGACTTTGGCAGAGGCGAGCAAGTATTATATGGGTCTTACCTGATTCACGTTTCGCATGTCCCTACTGAAGAAGTGCGCCGCGCTCGCGGCGCTCGCCGTCGTATTGCTGGGCGCCGCGTGCGCGGGCGGCGCCTATTACTGGGCCACTCGGCCCCTCGCGCTCGCCGCGCCGACCCTCGACGTCACGATCAAGCCCCGCAGCAGCGTGCGCGGCGTTGCGCTGCAGCTCGCGCACGGCGGCGTGCCCGTCGAGCCGAGGCTCTTCGTCGCGATGACGCGCGTGCTGTTGCTGTCGAGCCGGCTCAAGTCCGGCAACTACGAATTCAAGACGGGCGTGACCCCGTACGAGGTGCTTCAGAAGGTCGCGCGCGGCGACGTCAACGAGTACGTCGTCACGGTGATCGAGGGCTGGACGTTCCGGCGGATGCGCGCGGAGCTCGATGCGAACGCCGCGCTCGCGCACGCGAGCGCCGGGATGAGCGACGCGGAGCTGCTGCGCGCGATCGGCGCGCCCGGCGAGGCCGTCGCGCGCGGCAGCGGCGAGGGCCTGTTCTTTCCGGACACCTATCTGTTCGACAAGGGCACGAGCGACCTGAACGTCTATCGCCGCGCCTACAAGCTGATGCAGATGCGCCTCGCCGACGCGTGGACGACGCGCCGGCCCGGCCTGCCGTTCAAGACGCCTTACGAAGCGCTGACGATCGCGTCGCTCGTCGAGAAGGAGACGGGGCACGCGGCCGATCGCGCGTTCGTCGCGGGCGTGTTCGCGAACCGCCTGCGGGTCGGGATGCCGCTGCAGACCGATCCTTCGGTGATCTACGGAATGGGCGACGCGTACGCCGGGCGGCTGCGCAAGCGCGATCTGCAGACCGACACTCCGTACAATACCTACACGCGCCGCGGGCTGCCCCCGACGCCGATCGCGCTGCCGGGCGAGGCGGCGCTCTACGCCGCGGTGAATCCCGCGGCGACGTCCGCGCTCTATTTCGTCGCGAAGGGCGACGGCACCAGCGTTTTTTCCGACACGCTCGGGGATCACAACAAAGCCGTGGACAAATACATACGAGGTCAATGAATGGCGCGTGGCAAATTCATCACGTTCGAAGGGATCGACGGCGCGGGCAAGACCACGCATCTGCAGTGGTTCTGCGACCGGCTCCAGGAAAGGCTCGGGAAAAGCGGCAAGCACGTCGTCGTCACGCGCGAGCCGGGCGGCACGCGGCTCGGCGAGACGCTGCGCGAGATCCTCCTCAACCAGCCGATGGATCTCGAGACCGAGGCGCTCCTGATGTTCGCCGGCCGGCGCGAGCATCTCGCGCTCGTGATCGAGCCCGCGCTCGCGCGCGGCGACTGGGTCGTGTCGGACCGCTTCACCGATGCGACGTTCGCGTACCAGGGCGGCGGGCGCGGGCTGCCGCGCGACAAGCTCGAGGCGCTCGAGCGCTGGGTGCAGGGCGGCTTCCAGCCGGACCTGACGGTGCTGTTCGACGTGCAGCCGCAAGTCGCGAGCGCGCGCCGCGGCGCGGTGCGGATGCCGGACAAGTTCGAGAGCGAGTCCGACGCGTTCTTCGCGCGCACCCGCGCCGAGTACCTGCGCCGCGCGCAGGAGGCGCCGCATCGTTTCGCGATCGTCGATTCGAGCGAGCCGATTCCGCAGATTCGCAAGAAGCTCGAAGGCGTGCTCGCCGCGCTGTGACGAAAGGAAGACGCGAACGATGATTTATCCGTGGCAGACCGACGACTGGAACCGCCTGCAGGCGCTGCGCGCGCATTGGCCGCACGCGCTGCTGCTATACGGCCAGGCGGGAATCGGCAAGCTCGCCTTCGCGCGGCACCTCGCGAAGGGCTTCCTGTGCGAGACGCCGCACGAGAGCGGCGAGCCGTGCGGCGCGTGCGCCGCATGCACGTGGTTCGAGCAGGGCAACCATCCCGATTACCGGATCGTCGTGCCGGAGGCGCTCGCGGGCGAGCTGCCGGGCGCGGCCGACGAGCCGAAGGCCGGCGACGCCGACGAAGGCGGCAAGAAGACCAAGACGCCCAGCAAGGAAATCAAGATCGAGCAGGTGCGCGCGCTCGTCGACTTCTGCGGGATCGCGTCGCATCGCGGCGGCGCGCGCGTCGTCGTGCTGTATCCGGCCGAGGCGCTCAACGTCGCGGCCGCGAACGCGCTCCTGAAGACGCTCGAGGAGCCGTCCGCGGGCGTCGTGTTCCTGCTCGTGTCCGCGCGCATCGACCGGCTGCTGCCGACGATCGTGAGCCGCTGCCGCCAATGGCCGATGACGGTGCCCGCGCCCGACGCGGCCGCGGCCTGGCTCGCGGCGCAGAACGTCGCCGACGCCAACGCGCTGCTCGCCGAGGCGGGCGGCGCGCCGCTCGCCGCGCTCGCGCTCGCGAGCGACGAGAACCGGCCGCTGCGCGACTGGACGCTCGCGCAGCTCGCGGCGGGCGCCGCGTGCGATCCGTTCGCGTGCGGCGAGACGCTGCAGAAGCTGCCCGTGCCCGTCGTGCTCGGCTGGCTGCAGCGCTGGCTGTACGATCTGCTCGCCGAGCGCGCGGCGGGCGCGCCGCGCTATTTCCCCGCGCAGCGCGCGGCGCTCGCGCGCTGCGCGGCGGCGCTCGACGCGAACGCGTTCGCGCGTTTCCAGAAGACGGTCACGCGGCAGCGCGCGGTGGAGAACCATCCGCTCAGCGCGCGCCTCGTGTTCGAGGAGCTGTTTCTCGGCTACCGCGAGCTGTTCGCGTAGTCCTGCCCAACCGTTTCGTCCATCCGATTGCCATCCATGACCCAGCTTGCCTGCCGCGACGCCACGCCCGACGATCTGTCCGAAATCGTCGCGATCTACAATTCGACGGTCGCGTCGCGCCGGGTGACGGCCGATACCGAGCCCGTGACGGTCGACAGCCGCCGCGCATGGTTCGACGCGCACAATCCGCACGCGCGGCCGTTGTGGGTCGTCGAGGAAGCGGGGCGGGTGATCGCGTGGCTGAGCTTCTCCGATTTCTACGGCCGTCCCGCATACGGCCACACGGCGGAGATCAGCATCTATCTCGACGAGGCCGCGCGCGGCAAGGGGCTCGGCGGCAAGCTGCTCGAGCTCGCGCTCGCGAAGGCGCCCGAGCTCGGCGTCCACACGGCGCTCGGCTTCATCTTCGGCCACAACGAGCCGAGCCTGCGGCTCTTCGCGCGCTACGGCTTCTCGACCTGGGGCGCGCTGCCGCGCGTCGCGGTGCTCGACGGCGTCGAGCGCGATCTCGTGATCGTCGGCAAGCGGCTCGTCGACGCGTAAGCGCGCGCGGGCGGCGCGGGCGGGCTCGTCCGCCGCGCCGCCCGCCGTCGCGCGCAGCAAGGAATTCATCATGTTCGTCGATTCTCACTGTCACATCAATTTCGAAGGGCTCGCCGACCGCCTGCCGCAGGTGCTCGACAACATGCGCGAGCACGGCGTCACGCACGCGCTGTGCGTGTCGGTCGATCTCGAGACGCTGCCGTCGGTGCTCGCGATCGCGCGCGATCACGCCAACGTCTTCGCGTCGGTCGGCGTGCATCCGGACCACGAGGACGCGAGGGAGCCGACGGTCGCCGAGCTCGTCGAGCTCGCCGCGCATCCGAAGGTCGTCGCGATCGGCGAGACGGGCCTCGACTACTACCGTCTCGAAGGCCGCTCGATCGCCGACATGGAATGGCAGCGCGAGCGCTTTCGCACGCACATCCGCGCCGCGCACGCGACGGGCAAGCCGCTCATCGTCCATACGCGCGCGTCGTCGGAAGACACGCTGCGGATCATGGCCGAGGAGCGCGCGAGCGTGCCGGGCGGCGTGATGCACTGCTTCACCGAGCCGTGGCCCGTCGCCGAAGCGGCGCTCGCGCAGAACTTCCACATCTCGCTCTCCGGCATCGTCACGTTCAAGAGCGCGACCGACGTGCAGGACGTCGCGCGGCGCGTGCCGCTCGACCGTCTGCTGATCGAGACCGATTCGCCGTACCTTGCGCCCGTGCCGTATCGCGGCAAGCCGAATGAACCTGCGTACGTCAGTCATGTCGGACGCTTTATCGCGGCGCAACGCGGGATGACCGACGAGGCGCTCGCCGCCGCGACGTCGCGGAACTTTTTCCGGCTGTTCAAGATCGCCTGCACGGGCGACGCCAGCCCAGTCAACCAGGGGTAGGAGCTGAAAAAATGAAGTCGATCAAATACTTGTCGAAACAGCGCACGATGGGCGCCGTGCTGCGCACGCTCGCGGTCGCGGCCGGGCTCGGCGCGCTCGCGGCGGCGTCCGCGCACGCGGAGTCGCTCGACGGGATCGTGAAGGCCGTCAAGTTCGACGACATCAAGGACATCTCGAAGCAGCTGAAGAACGGCCTCGACCCGAACACGGTCGCGCCGAACGGCGATCCGCTCATCGTGGTCGCCGCGCGCGAGAAGTCCGATCAGGTCGCCGCCGCGCTCGCCGCCGCGCCGAACGTCGATCTCGACAAGGAAGACAAGGCGGGCGAGAACGCGCTGATGCTCGCCGCGCTGAACGGCGATCTGCAGCTCGTGAAGCTGCTCGTCGACAAGGGCGCCGAGGTGAGCAAGAAGGGCTGGGCGCCGCTCCATTACGCGGCGACGAACGGCAACGACGACGTCGTCAAGTACCTGCTCGACAAGTCCGCGTACATCGACGCCGCGTCGCCGAACGGCACGACGCCGCTGATGATGGCCGCGCGCGGCAACCACGGCTCGACCGTCACGCTGCTGCTCGACCAGGGCGCCGATCCCGCGCTGAAGAACCAGCTCGGCATCACCGCGCTCGAGTTCGCGAAGCACTACAACGCGCCGGACGCGACCGCGATCCTGTCGAAGCGTACGGTGCGCATCGGCGATGCGCCAGCGCCGAATGCGCAAAAGAGTGCAAAATAACGGTTTTCGGCGCGGCGGCCTGCCGCGCCTTTCGTCGTATCGGCGGTTTCGCCTTCTGACATAAGGAAGATTCATGTTGCGGGCTATGTTTTGTGCCGCCGCGCTCGCCGTGCCGCTGACGGCGGCCGCCTTTACGGCCGGCGACCTCGACAAGCTGTGTGCGAAGACCGACGTCAAGTCGCGGGCGTCGTGCGCGGCGTACATTGAAGGCGCGGCGGACGGCGTCTACAACACGATCGACGCGATCGGCGGCACGACCGGGCCGCGCGTCGGCCAGTACTTCTGCTTGCCGCCCGACATCAAGGCGCAGCAGATGACCGACGCGGTGCGCAAGTACATCGCGGAGAATCCGAAGCTCGCCGACTACAACGCGAGCACGGCAGTGTCGCTCGGGCTCGGCAAGGCGTTTCCCTGCCGCAGCTATTGATCCGGGCCGGCCGCCGCCCCACCAGCGCGGGGACGCGTTCCCCGCGAACCTGACGGAGATACGGCGCGCATGATGACGATCGACGACCTGTGGCGCATCGCGGATGCGCCGCTTCATACCTGGCTCGGCACGCTTGTCGTGTCGGCGCTCGTCGTGCTCGTGGTCGCGGGCATTCACAGGATCGGCGCGCGCATCGTCGTGCCGATCGCCCGGCCTTATTCGTTCATGAGCGTGATCGTGTCGTACGTCGACCGGCCGTCGCTCGTCCTGCTGTCGTTCCTCGCGCTCGAATTCCTGTGGCTGCAGGTCGCCGACACGCTGCCGCACGCGGCCGGGCTGCGCACGCTCGCCGCGGTCGGCACGATCGTGTCGCTGACGTGGCTGTTGATGCGGCTTGCCGCCGCGGTCGGCGACGCGATCATCCGCGCGCATCCGATCGATACGCCCGACAACCTGGAGGCGCGCCGCATCCACACGCAAACCCGCGTGCTCGCGCGGACCGTGATGGTGCTGATCGTGATCATCGGCACGGGCGCCGCGCTGATGACGTTCCCGAACGTGCGGCAGGTCGGCGCGAGCCTGCTCGCGTCGGCGGGCGTCGCGGGCCTCGTCGCCGGTATCGCCGCGCGCCCGGTGCTCGGCAACCTGATCGCCGGGCTGCAGATCGCGCTGTCGCAGCCGATCCGGCTCGACGACGTCGTCATCATCCAGGGCGAGTGGGGGCGCATCGAGGAAATCACGGGCACTTACGTATCGGTGCGCCTGTGGGACCAGCGGCGGCTCGTCGTGCCGCTGCAGTGGTTCATCGAGAATCCTTTTCAGAACTGGACGCGCAGCAGCGCCGAGCTGATCGGCACGGTGTTTCTGTACGTCGATTACCGGCTGCCGCTCGATCCGTTGCGCGCCGAGCTCGCGCGGATCGTCGCCGCCGCGCCCGAATGGGACGGCCGCGTGCAGGTGCTGCAGGTGACCGACGCGACCGAGCGCTCGATGCAGTTGCGCGCGCTCGTCAGCGCGCGGGATTCGTCGCTCGCGTGGGACTTGCGCTGCCGCGTGCGCGAGGGGCTCGTCGCGTTCATCAACGCGCACTATCCGCATTGCCTGCCGCGCGAGCGCGCCGAATGGACGACGCCCGGCGCGGCCGCGCGCGAGCCGCATCCGGGCGAGGGCGTGCTCGAGCCGGCCGCGAGCACCGCGGCGTTTACCGCGGCCGATCCGACGGCGTCGGAGACCGGCGCGCCGCGCGCGCCGTAATCGGGCGGGGCGCGTCGCGACGGGCGGCGTGGTTGGCCGTGCCGCGGTGCGCATCGTGCGCGGGGCTGAAACGTCGCGGAGCCGTTCGTGCCGCTCGCCGGCTCCGAACCGGTTCGCGCACGCTTCGATTCACGTTCGCTTCATTCATTTTCTATTCGCCGATTCGATCGATCTTTCTTCCGATGCCGTATCTCACCGCACTCGCCATCGCCCATTACCGATCGCTGCGCGAGCTCATCGTGCCGCTCGCGACGCTCAACGTGATCACCGGGCCGAACGGCAGCGGCAAGTCGAGCCTGTATCGCGCGCTGCGCTTGCTCGCGGATACCGCGCAGGGCCGCGTGATTCCGTCGCTCGCGCGCGAGGGCGGGCTGCCGTCGACGCTGTGGGCGGGCCCCGAGCGCTTCTCACGCGGGATGCTGACGGGCGAGGTGCCGGTGACGGGCACGGTTCGCAGCGAGCCGGTGAGCCTGAAGCTCGGCTTCGCGTGCGACGACTTCGGCTACGCGATCGATCTCGGGCTGCCGTCGTCGAACGGCGAGACCGCGTTCGGGCTCGATCCGGTCGTCAAGCGCGAGTGCATCTGGAGCGGGCCGATGCTGCGGCCGTCGACGCTCCTCGTCGACCGGCACGGCGCGCAGCTTCGCACGCGCGACGAAGCGGGCGGCTGGCAGACCGTGCCGCAGCCCGTCGCGAGCTTCGACAGCATGATGACCGAGTTCTCGGACCCGCGCGGCGCGCCGGAGATGATCGCGGTGCGCGAGCGGATCCGCTCGTGGCGCTTCTACGACCATTTCCGCACCGACGCGCTCGCGCCCGCGCGGCTTCCCCAAGTCGGCACGCATACGCCGGTGCTGTCCGACGACGGCGGCGATCTTGCGGCCGCGCTGCAGACGATCTACGAGATCGGCGCCGCCGCGGCGCTCGATGCGGCGATCGACGACGCGTTTCCCGGCGCTCGGCTCGAGATCGACAATCCGGGCAAGCGCGGCCGCTTCGAGGTGCTGATGCGGCAGCCGGGGCTGCTGCGGCCGCTGCGCGCGGCCGAGCTGTCGGACGGCACGCTGCGTTATCTGCTGCTCGTCGCGGCGCTGCTGACGCCGCGTCCGCCCGCGCTTCTCGTGCTGAACGAGCCGGAGACGAGCCTGCATCCGGATTTGCTGCCCGCGCTCGGCCGGCTGATTGCGCAGGCGGCCGAGCGTTCGCAGGTGATCGTCGTGTCGCACGCGGCGCGTCTCGTCGCGTCGCTCGAACGCGAGCCGGGCAGCCATTCGATCGTGCTCGAGAAAGCGCTGGGCGCGACGCGGATCGTCGATGCGGACGCGCTCGACCGGCCGGCATGGAAGTGGCCGGCGCGGTGAGCGCGTCCGGACGCGCTCGCACGGAAGGCGAGCGCGGCGCGGCGGCCGTGGGGTACGTGGGCGTATGATGGGCCCGCCTGGCCCGCCTGGCCCGCCTGGCCCGCCTGGCCCCGCGTGGCCCGACTCGGCTCGGCTCGGTTTGATTCGATTCGATTCGATTCGGCTCGGCTCGGCTCGGCTCGGCTCGGCTAGACTCGGCTAGACTCGACGCCGAGCCGACGGCACAGCCGGCGCGTGACGGTGCGGCTCACGAGCGGCTGCAGAGCGCTCGCGCGCGGCGCATGATGCGTGACGATCGGCAAGTCCCGAGTGGCTGGCGGGTATCGGAGGTTTGCGGCGGCGAGGGCTGGCGGCGGCGACAAGCGAAATAAGCGGCCGAGCAAGGTCAAGCGCGGCGTCGCGCCGCGTATTGCGGCATATTGAGGCGTATTGCGGCGCACCACGACGCCGCATACCGGAACGCCGCCGTCCCGGCAAAGCGCGGCGAAAACCGCCAAAAAGGGTCATGTTGCTGGACAATGCCCGCCGCGGCTGAAAACATGCGGCTGGTCCGAATGTATCCCGCCTGTAACAAGCCCCAAAAAATGCAATCGGTCCGTCGGGGCGCGCGTCAATCGCCAATAATGACAGTTTGCGGGCGCCGCCCGACGCCGGCTCGCTGGCCGGCCGCCACAGGAGATCGTACCCATGAGAATTGCGCAGATCGCCCCGTTGACCGAGTCGGTGCCGCCGAAGCTGTACGGCGGAACCGAGCGCGTCGTGTCGTACATCACCGAGGCGCTCGTCGACCTGGGCCATGACGTGACGCTGTTCGCGAGCGGCGACTCGATCACGCGCGCGAAGCTCGACGCGGTATGGCCGCGCGCGCTGCGGCTCGATTTATCGATTCGCGACCGGATCGCGCCGCACATGCTGCTGATGGAGACCGTCGCGCGCCGCGCCCGGGACTTCGACGTGCTCCATTTCCACATGGACTACTACTCGTTCTCGGTCTTCAAGCGTCAGGAGACGCCGTTCGTGACGACGCTGCACGGCCGTCTCGATCTGCCGGAGCAGCAGCCGGTGTTCGACACGTTCGACACCGCGCCCGTGATCTCGATCTCGAACGCGCAGCGTCAGCCGATGCCGCAGGCGAAGTGGCTGACGACCGTCTACCACGGGCTGCCGGAGATGCTCTACACGCCGCAGCCCGTCGAGCAGTCGTATCTCGCGTTCCTCGGCCGGATCTCGCCGGAGAAGCGCGTCGACACGGCGATCCGGATCGCGCAGCGCTGCGGGATGCGCATCCGGATCGCGGCGAAGATCGACGCGGCGGACGAAGAGTATTTCGAGCGCGAGATCAAGCCGCTCTTCGCGCTGCCGCACGTCGAGTACATCGGCGAGATCGCCGATCACGAGAAGGCCGCGTTCCTGTCGGGCGCGCATGCGCTGCTGTTCCCGATCGACTGGCCCGAGCCGTTCGGCCTCGTGATGATCGAAGCGATGGCGTGCGGCACGCCCGTCATCGCGTTCAATCGCGGCGCGGTGCCGGAGGTGATCGACGAAGGCGTGTCGGGCTTCATCGTCGAGGACGAGATCGGCGCCGCCGCCGCCGTGAACCGGCTGCACACGCTGTCGCGCGAGCGCGTGCGCGAGCGCTTCGAAGAGCGCTTCACGTCGCGCCGGATGGCGCAGCAATACGTCGACGTCTATCAATCGCTGATTCGCGCGCAGAAGCGCTCGCGCTTCAAGGTGATCGATTCGGCGTCTTGAGCGAACGAGGGCGGCGCGCCTCGCGTTGCCAGCCGCGCGCGGCGGGCCGTCGGATCGGACCATCGGGCGACGCATGAAAAAAACGGCGATGCGCATGAAAGCGCATCGCCGTTTTCGCATCGGCCGCCGCTTGGCCGCCGGTGCGGCGGCCAAGCGCGTCGGCGTCAGATCTTCAGCTTCGTGACCTTCGTGCCGCTGATCGACACGTCGCCCATCAGGCCGGCGTTCGTCAGCACGATCACTTCGACGGGCGCCGTCGCCGTCGTCGTGTCGATCGCGCCGTTCGCACCCATCTTCACGAGAGCGACCGATGCGTCGGCGCCTGCGGCCCAGCCTTCCGAGCCGCGGAACTTGTCGAGCGCGTCCTGCGTCATGAACAGGAACACGATCGCCTTCGACTGCGCACCCGCCTGCAGGCCGACCGACAGCGACGACGTGTTGTAGTAGCCGACCGTCGCACCGCCGACGCGCAGCGAGCCGTTGCCGGTCTGGCCGCCGATGATGAGGCCTGCCTGGATCACGTCCGGGAACACGAGCACGCCGCGCGACTTCGCGACGAGTTCACGCGAGCCGGGCACCGTCGAGTACAGGCGCGACAGCGTCGCGTCGACGCTCGCATCGATGGCTTGACGCTTCGACGCGTTGGTCGCGGCGGAGGCGGGCTTGTCCGGCGTCGTCGTGCAACCGGCGAGCGCCAGGCTGCCCACGACGAGTGCGGCGGCGGCTTTCAACACGAGATTGCGTTTCTGCATCGTTTTTCTCCATCAAGTGTAGATCAGCGTGATTCCCGCGAACGGGCGTGTCACGCGGGACTTTATAACACAGCGAACCGCTTTGCCTTACCGCTGTAAGGTGAAAGACCGTCAAATCGCGCGTTTCATTGTGCGACGGCACCCGTATGCGCGCGTTGTCCTGGGCCAAGGTTTGCATCGATGGACGATGTCGATGTCGTGAGCCGCGCAAACGTCAGTGATTGGAAACGGGCGGCTTGATGGGCGGGCGCCGCAGCGCGCGGCGCACAAGGCCGATCACCACGCCGCACGCAAACAGGAACGCGGCCGGGACGATCCAATAGCCGACGAACGCATGCCACAGATAGCTCGCGAGCGTGCGCTTGCGCACTGCGAATTCGTCGCGCGCCTCCTGCTGGCGGCGCGCGTTCGCCGCGAGCGCGTCGGCGGGGCAGCCCGCCGCGCGCGCTTCGTCCGGCTCGCCGCGGCAGACCGCCGCCGCGCCCGCCGCGCGCTGCGCGTCGGTGAGTTCCCAGGTCGTCAGCGCGAGCTTGAGGTCGGCGTAGTTGTAGGCCATCTCCTCGCGGATCTCACGCACGGCGACGATCGCGACGGGCACCGCCCAGAACACGATGACGATCAGCCAGCGCCGGAACCAGCGGCTTTGTCTCCATGCCATCCCGTGCCTCCATTTGATGCGCGGTGCGCATCCGTCATGAGGGCGGCCCGATGGCGATTCTTTTGAGTGGGGAGGGCCGCGCTGCAGCCATCATAGAAGAAAATGCGGCCAAACGCCGCAGTCGGCTGCGCGCCAACGCGTGCGCCGCAAAATAAAATGCCGCGCCCGTCGAAACGGTGCGCGGCATCGTGCCGATTCGCTGGAAGCGTCAGGCGGCAGGCTTTGCCGACAGGCAGTCCTTCATGAACGCCTTGCGGTCATCGCCCGTCTTGCCGGTGGCCTGCGTGTTGCAGGCCTTCATCTTTTCCTGCTGCGACATCTTCTTCGCCGGCTTCGCCGACAGGCAGTCCTTCATGAATGCCTTGCGCTCGTCGCCCGTCTTGCCGGCGGCTTGCGTGTTACAGGCCTTCATCTTGTCCTGCTGGCTGTTTGCGGCAAACGCGGGCGAAGCCAGCATGCCGCCGACGAGCAGCGCGGCCATCAGCGATCGGATCTTCATTGGACACTCCCAGTGGGTGAATTGCATCTTGTTCGATAAGCCGCGAATCGCGCGCCTGCGCGGGTCGCGGTTTGCATTATGGCAAATCGGCGCCGAAACGACAAAATACTCGGGAAAACGAGCGGTGCGCTATTTTTCGCGTGAAGCGGGCGCGGCGGCCCGGCGCGGGATGCGGCCGTCCGCGGCGGCCGAAGTGCTTTCGCAAGTCCGGAAACGCCGATGCCGCAAGCGTTTCGGGCGAATGCTCCGTGCCGGCGCCGCGCGCTCGTGCGAAGCCGGGCCGGGCCGTGCCGCCGTCGAATCTGTCTATTTCGAGATAACGCGAGCCGGCGCGGCGCGCGCGAATCGGTGCGATGCGAGCGCATCGTCCGGGAGTGCGAACGATTGCGACGCGCGACGCGCATCCGGCGAGGGCGGCTTGCGCCGCGCGCCCGCGCCCTCGGGAAAACTCCGCCCTTGCCGAACAGCGGTCCGCTGCCGTTACAATCGCGGCCATGAACGCACCGACATCTTCCAACACCCCCAACGTTTCGAGCGCGCCGCCGCGCGCGCTGCCACGCATCGCCGTCCTCGCGACGGGCGGCACGATCGCGGGCGCGGCGTCCGATGCCGCGCAGACGGCCGGCTACCAGGCGGGCGCGCTCGGCGTCGATCGGCTGCTTGCCGCCGTACCCGCGCTCGCGCAGATCGCGACGATCGAGGCCGAGCAGATCGCGAGCATCGACAGCAAGGACTTGTCGCCCGCGCTGTGGACGACGCTCGCCGAGCGGATCGATGCGCTCGCCGCCAATGACGCGATCGACGGCATCGTGATCACGCACGGCACCGACACGCTCGAAGAAACCGCGTACCTGCTGCACCTGACCGTGAAGACCGCGAAGCCCGTCGTGATGACGGCGGCGATGCGACCCGCGACCGCGCTGTCGTCCGACGGCCCGCTCAACCTGCTGAACGCGGTGGCGGTCGCAGGCAGCGCGGCGGCGCGCGGGCAGGGCGTGCTCGTCGCATTCAACAACCGGATCCATTGCGCGCGCGACGTCGTGAAGACGAGCACCTACGCGGTCGATGCGTTCCACTCGCCGGAGCTCGGCGCGCTCGGCTGGGTGCAGGACGGCCGCATCGAATTCGCGCGCCGCGCGACCCGCCCGCACACGCTCGACTCGCGCTTTTCGATCGGCGCCGCATGGCCGCAGGTCGACGTCGTCGTCAGCTACGCGGGCGCGTCGCGGGCGATGGTCGACGCATGCGTCGCCGAGGGCGCGCGCGGGCTCGTCGTCGCGGGCACGGGCAACGGATCGATCCACGCGACGCTGCAGACGGCGCTCGCCGAGGCGGCGGCGAAGGGCGTCGCGGTCGTGCGCGCGTCGCGCGTCGGCTCGGGCCACGTGATGCGCAACGGCGCGGCGAACGACGACGCGCTCGGCTTCGTGAGCGCAGGCTCGCTCAATCCGTACAAGGCGCGCGTGCTGCTGATGCTCGCGCTCGCGGCGGGCGTCGCCGGCGTGCACGAATTGCAGCAGGTATTCGACACGTATTGATCGGCGCGCGGCTCGCCGAGCGGGCCGCAGCGCAGCGCGTCGAATGGCATCGTGCGCGATCGAATCGCGTCGAATCGGAGGCGACGTCGACGCGCAAGAAAAACTGCGCCTGGTGAGCCGTTTGCCCAGCAGATTCGACTGCTCGTTCGCGGCGAATCTGTAACCCTGATTCCAGAAAGACGAAACCCCACGCTTCGAAAAACGTGGGGTTCGTCAGCATTCTGAACCGGCCCGAGGGCCGGTTTTTTTCATGATGCCCGCTGCGCGCGCGTCGTTCAGGACTGCGGCGGAATGACGAGCTTCTGGCCCGGGTAGATCCTGTCCGGGCTCGACAGCATCGGGCGGTTCGCCTGGAAGATCACGTCGTTCTTCGAGCCGTCGCCGTAGTACTTCTCGGCGATCTTCCACAGGTTGTCGCCGGAGACGACGTCGTGGTACTGCACTTGCGGATCGTCCGGCTGCAGGTCGTCGTCGTTGACGCCCGCGACGCCTTGCACGTTGCCCGCCGCCACCTTGACCTTGGCCTTCGTGTCGAGGTCCGCGACGCTGCCCGACAGCGTGACGGTGCGCGATGCGCCATCGAACGCGACCGTCAGGTTCGACGTGTCGAGACCCTGTGCGGAGATGTAGTTCTTGATCGCATCGGCGGCCGTCTGATTGGCCGCGGCGGGATCGGCTGCGGCTTGCTCGTCGCTCTTGCCGAGCAGTTTTTCACCCGCCTCTTTGATGAACGAAAGAAGACCCATCGCAACACTCCTTCAGGTGATTGAAAAAAGATGCGCCGTGAAGTCGAGAGAAGCACCGCAGCGGTGCGAAGCTTCTCGAAAGGCGTCGCGAAAGTGTAGGCGCTCGCGTTGCAAATTGCATGAAAAATCGCTTCGGCGAACGTAAAGAAATGTAATACGCGCTGTGACGAATCCGACAGACGGACACCCGACGACGACGTCTGACCGACCAAGGCTTCCCCGTCGACGCCGGGTGCCGCTGCGGACCCACCCGCCGCTCTCAGCCGAAAGCGGCTTCATTTGCCTGCCGCGTGCATGCCGCACGCGGCGAGGCGCCCCGTCGAGGATGCGTCGCGCACGCATCGCATTCGATTGCATCGAGCGTCACGCGGACGACTCGTCATTGTGGTAAGCGTCGACGTCGCGGCGCGGGCCGGCGACATCGCGATGCGGCTTCCGCTTGCGCGAACGGCGCTCGTGCGAGCTTGCGTTCGCGCTTCGTCGCGCCGCTCGCTTCGTCGCGCCGCCGCGCGGTGCGATTCGACGGATCGCGCCGGCGCGATCGCTCAGGCGACCTTCGCGTCGCTCGGCGGCTCGCCGATCTCGAAGTTCGACATGATCTCGAGCGCGCGCACGATCGCGGAGTGATCCCACGCGCCGCCGCCGTTCGCCGCGCACACGCTGAAGAGCTGCTGCGCGCTTGCCGTGTGCGGCAGCGCGATGTTCATCCGGCGCGCGCCGTCGAGCGCGAGATTCAGGTCCTTGCGATGCAGATCGATCCGGAAGCCCGGATCGAACGTGCGCTTCGTCATCCGTTCGCCGTGCAGCTCGAGAATCCGCGACGACGCGAAGCCGCCCATCAGCGCGCGGCGCACGCGCTCCGGATCGGCGCCCGAGCGCGCGGCGAACAGCAGCGCCTCGGCGACCGCTTCGATGTTCAGCGCGACGATGATCTGATTCGCGACCTTGCAGGTCTGGCCCGCGCCGTTGTCGCCGATCAGCGAGACGTTCTTGCCCATCAGGTCGAAGAGCGGCTTCGCGCGCTCGAACGCGCGTTGCGGGCCGCCGACCATGATCGTGAGCGTCGCGTCGCGCGCGCCGACTTCGCCGCCCGACACGGGCGCATCGAGATAGTCGCAGCCGAGCGCGTTGATCTCTTTCGCGAAGTCGCGCGTGTCGAGCGGCGAGATCGAGCTCATGTCGATCACGAGCTTGCCGGCGGCGAGGCCCTTCGCGATGCCGTCGTCGGCGAACAGCGCGTTTCGCACGTCGGGCGTGTCGGGCACCATCGTGATCACGATTTCCGACGCCTGCGCGACGGCCGTCGAATTCGCGACGACCTGCGTCTGATCGCGCAGGTCGGCCGGCACCGGATACGCGCCGTTCACGACGAGGCGGTGGCCGCCCTTGAGCAGGTTGCGCGCCATGTGCGCGCCCATGATGCCGAGGCCGATGAAGCCGATCGTTGCCATTGCGATGTCTCCTGTGAGTCCAGTGAATCCTGTGAACCGTGGGTTCGGAATGAGCGGATGCGCTCGCGTGCGAGCCGGATCAAGCGCCGCTGCGCGCGCGCTTCGCGTCGACGTGCGCGATCCGCTGCAGCCAGCCGAGACCTTCGGCCGTCGTCGTGCGCGGCTTGTATTCGCAGCCGACGTAGCCGTCGTAGCCGAGCTCGTCGAGCAGATCGAACAGATACGCGTAGTTGATCTCGCCCGTGCCGGGTTCGTGGCGGCCCGGGTTGTCCGCGAGCTGGACGTGCGCGATCGATCCGATGTGCTGCCTGATCGTCGCCGCGAGCTCGCCCTCCATCCGCTGCATGTGATAGATGTCGTACTGCAGGAACAGATTGTCGGAGCCGACCGCGCGGATCACGTCGAGCGCGTCGGCCGAGCGGTTCAGCGCGAAGCCCGGGATGTCGTACGAATTGCACGGCTCGACGAGCAGGCGAATGCCCGCCCGCTTCAATTCGGCGGCGGCGAAGCGCAGGTTCTCGACGATCGTGACGAGCGTCGTGTCGCGCTTCTGGCTCGCCGACGGAATGCCGACGAGGCAATTCACCTGCGGCGCCTTCAGCGCGTGCGCATACTCGATCGCGCGGCCGACGCCGTCCCGGAATTCGCCGACGCGATCGGGCAGGCATGCGATCCCCCGTTCGCCCTGATCCCAGTTGCCCGCGGGCAGGTTGTGCAGCACGAGGCGCAGGCGGTTCGCATCGAGCCGCTCGGCGAGTTCTTCCTTCTGATACGGATACGGGAACAGGAACTCGACGGCATCGAAGCCCGCGTCGGCCGCCGCCTTGAAGCGGTCGAGAAACGGCACCTCGTTGAACAGCATCGTCAGATTGGCTGCGAATTTCGGCATGTCTGTAGTCTCGCTGGTCGGTCAGTTGAGCAAATCGATCGAATTGATCAGCCAAGCTGATCAATAGGGCAACGCAATGAAGGCGGCGCGCATCAGTCGAGCAGCGAGATCGCGGTCGGCGCGTGCTCGGCCTTGCCCGCGAGATCCTCGAACTCGTTGATCGCGTCGATCTCGGCGCCCATCGAAATGTTCGTCACGCGCTCGAGGATCACTTCGACGACGACGGGCACGCTGAACTCGGCCGTCATCTGCCGCGCGCGTTCGAGCGCGGGCGCGATCTCTTCCGGCTTGAACACGCGCAGCGCCTTGCAGCCGAGCCCTTCGGCCACGGCGACGTGGTCGACGCCGTAGCCGTTCAGTTCGGGCGCGTTGACGTTGTCGAACGCGAGCTGCACGCAGTAGTCCATGTCGAACGCGCGCTGCGCCTGGCGGATCAGGCCGAGATACGAGTTGTTGACGACGACGTGCACGTACGGCAGCTTGAACTGCGCGCCGACCGCGAGCTCCTCGATCATGAACTGGAAGTCGTAGTCGCCCGACAGCGCGACGATCGGACGCCGCGGATCGGCCGCGCGCACGCCGAGCGCGGCGGGAATCGTCCAGCCGAGCGGGCCCGCCTGGCCGCAGTTGATCCAGTTGCGCGCCTTGAACACGTGCAGGAACTGCGCGGCCGCGATCTGCGACAGCCCGATCGTGCTCACGTAGCAGGTGTCGCGGCCGAACGCCTTGTTCATCTCTTCGTACACGCGCTGCGGCTTGACCGGCACGTCGTCGAAATGCGTCTTGCGCTGCAGCGTGCGCTTGCGCTGCTGGCAGTCGGCGACCCACGCGCCGCGATCCTTCAGCTTGCCCGCCGCCTTCCATTCGCGCGCGAGCTCGACGAACAGTTCGAGCGCCGCCTTCGCATCCGACACGATCCCGAGATCGGGGCCGAACACGCGGCCGATCTGCGTCGGTTCGATGTCGACGTGGACGAACTTGCGGCCCTTCGTATAGACGTCGATGCTGCCCGTGTGGCGGTTCGCCCAGCGGTTGCCGATGCCGAGCACGAAGTCGGACGCGAGCAGCGTCGCGTTGCCGTAGCGGTGCGACGTCTGCAGGCCGACCATGCCCGCCATCAGCGGATGGTCGTCGGGAATCGCGCCCCACGACATCAGCGTCGGAATCACCGGCACGCCGAGCGTCTCCGCGAATTCGACGAGCAGCTGCTCGGCGGCCGCGTTGATCACGCCGCCGCCGGATACGATGAGCGGGCGCTCGGCGTCGTTCAGCATCGCGAGCGCGGCCTCGATCTGCGTGCGCGTCGCGCGCGGCTTGTAGACGGGCAGCGGCTCGTAGGTCGCGATGTCGAATTCGATCTCGGCCAGTTGCACGTCGATCGGCAGATCGACCAGCACGGGCCCCGGGCGGCCCGAGCGCATCAGGTGGAACGCCTGCTGGAACACGCGCGGCACGAGCGCCGGCTCGCGCACCGTGACCGCCCATTTCGTGACGGGCTTCGCGATCGACTCGATGTCGACCGCCTGGAAATCTTCCTTGTAGAGCCGCGCGCGCGGCGCCTGGCCGGTGATCGCGAGAATCGGGATCGAGTCGGCCGACGCCGAGTAGAGGCCCGTGATCATGTCGGTGCCGGCGGGGCCCGACGTGCCGATGCACACGCCGATGTTGCCGGGCGCGGCGCGCGTGTAGCCTTCCGCCATGTGCGATGCGCCTTCGACGTGCCGCGCGAGCACGTGCCCGATCGCGCCCGAGCGGCGCAGCGCCGAGTACAGCGGGTTGATCGCCGCGCCCGGCACGCCGAACGCGGTCTGCACGCCTTCCTTCTCGAGCACGAGTACGGCGGCGTCGACGGCTCTCATCCTGGCCATGAAATGTCTCCTTGTTCGATGCGAATCGCGGGTTATCGCTGGTGTCGAAGACACTTTAGGGCCGCAGGAAAGGTTTGATAAGATTCGCTCGAGTCGCTTATTTCGAAACTAAAAGTATCGAATGCCGGGCGCATGCGGCGGCGCCGGGCGGGCAGGAGACAGCGGATGGACCGGTTCAAGCAGATCGAAACCTTCGTGCGGGTCGCCGACGCGGGCAGCCTCGCGGCGGCCGCGCTCGAGGAAGGGGTGTCGCCCGTCGTGCTCGGGCGGCGGATCGACGCGCTCGAGAAGCGCCTCGGCGTGAAGCTGATATACCGGTCGACGCGCCGGCTCGTCGTCAGCGAGGACGGCGCGGCGTTCCTCGAGCGCTGCCGCGGGCTCCTCTCCGAATGGGCGCAGGCGGAGAACGAGATCGCGGCCGGGCGCCGCGCGGTGAGCGGGCACCTGATCGTGTCGGCGCCCGCCGCGTTCGGCCGCAAGCACGTCGCGCCGCTCGCGCCCGCGTTCATCGCCGACAAGCCCGACTTGCAGATGTCGTTCAACCTGACCGACCGGGTGGTCGATCTCGTGCGCGAGGGCTACGACCTGTCGATCCGGATCGGCGGCGCGGTCGATCCGAATTTCGTCGCGGTGAAGCTCGCGTCGAACCGGCGCGTCGTGTGCGGGACGCCCGAGTATTTCCGCCGGCACGGCCGGCCGAAGACGCTCGACGACCTCGCGGCGCACAACTGCCTCGCGTTCAACCTGCAGGGCGGGCAGAACCGCGGCTGGTATTTCCGGCGCAACGGCAAGCTCGTCACGATGCGCGTGTCGGGCACGCTCGACTGCAACGACGGCGAGCTGCTGCACCGCTGGGCGTCGGAAGGGCTCGGGCTCGGCTGGCGCTCGACGTGGGAGATCGCGCAGCAGCTCGCGCGCGGCGAGCTCGAGACCGTGCTCGACGAATACGCGCTGCCCGACTACGACATCCTCGCCGTCTATCCGCAGCAGCGCTACGTGCCGGCGCGGGTCCGATATTTCATCGACTATCTGCGCGAGGTGTACGCGCGGCCCGGGTATTGGGAAGGCGCCGAGTGAGCGCGCGGCGCCGCGCGCGCGTTCTTTCGCGCGCGGCGCCAGTTCGCCAGTTCGCCAGTTCGCCAGTTCGCCAGTTCGCCAGTTCGCCAGTTCGCCAGTTCGCCAGTTCGCCAGTTCGCCAGTTCGCCAGTTCGCCAGTTCGCCAGTTCGCCAGTTCGCCAGTTCGCCAGTTCGCCAGTTCGCCAATCGGTCAATCGGTTAGCCTCCGCGCTACCCGACGACGAGCACGCCGTTCATCGTCTCGTGCCCGGAACCGCAGAAGATGTCGCACAGGAACTGAACGGTCCCCGCGTCGCCCGCCTGCGCGGCGAGGCGCACGACCGCGCCCGGCGGCACGTCCGCACGCACGCCGTACTGCGGGATCGAAAAGCCCATCACGGTGTCCTGCGCGGTCAGCTCGAACACGACCGATTCGTGCGGCGCAAGCGCGATCCGGTCCGGCGTGAACACGAAGCGCCGCGCGTGAACCTTGATCACGCGCGGCTCGGCGGCGCGCACGCGCGACACGTCGACGCCCGCGAGCGCGGCAAGCGCCGCACCGCCCGCGGCGAGCAGCCAGCGGCGCCGCGGCGCGGACGGCGGCGTCGCCTGCGCCCGGCCGCGAAGCGCACGCGAATCGAAGAAAAAATGGCGCATCGCTCGCTCCTCAGACGGTCGGTTGCGGTTGCTTCGCGCCGACGGGCATCTCGGTCAGCGCGGGCGCGCGCATCGCGCCGCCGACGCGCACCTCGCGCCAGCCGAGCCCGCGATACGGCGCGGCGGCGTCCCACGGCACCGGCAGGCGCTTGTCCTGCGAGCCGGGCGCCGGCAGCGGGAACATCAGCGAGCGCGCCGCGTGATGCGCGATATGGCCCGTCATCGCGTGATGCTCCTGGTGGATGTGCCCGTAGAACACGGTGACGTTCGGATAGGGCATCAGCACGTCGACGACCTTCGCGCCGTCGCGCGTCGCCCAGTCCCATTGCGGCGCGAGATCGAAGAGCGGCCGGTGCGTGAACACGACGATGCGCGCGTCCTTCGGCTGCCGCGCGAGATCCCGCGCGAGCCAGTCGATCTGCGCATCGCCGACGCGGCCGGCCGGATCCGACACGTTGTCGACGACGACGAAATGCACGCCCCTGTGATCGAACGCGTAGTGCGTGTCGCCGAAGATCTCGCGGTACGCGGCGCCCGCGTCGAGGCTCGCGTCGTGCTCGCCCGGCATCAGGTGGAGCGGCTTCACCTTTAATTGCGCGACGATCGACTGGAACTGCCGCATCCGCTCGCGGCGCTCGGCGGGATCGTCGGTCGTATGCGTGAGGTCGCCCGTGAACATCACGAAGTCGGGCGCGACGGGCAGCGCGTTGACCGCTTCGATCGCCTTCGGCAGCGTGCCGCGCGCGTCGGGGTTGATCGCGGGGCCGGTGAAGCCCCAGTGCGCGTCGGAGAGCTGGACGAAGAAGAAATCGGCGCCGGCGTCGGCGGCGAGACTCCAGCCGGGCAGCGCGGACGCGAACGCGACGCCGCCTCCGCACGCGGCGAGGCGCAGGAAATCGCGGCGCTTCAGGGACAGGGTCGGGTTCGGCATGGCGGCTCCTTCGCAAGTGACGGTACGTACCTGTCATACCGTCGCTGCGCGGCGGATATTCCCGGTTTATTTTTCGTCTCCGCGCGCGGGCGGCGGGAATAAACTGGATCGACGGGCGGTAAGGATGCTTGACCGCGTGCGTGCCGTTTGAAGCGGCGTCGTGCGCCGGACGCGAGCGGCCGGCGGCCGCGCATCCAGGGGAGGTGACGTGGGTCAATTCGGCCGGATGGTCGACGAACGTGACGCGGGCGATACGGGCGACGTGGCGGCGCGCAGCGAGCGCTTCCGGGCGCTCGCGCTGCCGCATCTGGACGCCGCATACAACCTCGCGCGCTGGCTGTGCGGCAACGCGAGCGACGCGGAGGACATCGTGCAGGAGGCGTGCATGCGTGCGTTCCGTTTTCTCGATTCGTGCCGCGGCGACAACGCGCGGCCGTGGCTGCTGACGATCGTGCGCCACACCTGGTACACCGAATGGCGGCGGCGGGCGAACGCGCGCGAAGTCGCCTCGGCCGACGTGCTCGATGTCGCGGATTCTCCGGACGACTGGCATCCGGCGGCCGAGGATCCGCTCGCGCTCCTGATGCGCAGCGAGGACGTCCACCGCGTGAACGACGCGCTCGCGAAGCTGCCGCCCGAGTATCGCGAAGTGCTCGTGCTGCGCGAAATGGAGGATTTGAGCTACCGCGAGATCGCGGCGATCGCGGACGTGCCGGTCGGCACCGTGATGTCGCGGCTCGCGCGGGCGCGCCGGCGTCTCGTCGCGTTGCTCGGCGACGCGCCGGCGCCGGCGCCGCGCGCGGCCGACGCACAGGCGCAGGCGCGTTCGAGCGCGCGCGCCGCGGCTGGCGAAGGCGGCGCGCCGCCGTCCGGAACCGCATCGGAGGCCATCGATGGACTGTAACGAAACGCGCGCGCTGCTCGACGCGGACGTCGACCGCGAACTTTCCGCGCCCGACGCGTTGCGGGTCGAGCGGCACGTCGACGGCTGCGACGCGTGCCGCGTCGAGCGCGACCGGCTCGTCGCGCTCGGTCGGGCGGTAAGACGGGCGGAATACCATCGCGCGTCGGACGCGCTGCGCGCCCGCATCGTCGCGGGATTGCCGGTCCCGGACGTGCCGGTCCCGGACGTTCCGGCCCCTGACGGCGGCCCGCCCGCCGCGCGGGCATGGCGCTGGTTCGGCCGGCCGGGCCCCCGCGGCACGCACGCGGGCCTGGCGGTACGGTGGCCGCGTCCGCGCGCCGCCGCGCTGCCCGGCCTCGGCTGGGGCGTCGCATTGGCGATCGCGCTCGCGGCGGCGGCCGGTCTCGCGGTCGGCACGCGCCGCGCGGCGACCGAGCGCATCGTCGACGAAATCGTCGCGAGCCACGTGCGGGCCGGGCTGTCGTCGCGCGACATCGACGTGATCTCGACCGATCGGCATACGGTCAAGCCATGGTTCAACGGACGCCTTGACTACGCGCCGCCCGTCGTCGATCTGAGCGCGAGCGGCTTCGCGCTCGCGGGCGGCCGGCTCGATTACGTCGGGCAGCGTCGCGTCGCGGTGCTCGTGTACCGCTACCGGCAGCACGTAATCGACGTCTACGTGCGGCCGTCGGGCGAGGGCGGGGCGGCGCCTTATGCGACCGTATCGCAGGGTTACGCGCTCGACCGCTGGGACGCGGCGGGCATGACGTGGTGGGCGGTGACCGATGCGGAGCCGTCCGCGCTCGCGGCGTTCAGGACGGCGCTGACCGCGCGCGTCGCGGCGCCGCGAGCCGAATGACGGCGCCGCGCACGATGTGGCCCCGTTAATATCCGGTTCGATCGCGCGGCGAACGCCGCGCCGGCCCGCCGATCCCGGATTGCCTGCCCAAGTCGTTGAAAACACGGCCGAATCGCGCGGCGAATCGTCGATGAACCTTGCACGCGACCCATATCCGGGTTAGAATCTTCGGCTTCTCACTTGCCACACCGGTTCCGACGCCCGGGTGGCTTCAATCCACAAGGAGTGTGTATGCGTCATTACGAAATCGTCTTCATCGTGCACCCCGATCAAAGCGAGCAAGTGCCCGCGATGATCGAGCGCTACAAGTCCACGATCACGTCGCACGGTGGCCAGATCCACCGCGTCGAAGACTGGGGCCGCCGCCAACTGGCCTACATGATCGAGAAACTCGCGAAGGCTCACTACGTCTGCATGAACATCGAGTGCGACCAGACGACGCTCGACGAACTCGAACACGCGTTCAAGTTCAACGACGCCGTGCTGCGTCACCTCATCGTCAAGATGAAGAAGGCCGAAAGCGGCCCGTCGCCGATGATGAAGGAAGTTCAGCGCGAAGAAGCCAAGAAGGCGGCTGCTGCTCAGCCGACCGAAGCGCAGGCTTAACGCAACAAGCCACCAGGGAAGGAGCGCGTCGCTTTCGTGAACAGGCTGCAATTGACGGCGAGCGTCGTCGAGCGTGAACCGGTGCGGTACACCCCCGCCGGCGTTCCGATCGCAAGCGCCACGTTGCAGCATCGCACGGAAGTCGTCGAGGCAGGCATCGCCCGGCAGGTCGAATTGACGATCCCGGCCGTGGCGGCAGGCGAGGCGAGCGGCAAGCTGGAAGGCTGCGAGATGGGCGTCGAGACGCTCTTCACCGGCTTCCTGGCGAAAAAGAGCCGCAACGCGAGAACCTTGGTGTTTCACATCACAGCATTGCAGGACATTGGAAAGGACTGAACATGGCCCGCCCCACTGGTAAGAAATTCGACAAGCGTCGTCAGCAACAAAACCCGCTCTTCAAGCGCAAGAAGTTCTGCCGCTTCACGGCAGCCGGCGTCGAGCAGATCGACTACAAGGACACGGAAACGCTGAAGGACTTCATCGGCGAGAACGGTAAGATCACGCCGGCGCGTCTGACGGGCACGAAGGCCCACTATCAGCGCCAGCTGGATACGGCGATCAAGCGCGCGCGTTTCCTCGCGCTGCTGCCGTACACGGATCAGCACAAGGCGTAATCAGGCGA
The DNA here is from genome assembly GCF_000959365.1 of Burkholderia oklahomensis C6786. NCBI lineage: Bacteria > Pseudomonadati > Pseudomonadota > Betaproteobacteria > Burkholderiales > Burkholderiaceae > Burkholderia > Burkholderia oklahomensis. Next base: position 3,525,355 of record NZ_CP009555.1, read on the forward strand.
CGCAATAAGGAGAATTCGAATGCAAATCATTCTGTTGGAAAAAGTCGCCAATCTGGGCAACCTCGGCGATATCGTCAAGGTCAAGGACGGTTACGCTCGCAACTTCCTGATCCCGAACCGCAAGGCGCGCCGCGCGACGAAGGACGCGATCGCTGAATTCGAAGTCCGCCGCGCGGAACTCGAAAAGGTCGCCGCCGAGAAGCTGGCTGCCGCGCAAGCGGTCGGCGAGAAGCTGAACGGCCAGTCGTTCGAAATCACGCAGAAGTCGGGCGTCGACGGCCGTCTGTTCGGCTCGGTCACGAACGGCGACGTCGCGGAGCTGCTGAAGAAGGCAGGCTACGAAGTCGAGAAGGCGCAAGTGCGCATGCCGGAAGGTCCGCTGAAGATGATCGGCGAGCATGGCGTGCAAGTCGCGCTGCACACCGACGTCGTCGTCGACGTGACGGTCAACGTGATCGGCGATCACGCGTAAGCGACATGCAGTCTCTACGGGCGGCGCACGCCGTCCGACATGAAGGGCAGGGGCCCGGGCAACCGGTTCCTGCCTTTTTTCGTTTCTCGGCGTTTCCGACGCCCGCTGGCGAAGCCGCGCCCATTTCGCGATAATCCGAAGCCATGAACGCGCCGAAAGATCCCCAAATCGAATCGCTGAAAGTCCCGCCTCACTCGATCGAGGCCGAGCAGTCGGTGCTGGGCGGCCTGCTGCTCGACAACGGCGCCTGGGACCGGATCGCCGATTTCCTGTCGCAAGGCGACTTCTACCGGTACGACCACCGCATCATCTTCGAGCACATCGGTCGTCTCATCGCATCGACGCGCCCGGCCGACGTCGTGACCGTCTACGAGGCGCTCACGACGTCCGGCAAGGCGGAAGACGTGGGCGGGCTCGCGTACCTGAACGCGCTCGCGCAGAACACGCCGAGCGCCGCGAACATCCGCCGCTATGCGGAAATCGTTCGCGATCGCGCGGTGCTGCGCCGGCTCGTGTCGGTCGCCGACGAAATTTCGGCCGACGCGTTCAATCCGCAGGGCAAGGAAGTCCGTCAGCTGCTCGACGAGGCCGAGTCGAAGGTGTTCTCGATCGCCGAGGACGGCGCGCGCGGCACGCAGGGCTTCCTCGAGATCGGGCCGCTCCTCACGCAGGTCGTCGAGCGGATCGACACGCTTTATCACACGGCGAATCCGAGCGACGTGACGGGCACGCCGACGGGCTTCGTCGATCTCGACCGGATGACGTCCGGCATGCATGGCGGCGAGCTGATCATCGTCGCCGGCCGGCCGTCGATGGGTAAGACGGCGTTCTCGATGAACGTCGGCGAATACGTCGCCGTCGAGTACGGGCTGCCCGTCGCGGTGTTCTCGATGGAAATGCCGGGCACGCAGCTCGTGATGCGGATGCTCGGCTCGGTCGGCCGCCTCGACCAGCACCGGATGCGAACCGGGCGCCTCACCGACGAGGATTGGCCGAAGCTCACGCACGCGGTGCAGAAGATGAGCGAGGCGCAACTCTTCATCGACGAGACGGGCGGCCTGAATCCGATGGAGCTGCGCTCGCGCGCGCGGCGCCTCTCGCGCCAGTGCGGCAAGCTCGGGCTCATCATCGTCGACTACCTGCAGCTGATGTCGGGCTCGTCGCAGGGCGAGAACCGCGCGACCGAAATTTCGGAAATCTCGCGATCGCTGAAGAGCCTCGCGAAAGAGCTCGACGTGCCGGTGATCGCGCTATCGCAGCTGAATCGCGGGCTCGAGCAGCGGCCGAACAAGCGGCCGGTGATGTCGGACTTGCGGGAATCGGGTGCAATCGAACAGGACGCGGACGTGATCCTGTTCATTTACCGCGACGAAGTGTACAACCCCGACAGCCCCGACAAGGGCACCGCCGAGATCATCATCGGTAAGCAGCGTAACGGCCCGATCGGCCCCGTTCGACTCACGTTCCTGGGTCAATACACGAAATTCGACAATTTTGCGGGGGCGCAGAACTTCTACGGCGAGTAGCGCCGGATGTAAACCCTTATTTCGCAAAACGTTGTATCTCGTCGCCGTCGTCGCAATCGGGCGCTTGGCGGGCAACTGTAAAACAGTACAATGTCGCCGGTTTTTGTGACAGCCGTTTGACCATCTTTCAGGAATCCCATGTTCGGTCGATTCATGCCCACCGAGGGCAAGTTCTTCGAAATCTTCAACGCGCACGCGAATTACATCGTCTCTGGCGGACGCGAGCTCGAACTTCTGATCGACAATCTCGCGGACGCCGAGATTCACAAGCAGAACGTGCAATCGGCCGAGAAGGCCGCCGACAAGTTGACGCACGAAGCGATCGACCTGCTGCACAAGACGTTCATCACGCCGCTCGACCGCGACGAAATCCATAAGCTGATCACGACGATGGACGATATCCTCGACCTGATGGAGGACGTCGCGACCGCCGTGTCGCTGTACGACGTGCAGTCGGTGACGTCCGAGGCGAGCCAGCTCGCGCACATCGTCACGCAGTCGGCGCAGCACGTGCAGGCGGCCGTCGCGCTGCTGTCGGACATGAAGCAGTCGAGCCAGATCCTGAAGGCGTGCGAGGAAATCGACCGCTGGGAGTCGGAGGCGGACCGCGTGCTGCGCGCGGCGATGTCGAAGCTCTTTCGCGAGGAAGACGACGTCAAGACGCTCATCAAACTGAAGGCGATCTACGAGCTGCTCGAGCAGATCACCGACAAGTGCGAGGATGTCGCGAACATCATCGAAGGCATCGTGCTGGAAAACGCCTGAGCGGATCACGATGCACTCGATACAACTCGCCTTGTGGGCCGTCGCGGCGCTCGTGCTCGTCGCGCTCGTGTTCGATTTCATGAACGGCTTCCACGACGCCGCGAACTCGATCGCGACCGTCGTGTCGACCGGGGTGCTGAAGCCCCAGCAAGCCGTCGTGTTTGCGGCGGCATTCAACGTCATCGCATATTTCATCTTCCACCTGAAGGTCGCGCAGACCGTCGGCAAGGGCACGATCGACGCGAGCATCGTCGATCACTACGTCGTGTTCGGGGCGCTGTTCGGCGCGATCGGCTGGAACATCATTACGTGGTACTACGGGATTCCGTCAAGCTCGTCGCACGCGCTGATCGGCGGGCTCGTCGGCGCCGCGGTGTCGAAGTCGGGCTGGGGATCGCTCAACATCGACGGGCTGATGAAGACCGTCGCGTTCATCTTCATCTCGCCGCTCCTCGGCTTCGTCCTCGGGTCGCTGTTCATGCTCGGCGTGTCGTGGCTGTACTTCAGGACCGCGCCCAGCAAGGTCGACCGGCGCTTCAGGCGGCTGCAGCTGTTGTCCGCGAGCCTCTATAGCCTCGGCCACGGCGGCAACGACGCGCAGAAGACGATCGGCATCATCTGGATGCTGCTGATCGCATCGGGCTACGCGTCCGCGACGTCCGACGCGCCGCCCGTGTGGGTGATCGGCGCGTGCTACCTGTCGATGGGGCTCGGCACGCTGTTCGGCGGCTGGCGGATCGTCCGCACGATGGGCCAGAAGATCACGAAGTTGAAGCCGGTCGGCGGCTTCTGCGCGGAGACGGGCGGCGCGGTGACGCTGTTCGTCGCGTCGTGGATGGGCATTCCGGTATCGACCACGCACACGATCACGGGTGCGATCGTCGGCGTCGGCGCGACGCGCAAGCTGTCGGCCGTGCGCTGGGGCGTCGCGGGCAACATCGTGTGGGCGTGGGTGCTGACGATTCCCGCGTCGGCGCTGATCGCGGCGGCCGGCTGGTGGATCGGCCACCGCGTGTTCTGATCGCCTGATCCGGCCGGCCGCGCGGCTCGACGCCGCGCGTTGCCGAAAACGACGATGCGCCGCATGCCGAAAGGCTGCGGCGCATCGTTTTTGGTGGGCGCGCGTCGCGCGGGCGGGGCGGCCGTCGCCGTCACGACAGCGCGTCGAGCAGCCCGTACCACGCGACGCCCGCGCTGATGTACAGACGCTGCAGCGCATGCAGCGGAATCGGCCTGACCTGTGTCGCGGCGAGCGGCAGCGCGCGCGCGGCGCCGCTCATCGCGGCGGCGAGATGCCGGCCGAGCGTCGTCGCGAGCGCGATGCCGCGGCCGTTGTAGCCGAGCGCGATCGTGAGCCCCGGCGCCGGACGGTGGACGTGCGGCAGGAAGTCGCGCGTGATCGCGATCCGACCGGCCCAGCGGTATTCATGGCGGACGTTCTCCAGTTGCGGAAACATCAGCTTCACCGAGCGCTCGAGATGCGCCCAGTCGGCCGCGCCGCGCGGCTCGCGACACGGCCCGCGGCCGCCCACCAGCAGCCGTCCCGATGCATCCTTCCGAAAGTAGAGCAAGAGCCGCCGCGAGTCGGAGGCGACTTCGCCGCCCGGCAGGATCGTGCGCGCGAGCGCGTCGGACAGCGGCTCGGTCGCGACGATGAAGCTGTTCGCCGCGATCACCGATTGCGCGAGGCCGGGCCACAGGCCGTCCGTATAGCCGTTCGTCGCGAGCAGCACCTGCTGCGCATCGATCGTCGGCCCGTGCGCGGTGTGGATGCGCCAGCCGCCGCTCGCGCCGCGCTCGATGCGCGTGGCGCGCGTGCCGCCGTGCAGCGTCGCGCCCGCGGCCTGCGCCGCCCGTGCGAGCCCGCGCGCATACGCGAGCGGCTGCACGCTGCCGGCGCGCTTGTCGATCCAGCCGCCGACGAACGCGTGCGTGCCGAGCCGGCGCGCGACCGCTTCGCGATCGAGCAGCTCGACCGCCGCGCCGCGCTTTTCCCACTGACGCGCGCGTGCATGCAGCGTGCCGAGCAGCGCGGTCGAATGGGTCGGCTGGATCCAGCCGGCGCGCGTCGCGTCGCACGTGATCGCATGCTTGCCGATCAGCTCGAAGACGATGTCGGCGGCGCTGCCCGCCATCTCGATCAGCGCCTCGCCGTCGCGCGGGCCGAAGCGGCGCAGCAGCTCGTCGGGATCGTACTTGAGGCCCGGGATCACCTGGCCGCCGTTGCGGCCCGACGCGCCCCAGCCGGGCTCGTGCGCGTCGATCACGCGCACGGTCGCGCCGCGCTCGGCGAGATGCAGGGCGCTCGACAGTCCGGTGTAGCCGGCGCCGACGATCGCGACGTCGGCGCGCGCCGATTCGGCGAGCGGCGGCGTGTCGACGCCGGGCGGCGCCGTCGCCGCCCACAGCGAAGGCGGCAGCGGTTCTGCTGCGGCAGCGTGGGTCATGATGAAGAGGCGGTCGTATCGGAGGCGTCGAGCATCCGGCGCAGGAAGTCGCGCGTGCGCGGATGCTGCGGGGATTCGAGGACGTCGGCCGCGCGGCCCGACTCGCAGATCCGCCCGTCGTACAGGAAGCAGACGCGGTCCGCGACTTCGCGCGCGAAGCCCATTTCGTGCGTGACGACGATCATCGTCATCCCGTCGTTCGCGAGCTGGCGCATCACGCCGAGCACTTCGCCGACGAGCTCCGGATCGAGCGCGGACGTCGGCTCGTCGAACAGGATCGCGCGCGGCTCCATCGCGAGCGCGCGGGCGATCGCGACGCGCTGCTGCTGGCCGCCCGACAATTGCTGCGGATACGCGTCGACGCGATGCGCGAGCCCGACCTTCTCGAGCAGGCGCAGCGCGTTCGCGCGCACCGCGTCGCGCGGCGCCTTCTTCACGTAGAGCGGTCCTTCGCAGACGTTCTCGAGCGCCGTGCGATGCGGGAACAGATTGAAGCGCTGGAACACCATGCCGACTTGCGTGCGCAGCGCGTGGATCTCGCGCGAGCTCGCGTCGACCGGCCGGCCTTCGATCGAGATCGTGCCGGCGTCGTGTGTCTCGAGGCCGTTGATGCAGCGAAGGAGCGTCGATTTGCCCGAGCCCGACGGCCCGATCAGGCAGACCACTTCGCCCGCGTCGACGTGAAGGCTCACGCCCTTGAGCACGTCCTGATCGTGGAAGCGCTTGTGTACGTCCTGAATGCGAATCATCGCTTCCCCTTGATGCCGAGACGGCGTTCGATGCGCCGCAGTCCGTAGACGAGCGGCAGGCTGAGCGCGAGATAGAGCAGCGCGACGAGCGTGTACACCGTCATGTTCTGGAACGTCGACGATGCGATCAGCTGTCCGGCGCGCGTCATTTCGGCGACGGTGATCGTCGATGCGAGCGACGAGTCCTTCAGCATCATCACGAGCGTGTTGCCGTACGGCGGCAGCGCGATCCGGAACGCCTGCGGCAGCACGACGCGGCGCATGATCATCGCGCCGCGCATGCCGATCGACTGCGCGGCCTCGATCTGCCCGCGGTCGATCGCCTCGATGCCCGCGCGGAAGTTCTCCGCCTGATACGCGGAGTACGCGATCCCGAGCCCGATGAAGCCCGCCTGGAACGCGGAGAGCTGCACGCCGAGATCGGGCAGCACGAAATAGATGTAGAAGAGCTGAACGATGATCGGCAGGCCGCGGATCACGTTGACGACCGCGGCCGCCGCATGCGAGAGCGCGCGGTTCGACGACACGCGCATCAGCGCGAGCCCGAGGCCGAGCACCGAGCTGAGCACGAACGCGCACAGGGTGATTTCGACCGTGACGATCGCGCCTTTCAGCAGGATCGGCAGGAAGTCGAGCAGGTTCTGCATGAGCATCGGCATGCCTCCTTACGCGAACGGGCCGCGCGTCACTCGACCTGCCATTTCTTCACGAGCTGCGCGAGCGTGCCGTCGGCCTTGATCTTCTTCAGGCCCGCGTTCAGGCGGTCGAGCGTCTCGCGGTCGCCCTTGCGCACGATGAAGCACACGTTGCCCGTGACCGTCGACTGATAGCCGTCGACGAGGCGCAGCTTCGGATTCGGGTTCTTGCGCAATTGGTACGAGAGGATCGGGCGGTCGCCGAAGCCCGCCTTGATTCGGCCGAGCGCGACGTCGCGCATGATGTCCGCGATCGAGTCGTACGTGCGCACTTCCTTGAAGATGCCTTTCTTGTTCAGCGCGTCGACGAACGCGGTGCCGACCTGCGCGCCGACGATCTCGCCTTTCAGGTCGTCCATCGTCACGTACTTGCCGGTGTCGTCGGCGCGCACGACGAGGCCTTCGCCGTACGCATAGACGGTATCCGAGAAGTCGACCACCTGCTCGCGCGCGGGCGTCTTCAGCATCGCGGCCGAGATCACGTCGATCTTCTTCGTCGTGAGCGACGGGATCAGCGCGGAGAACGTCGTCTGCTCGATCTTCACGTCGAAGCCGGCCGCCTTGCCGGTCGCGTTGATCGCGTCGACGAGGAGGCCCTGGATCGAGTTCGTCTTCACGTCGAGGAAGGTGAACGGCACGCCGGTCGACGTCGCGCCGACCGCGTAGACGGGCGGCGCGGCGCTCGACACGAGCGGGGCGGCCGCGACGACGAGGCCGAGGAAGAAGCGCTTGGCGAACTGGATCATGGTGTGCCTCCGTGGAGCGACTGCCGTTTGAAAATCGATAAACTTCATGTTGGCAATCATATTCGAATCAAAAATATCGACAAAAGATTTTTGTATATCGATATTCGATATGCTAGTGTGTCGATTAAGCAAACACCATTGGGCCTTTCCATGAGCGAAGCAGCACGCCGGCCACAGCCGGAAGCGGGGAGCGATCAGGGCGACGCCTCCGACGCGCTTTTCAACCAGTCGCTGGAAAAGGGAATCGCGGTGCTGCGCGCGTTCAGCGCGCAGCGGCGGACGATGACGCTGCCGGAGGTCGCCGAGGCGACGTCGATCACGAAGAGCTCCGCGCAGCGGATGATCTACACGCTCGAGCGGCTCGGCTACGTGAGGAAGCATCCGCGCACGCGCCGCTATCAGCTGACGCCGCGCGTGATGCAGATCGGCTTCAACTATCTGGCGGCCGATACGCTGATCGACGTCGCGAACCCGTTCCTGTCGGAGCTCACGAACGTGACGGGCGAGACGACGAATCTGACCGAGCCGGACGGCGTCGACATGGTGTACGTCGCGCGCTTCGTCTGCACGAAATTCGTGCCGATCCACATGCCGATCGGCAGCCGCATTCCGATGTACTGCACGGCGTCGGGCCGCGCTTATCTGAGCGCGCTGCCCGACGGCGACGCGCACGCGCTGCTCGAGGCGAGCGAGCGCGTCGCGCACACGCAATACACGGTCACCGACATCGGCGCGATCGAGGCGCTGCTCGGCGGCGCGCGGCGCAACGGCTACGCGTCGAATCGCGAGGAGTTGTTCATCGGCGACATGACGATCGCGGCGCCCGTGCTCGACGGCGAGCGACGGCCGGTCGCGTCGGTGCACGTCGTCGCGCCGTCGAGCCGCTGGACGCTCGCCGACGCCGAGCAGCGGCTCGCGCCTGCGGTGATCGACTGCGCGCGGGGAATATCGAATTCGATTCGGACGCTGGCGTAGACGAAGGCCGGGCGAAGCGGGCGGGGCATGCGCTTGGGTTGCGCGCGGCGTTTTGCGTCGCTGTTTTGGCGTTCACGTGTTCGGGCATTCGACGGCGCGAGGGAGCGGAGGCGGAAGGGCGAAGGAAAGGGCTGAGGAACCGAGGAACGGCCGCAGTGGCTATTGATCGACCGGAATGATTCGATTGAGGTGCGGGATGCCGCGTGCCGCATGGCGGCCGACGCGGATCTGCGCGCCGTTCGACGGAGAGAAAGGCGGAGCGCTCGTCTGCGGCCGGAAAGCCGGCGCTCGAACGCCGCCGGACCGCGCGCCGACTGCGAGATCCGGTCCGGCCGGTTCAGTAGCCGCCGTTCGCGAAGCGAGCGATTGGATCGTCGCTCGTGCCGGTGGGGGCGGTGCTTGCGGAGCCGGGCGCGGTCGACGCGCGCAGGATCTGCACGCTGCCTGGCGCGGCGAGTTGCGCCTGGCGGGCTGCGGCGCGCGCGGTGGGAGGCGGCGGCTCGAACGCGTCCGCGGCGGCGTCGATCGGGTCGGCCGGCGACGTGCCTGCGACGGCGGCCGCCGTGCCTCCGCCTGTCGGTGGCGCGTACGACGATGCGGCCGCCGGCGAGGCGCCCGCGCCGGTCGATGCAATCGCGGGCGACGCCGCGCCCGCGGCCTGCGCCTGCCGCTGCGCGGCGGACATCGCGGACGGCGGCGGCTCGTACGGGTCGGCGGACGCCGTCGCGGCGGGCGCAGCCGCGTTCGGCGCCGGCGAATTCGCCGCATAAGCCGGCGCCGCGCCGGGCGTGGCGTTATGCGCCGAAGACGGTGCGTTCGCATTCGCCGCATAAGCGGATGACGCGCTCGGCGCGCTCGGCGCGGTTGCGCGAGCAACCGGTTGCTCGGCGGCATTCGCCGCGTAGGTCGATTGGGCCGATTGGGCCGCAGCCACCGCGGCCGCACGCGGCGCGGCGTCCGGTTGCCGGCTTGCCTGATAGGTCGGCGCATCGAATGGCGTCGGCTTCGCCTTCGGCGCGGCGACGCGCCGGATGCCGTCGAAGCGCTTCGCCCAATACGGATTCGTCAGGTAGTCGAGCCGCACGGTGCCGCCCGTCGACGGCGCGTTCACGAAGCGCAGCTTGCCGACGTAGATGCCGACGTGCGAATGCGGCCGGCCCGACGTGTTGAAGAAGATCAGATCGCCGGGCGCGATGCCGTCGGGATCGACCGATTCGCCGATCGAGCTCATGTCGGCCGTCGTGCGGGGCAGGTTGACGCTCGCCGCGCGGTCGACGACATAGCGCACGAGGCCGCTGCAGTCGAAGCCGCTGTCGGGCGTGTTGCCGCCCCAGCGATACGGGACGCCGACGAGGCTCATCGCCTGGATCGAGATTTCCTCGCGACCGACGCTGTGGTCGACGAAGTTCGGGAAGCCGCGCGGCGGCGCGTATGCGCGCGGCGTGGTGATCGCCATGCCGGACGACGAGCGCGCCGGCTTCTGCGGCGCGGTCGAACAGGCCGCGAGCAGCGAGATCACGAGAACGGACAGCGAAAGACGCAGCATGAGAGGCGGGCGAACGCGCTGCGCTCGCCAATCGTATGACGATGGTTAATCGCGATAGTAGTGCGTCCGGCGGGGCTTCCGCAAGAATTCTTGAGAAATTACTTGAAGTTGTGCGCGTAAATGTTGTGCAAGACGAACGTTCGCTCGCAGATGATTCGACCCCCGAAATGAAAAAAGCGGCGCCTGACGAATCAGGCGCCGCTTCGCGCTGGGGCCGCTCGGAGCGGCTGTCAGCGTGCCGTCACAGGATGTCGGACGCGTAGTCGGCAAGCCGCGAGCGCTCGCCGCGCGCGAGCGTCACGTGGCCGCTGTGGCCCCAGCCCTTGAAGCGGTCGACGACGTACGTGAGGCCCGAGCTGCCTTCCGTCAGGTACGGCGTGTCGATCTGCGCGATGTTGCCGAGGCAGATGATCTTCGTGCCCGGCCCCGCGCGCGTGACGAGCGTCTTCATCTGCTTCGGCGTCAGGTTCTGCGCCTCGTCGATGATCACGTACTTGTCGACGAACGTGCGGCCGCGCATGAAGTTCATGCTCTTCACCTTGAGGCGCGAGCGGATCAGCTCCTGCGTCGCCGCGCGGCCCCATTCGCCCGCTGCGTCGTCGGTCTTCTGCAGCACTTCGAGGTTGTCGTCGAACGCGCCCATCCACGGCTGCATCTTCTCTTCCTCGGTGCCCGGCAGAAAGCCGATGTCCTCGCCGACGGGCACGGTCGCGCGCGTGACGATGATCTCGTTGTAGCGCTTGTCGTCGAGCACCTGTGCGAGGCCCGCCGCGAGCGCGACGAGCGTCTTGCCGGTGCCGGCCTGGCCGAGCAGCGTGACGAAGTCGATCTCGGGGTTCATCAGCAGGTTCAGCGCGAAGTTCTGCTCGCGGTTGCGCGCGGTGATCCCCCACACGTTGTTCTTGTGATGGCTGTAGTCGCGCAGCGTCTGCAGGAGCGCCGTCTTGCCGTTCAGCTCGCGCACGAGCCCATGGAACGCGGGCTCGCCGTTCTGCGGCTCGAGGTAGACGAACTCGTTGACGAGCATCGATACGACGAGCGGTCCCGTCACGCGGTAGTACGTGGTGCCCGTCTTCGTGTCCTGCCAGCTCTCCATCCCCTTCGCGTGCTTCGTCCAGAAGTCCTGCGGCAGTTCGCGCACGCCGGTATAGAGGAGATCCTTGTCTTCGAGGACCTGGTCGTTGAAGTAGTCTTCGGCGGGCAGGCCGAGCGCGTGCGCCTTGATCCGCATGTTGATGTCTTTCGACACCAGCACGACCTGGCGATCCGGCCGCTCGCGCTGCAGCGCGCGCACGACGCCGAGGATCTGGTTGTCGGCCTTGCCTTGCGGCAGGCCTTCGACGGGCTCGATGCTCGTGAGCGTCGTCTGGAAGTACAGGCGGCCGAGCGCCTCGCGGCTGCCGAGGCGCGCGAGCGGAATGCCGGCCGAGATCGGGCCGCCGTCGGCGACGAGCGCGTCGAGCGTGCGGCTCACCTGACGCGCGTTGCGAGCGACTTCCGACATTCCCTTCTTGTGATTGTCGAGCTCCTCGAGCGTCATCATCGGCAGATAGACGTCGTGCTCCTCGAAGCGGAACAGGCTGCTCGGATCGTGCATCAGCACGTTCGTGTCGAGCACGAAGAGCTTTTGCATCTCGACTTCGGCGTCCTTGCGCCCGCGCGTCTTCGCGGCCCCGCGCGGTGCGGCGGCCGCGGTCGCGGCGGGCCTTGCCGCATCGGTTTTCGGCGAGCGCGCGACCGGGGCGTTGGGCGCGGCGGGCACCGGCTGCAGCAACGCGGCGGTCTGCTTCGTCTTGCGCGCGCGCGGCTCGGCGGCGCTCGCGGCTTCCGCCGGCGCGACCGCGCGCAGCGGTGCGGCGGTGTTGGCGGCGACCACCATCGGATCGGCTACGTTCGCCGGGCTATGGTCGGCCGCGACGGCGTGAGCGGGGCCCCCGGAGGCGGATGGCTTCGCGGCTTTCGCGGGCCGCGCTTTCGCCTTGTATTCGTCGGGCGGCAGCAGGCTGCCGAGCTTGCTGGGGGGAGTAGGCAAAGGCATGGTGTCCCTCGGGAGGAATCGTGTCGCAGGCATGCGCCGCCGTTCGCATCCTGCGACGCTTGGCGCGTGCAGTTTGCGCGCAGTGGCGCACATGGGGTTCGAAGCGCCGGTTCGCCTAGATTTCGATCGTCTCCTTGACGCGTTGGACGGCCGGCGCGGATCGGCCGACCCGAAAACCATAAAAAAAGCCGCTCCCCCGAACAGGGGCAAGCGGCTCGGCTCTAACCGTCGTGCTGCGCGTCAGATGCGTGGGCGCATTGTTTCGACCACCGGCGCAGCTACGAGAAAAATGGGTCGGACAGGCATTCATTGCGGCCCAATATAGCGCGCCTCAAAGCGCTTGTACAGCACTCAGCACCTCGTCGACGTGACCCGGCACCTTCACGCCGCGCCATGCGTGGCGCAGCACGCCTTCGCCGTCGATGACGAACGTCGAGCGCTCGATTCCGCGCACCTCCTTGCCATACATTTTCTTCAATTTCATGACGCCGAACAGCGTGCAGAGCGTTTCGTCGGGGTCCGAAATCAACGGGAACGGCAGTTCGAGCTTCGCCTTGAAGTTGTCGTGCGAGCGCAGGCTGTCGCGCGACACGCCGGCGATTTCCGCGCCGGCCTTCTCGAACTTCGGATACAGGTCGCGGAACTGCAAGCCCTCGGTGGTGCAGCCGGGCGTGTTGTCCTTCGGATAGAAGTACAGCACGAGCTTCTTGCCCTTGAGGCCCGACAGCGAAAACTCGCCGCCCGTGGCAGGCGCGGTGAAATCGGGAACTTGACGGTCGACTTCGACGGACACGTGTTTCTCCTGTTTTTATGAACGAGCGCGGACGGCGGGCCGCGCGTGGCGATGCGAGACGGGGGGCCGGCGGGGCGGCTTTTGTTCAGTCGGGCTGGACGATCAGTTCGCCGGAGCGGCCGGGGATTTCGCCCCACGCGACAGGGTACGATGGCAGCGCGGCGCGGTCCAGCGTCGCGTAATAATCGCCCATCGTCGCGAACGTGTGGCCTTGCGCGCGCCAGCCCGCGAGCAGTTGCTCGAACACGGGCGCGAGCTTCTGTCCTTCGAGCTCCGCGTGCAGCGTGAACACCTGGTCGTGTGGATTGCGTTCGGTGTGCTTGAGCAGATGCGCGGCGACGTTGTCGGTGTCGATGCCGTCGATGCCGAGAATCTCGTCGAGCGTCGGCAGCGTCGTCGGCATTTGCACGTGCGCGAGCGTCCTGCCTTCGACGACGGGCAGATACGGCGAGTGGCCGCGGCCGTCCGACGCGTAGCGCATGCCCCATGCGTCGATCTGCTCGAACGCCGCGTCGTTCATCTGCCAGCCGGCCGCGCCGTGCGTGACGGGCGGCGCGCCGAAGATGTCGACGAAGCGCTCGCGGCTCTTGCTCATCTCGCGCACGGTCCAGTCGCGCGGACGTTCGCGGACGTTGTCCTGCCAGTACACGTGATCCCACGTATGGATCCCGCATTCGAAGCCGGCTTCGTGGATCGCGCGCATCTCGGCCGTCGCGCGGCGGCCGATGTCGGGGCCGGGCAGCAGCACGCCGTACAGCAGCTGCCTGACGCCGTAATGCTCGACGACCGACGTGCGCGACACCTTCTTCAGGAAGCCCGGCCGCAGCACGCGACGCATCGCCCAGCCGGTGTGATCCGGGCCGAGGCTGAAGAGGAACGTCGCGCGCGCGGCGAAGCGATCGAAGATGCGCGCGAGGTTCGGCACGCCTTCGCGCGTGCCGCGCAGCGTGTCGACGTCGATCTTGAGAACGATGCGGGCCAAGCGGTGATGCCTCTCTCTTTAGCCGTGCTTAGCCGTGCTGCTCGACGAGCGCGCGTGCGTCGGCGACGTGGCCGCGGTACGCCTCGAAGATCTGGCGCAGCGCGTCGTCGAACGTGAACTGCGGCGCCCAGCCGAGCTCCTGCATCGTGTTCTCGATCTTCGGCACGCGGTTCTGCACGTCCTGATAGCCGTTGCCGTAGTACGCGCCCGACGTCGTCTCGACGAGCTTCACGTGCTTCGCCGAATCCGCGTACTCCGGGAATTCCGCCGCGAGCTCGAGCATCTTGTTCGCGAGTTCGCGCACCGAGAAATTATTGTTCGGATTCCCGATATTGTAGATCTTGCCGGTCGCGATGCCGTTCGGATTCTCGATGATCTTCATCAGCGCGCTGATGCCGTCGTCGACGTACGTGAACGCGCGTTTCTGCGAGCCGCCGTCGACGAGGCTGATGTTCTCGCCGCGCACGATGTGGCCGAGGAACTGCGTGACGACGCGCGAGCTGCCTTCCTTCGGCGTGTAGATCGAATCGAGGCCCGGGCCGATCCAGTTGAACGGACGGAACAGCGTGAAGTTCAGGCCTTCCATCCCGTAGCCCCAGATCACGCGGTCCATCAGCTGCTTCGAGCATGCGTAGATCCAGCGCGGCTTGTTGATCGGGCCATAGGTGAGGGCGGACGCGTCCGGGTCGAACTGCTCGTCGGCGCACATGCCGTACACCTCGGACGTCGACGGAAACACGAGATGCTTGCCGTACTTGACGGCCGAGCGCACGATCGGCAGGTTCGCCTCGAAGTCGAGCTCGAACACGCGCAGCGGCTGCTTCACGTAGGTGGCGGGCGTCGCGATCGCGACGAGCGGCAGGATCACGTCGCACTTCTTCACGTGATACTCGACCCACTCCTTGTTGATCGTGATGTCGCCTTCGAAGAAATGCATCCGCTCGTGCTTGACGAGATCGCCGAGCCGGTCGGTCTGCATGTCCATGCCGAACACTTCCCAATCGGTGGTTTCGAGAATGCGCTTCGACAGGTGATGGCCGATGAAGCCGTTCACACCCAGGATCAGGACTTTTTTCGCTTTCATGAATGACGGGAGGAATGAATGAACTGCGCGAATTCCGCCGGGGAAACCACGGCTTCGCCGCCGTCGCGCTGTCGGCGCAGTTCGAGAATGGAGACGGCGCGGCTGTCGCCGCAAACGCCGAACAGCGCATTATCGCTTACGTGCAGGCCCGGCGGCAAATCGGCGGCCGCGCGCGCGGCCGCCGAGCCGGGGGCCGCGAGGCGCGCGCGCGCGATCACGAAGCGCGCGCCGTCGAGATCGGCGAACGCGCCCGGGTACGGCGGCGCGACCGCGCGGATCAGGTTGTAGACCTGCGCGGCGGACTGCGACCAGTCGATGCGGCCGTCTTCGGGCTTGCGCCCGCCGTAATAGCTGCCTTGCGACAGATCGTTCGGCAGGTGCGGCGCCTCGCCCGCGATCAGCGCGGGCAGCACGCGCCAGAGCGTCTGCTCGGCCGCGACCGTGACCTTGTCGAACACTTGCGCGGCGGTGTCGTCGGGCAGGATCGGCACCGCGGTCTGGCCGACGATCGCGCCCGCGTCGGGCTTCGCGGCCATCTCGTGCAGCGTCGCGCCCGTCTCGGTCTCGCCGTTCAGCACCGCCCAGTTCGTCGGCACGCGGCCTCGGTACTTCGGCAGCAGCGATCCGTGCATGTTGTACGCGCCGCGCGCGGCGAGCGCGAGCAGGTCGACGGGCAGCATGTGCCGGTAATAGAACGAGAAGATGAAGTCCGGTTTCGCGCCCGCGACCGCTTCGCGCACGTCGGCGCGCGCCGGATCGGCGGGCGTGACGACGGGAATCCCGTGCTCGGCCGCGACCGACGCGACGCTGCCGAACCAGATGTTCTCGGTCGGGCTGTCCTCGTGCGTGACGACGAGCGCGACGTCGACGCCGCGCGCGAGCAGCACCTGCAGGCAGCGCACGCCGACGTTGTGGTACGCGAAGACGACGGCGCGCGGCTTCATCGCGCGGCCTCGCGGCGCTCGATCGGCAGCGTGACGCCGGGCTTGCCGTCGCGCGCCTCGAGCACGGTTTGGATCAGGTAGCGCGGCCGCGCGCGGACCTGCTGATAGATTCGTCCGATGTATTCGCCGAGCAGGCCGAGCGCGAAGATGATCACGCCGAGCAGGAAGAACGTGATCGCGAAGAGCGTGAACACGCCTTGCACTTCCGCGCCGACGATGAAGCGCCGCACGACGAGCAGCACGAAGAGTCCGGCCGAGCCGAGCGACAGGATCACGCCGATGAACGACAGCCATTGCAGCGGCACGACGGAAAAGCCCGTGACGAGATCGAAGTTCAGGCGGATCAGGCTGTACAGCGAGTATTTCGATTCGCCCGCGAAGCGCTCTTCGTGCGCGACCTCGATCTCGGTCGGGCTCTGCGCGAACGTGTACGCGAGCGCGGGGATGAACGTGTTCACCTCGCCGCAGCGGTTGATCGTATCGATGATGTGGCGGCTGTACGCACGCAGCATGCAGCCCTGGTCGGTCATCTTGATCCGCGTGATGCGCTCGCGCAGCCGGTTCATCGCGGCCGACGCCTTGCGGCGGAACAGGCTGTCCTGGCGCTGCAGCCGGATCGAGCCGACGTAGTCGTAGCCTTCGCGCATCTTCGCGACCAGCTTGCCGATTTCTTCGGGCGGGTTCTGCAGGTCGGCGTCGAGCGTGACGACGATCTCGCCGCGCGACTGCTCGAAGCCCGCGAGGATCGCCATGTGCTGGCCGTAGTTGCCGTTCAGGAGCACGACGCGCGTCGTGTCCGGACGCACGCGGAACTGGTCGGCGAGGAGGGCAGCCGAGCGGTCGCGGCTGCCGTCGTTGACGAGGATCACTTCGTACGACGTGTCGAGCGCGTCGAGCGCCGGGTAGAGCCGCGCGAAGAGCGCAGCGAGCCCGGCTTCCTCGTTGTACACGGGGATGACGATCGAGACTTCAGGATTCGTCGCGCGTGTTTCAGGGTGACTCATGTCCGCTTATTTTCCGTATTGTTCGCAAATCTGGTTGACGGCGTCGACGACCCGCTGCACGTCCTCTGCGCTCATCTGCGTGAAGAGCGGCAGCGTGACGGTCGTCGCGCCGAAGCGCTCGGCGTGGGGGAACATGCCCTCCTTGAAGCCGCGTGCGCGGTACAGCGAGAAAAGATGAATGGCCGGGTAATGGACGCCCGAGCCGATGCCGCGCCGCTTCAACTGCTCCATGAACTCGCCGCGCGAGATCGACAGCTTCTCGATCGGCAGCGTGATCTGGAACATGTGCCAGTTGCCGTTCTCGAAGTCCGCGACGGGCAGCCCGACGCCGAGCGCCGCCGCCGGGCCGCCCGCGAACGCGTCGAAGTAGCGGCGCGCGAGCGCGCGGCGCGTCGCGTTGAAGCGTTCGAGGTGCGGCAACTGGCCGAGGCCGACGCGCGCGGCGACATCGGTCAGATTGTACTTGCCGCCGAGCACGTCGCAGTCCATGCCGTCGAGGCCCGTGCGCGTGATCCCCTGCAGCCGGTATTTCTGCGCGAGCGTCGCTTCGGCTTCGTCGTTGAGCACGAGCGCGCCGCCTTCGATCGACGTGATGTTCTTGTTCGGATGGAAGCTGAACGACACGATGTCGCCGAGCGCGCCGATGCGCTGGCCTTTCCAGGTCGAGCCGAGCGCCTGCGCGGCGTCCTCGATCACGCGCAGCTGATGCGCGCGCGCGATCGCGTAGAGGCGATCCATGTCGACGGGCAGGCCAGCGAGAAAGACCGGAATGATCGCCTTCGTGCGCGGCGTGATCGCCTTTTCGACGAGGTCGAGATCGAGGTTGCGCGTCGCGGGATCGATGTCGACGAACACGGGCGTCGCGCCCGTCTCGAGGATCACGTTGCTCGTCGCGACCCACGACGCGGGCGTCGTGATCACTTCGTCGCCGGGGCCGACGCCCGCGATCCGCAGGCCGATCTCGAGCGTCGCCGTGCCCGAGTTGAACACGCGCACGGGCCGCCCGCCGCAGAATTCGGACAGCGCGGCTTCGAAGCGCTGGCACTGCGGGCCGGTCGTGATCCAGCCGGAGCGCAGCACGTCGGCCACGCCCTGGATGGTTTCCTCGTCGATCTCGGGTTTGACGAACGGCAGGAAAGGAACGGAAGTCTGGCTCATGTAAGCTTCGCTCGTTGTCGTGTGAAAGGAATCGGGCGCTGCCCGACACGCGCATTTAACACCGGCTGTCGAAACGGGTGCGTCACTTTTTGTCGGTGCGCCGACGTGCGTCGTGCGCACCGGCCGCGTGCGGGCAGCATCAGCTGCGCGCGAGCACGAACACGCCGATCAGGATGATGCCGATGCCGACGAGGCGCTGCACCGACAGCACCTCGCCGAACAGGTACCACGCGGCGAACGCGTTGACGACGTAGCCGAGCGAGAGCATCGGATACGCGACCGACACGTCGACCCGGGACAGCCCGACGATCCACACGACGACCGAGAGCACGTAGCAGCCGAGGCCGCCGATGATCGGCAATTGGGTCGCGATCTTGAAGCCGATGGGCACAATGTTCGCACGGGTGAATTCGAAGTGTCCAACGGCGCGCACGCCGGCCTTCAGCAGCAGTTGCGCGCAGGCGTTGAGCATCACGCCCGTGACGATGCAAAAGAGGGAGACGGGATTCATCGATTCGCGTCCTTCGGTATCAGGGTTGCGGCTTTTCGACGACGACGCGCCGGTTGTCTCGCGCGATCACGCGCATCGGCAGGCCCGCCTCCGACAGCTGCCTGTAGCGGTCGGGCGACATCAGCGCGAGCGCGTATCGATCGGCGCGCCAGCGCGCTTCCCATTCGGCGACGGTCGGAATCCACTTGTCCGGCTCGACCGAGATGCCGAACGAGAGCTCGTCCTGGCGCGCGACCATGATCGTCGTGTGGCCGACGTAGAACGGCAGCGTGTGGTCGAGCGTCTCGACCGAATAGAACGGCGTGTCGGGCGGCAGCTTCGCGAGCTCCGCGCGGATCGGGGGCGCGAGGAGCGCGCCCGAGCTGTAGCGGCCGAACGCGTCGTGGCCGGTGCCGCCGATCGTGCCGAGCAGCAGCCAGCCGGCGCCGAACGCGGTCGCCGCCGCGGCGATGCCCGCGCGGCCGCGGCGATTGAGCCATACGGCGACGAGCGTGAGTGCGAACGCGACGGCGAGCGCCGCGTACACCCACTTCTGGAACTCGAGGTACTGCGCGTTCGGCGTGCGCGCGTCGCCGAGCCGGGCGAGGAACAGCGCGCCGAACGCGGCGGCGGCGAGAAACACCAGATAGCCGAACAGATGGCGGCGGAACTGCTCGCGCGACACGAGCGGCAGATACGCGCCGATCATCAGCGCGAGCGCGGGCGCCACGGGGAGCACGTACGAGATCAGCTTCGAGTGCGACGCGCTGAAGAACAGGAAGATGAACGCGCTCCAGACGGTCAGCACGAGCATCGGCGAGAAGCCGTTCGGCTGGCGCGGGATGCGCAGCGCGTGCCGGATGCTCTGCACGCTGACGGACAGCCACGGCAGGAAGCCGACGAGGAGCACCGGCACGAAGTAGTAGATCGCGCCGGGGCGGTTCTGCTCGGGCGTCAGGTAGCGCCGGAACTGCTGGACGATGAAGAAGAAGTTGAGGAACTCGGGGTTGCGCGACTGCACGAGCACGAACCACGGCGTCGCGATCGCGAAGAAGATGACGAGGCCGCTCGCGAGGTAGAGGCGCTTCCACAGCGCCCAGTCGCGCGACACGAGCGTGTAGAGGACGAGCACGGCGCCCGGCAGGATCAGGCCGATCAGGCCCTTCGACAGCACCGCGAGCGCCATCGACGCCCAGCAGAGCCACATCCAGCCGCGCTCGGCGCGCTTGCCGATGCCGGGCCGCTGTGCGAGGAGGAGCGAGCACAGCGTGACCGTCATCCACAGCGACAGCCCCATGTCGAGCGCGTTGAAGTGGCCCATCAGGTTCCAGTACGGAGACGTCGCGAGCACGAGCGCGGCGAAGAAGCCCGCGCGCGGGTTGAACACGCGCGCGCCGGTGAAGCCCGCGACCAGCACGCCGGCGAAGCTCGCGAGCGCGGTGTAGAGGCGCGCCTGCCATTCGCCGATGCCGAACCACGCGAACGTGAGCGCGTTGAGCCACGTTTGCAGCGGCGGCTTCTCGAAATACTTGTAGCCGTTGTAGCGCGGCGTGATCCAGTCGCCCGTCGCGAACATCTCGCGGGCCATTTCGGCGTAACGGCCTTCGTCGCTCGGGACCAGGTGGCGCAGGCCGAGCGGCGCGAACCAGATGACGGCGAGCGCCGCGACGAGAATGAGAAGCGCGGCGCGATTGAGCGAGAGGGACGCTGCGCGATTGAGCGGTAGCCTCGACGGCGTATCGTTCATAGATTCGTATTGAGCTTGATAGATTTGATTGGGCGGCTTGCGGCTGCCGTCCGCGGCGAGCGGGACGCGGCGCGAAACGGGACGCAAAGCGCCGCAGGGTGTTTTAGCGCAGGGCGGCTTAACGTTCGCTTAACGTTCGATCAGCAGCGCTGCGGCGACCTTCCGGCCTTCGGCCATCAGGATGTTGTACGTGCGGCAGGCGGCCTGGAAATCCATCGTCTCGACGCCGATCCGCTGCGCGGTGAGCAGCGCCGTCAGGCTCGGGTGCGGAAAGCGCAGCCGCGCGCCGCTGCCGAAGATCACCAGCTCGGGCTGAGGCTCGAGCAGCATCGCGAACAGCTCGGGCGTGAGCGCGTCGAATGACGCGACGGGCCATTCGACGACGGGCGCGCCCGGCAGTACGATCACGCTGCTTTCGTGGCGCTGCAGGTTGATGTCGACGTAATCGGGGCCGTAGCCGGTGACGGTGTTGAGCGTGTTGCTCGGGTCCTGGTGTAATTTCAAATCGGTTTCCGCGGTGTCGAAAAGGGCCGGAACGAAGGCCGCGCCGGCGCGGCGATCCGGCCCCGAACAGGGCGGGCCGCCTGCCGCGATGCGCGCGGCCGTCGTGACGGACGCTGCCGCGCGGAGGCCGCGGCCGGATTGGTGCATTGCGAAAGTCGGCCAAAATCCGCTAAATTATAACTTTTTAGCCGCTCCCGGGCGGCGTTTCTGTCGCGCGCCGCCACAAGCCGCGTCCGGCAGCCGCATGAAGCCATTCCTAGACAGCGCGCGCTACCGGCCGCTCTCCAGTTTTGATCCCCGCCCCCAGGCCCGCAGGCATTACCCAGGAACGTGTCCGCCGTGAAACCGATTCAGAAGTCGAACAAGCTGCTCAACGTCTGCTATGACATCCGCGGCCCGGTCCTCGAGCACGCGAAGCGCCTCGAGGAAGAGGGGCACCGGATCATCAAGCTCAACATCGGCAATCTGGCCCCGTTCGGCTTCGATGCGCCGGACGAGATCATCCAGGACATGATCCGCAATCTGCCGACGTCGTCCGGCTATTCGGACTCGAAGGGCGTGTTCTCCGCGCGCAAGGCGATCATGCACTACACGCAGCAAAAGGGCGTGAAGGGCGTCGGGCTCGACGACATCTACATCGGCAACGGCGCGTCCGAGCTGATCGTGATGGCGACGCAGGCGCTCCTGAACGACGGCGACGAGGTGCTGCTGCCCGCGCCCGACTATCCGCTGTGGACGGCGGCCGTGAGTCTGTCGGGCGGCACGCCCGTGCACTACGTCTGCGACGAATCGAACCGCTGGATGCCGGATCCCGACGACATTCGCAGCAAGCTCACGCCGAACACGAAGGCGCTCGTCGTCATCAACCCGAACAATCCGACGGGCGCGCTCTATTCGGACGAATTGCTGCTCGAGCTGATCGCGATCGCCCGCGAGCACGGCCTCGTGATCTTCGCCGACGAGGTGTACGACAAGATCGTCTACGACGGCCAGTCGCACACGGCGCTCGCGTCGCTCGCCGAGGACGTGATCACGGTCACGTTCAACAGCCTGTCGAAGAGCTACCGGTCGTGCGGCTATCGCGCGGGCTGGATGTCGGTGGCGGGTCTCACGGACGAGAACCGCCGCCGCGCGAACGACTACCTCGAGGGCCTCGGCATCCTGTCGTCGATGCGCCTCTGCGCGAACGTGCCCGGCCAGTACGCGATCCAGACCGCGCTCGGCGGCTATCAGAGCATCAACGAGCTGATCGTGCCGAGCGGGCGCCTCTACAAGCAGCGCGAGCTCGCATACGACATGCTCACGTCGATCCCGGGCGTGTCGTGCGTGAAGCCGGAAGCGGCGCTCTACATGTTCCCGCGCCTCGACCCGAAGCGCTATCCGATCGAGAACGACCAGCAGTTCATCCTCGAGCTGCTGCTGAAGGAGCGCGTGCTGCTCGTGCAGGGGACGGGCTTCAACTGGCCGACGCCGGACCATTTCCGCGTCGTGTTCCTGCCGAACGTCGACGACCTGACCGATTCGATCGAGCGGATCGCGCGCTTCCTCGATGGCTACCGGAAGCGCCACTCGGCATGACCGGGCGCGTTCCACCTTTTTCACTCAATAGATCACACGCAGCATGGAACCGATCAAAGTAGGCCTGTTGGGCTTCGGCACGGTAGGCGGCGGCACCTTCAAGGTGCTGCGCCGCAACCAGGAGGAAATCAAGCGTCGCGCCGGACGCGGCATCGAGATCGCGCGCGTCGCGGTGCGCAATCCCGCGAAGGCGCTCGCCGCCCTCGACGGCGACGCGAACGGCGTTTCGATCGGCGATGATTTCAACGCGGTCGTCGACGATCCGTCGATCGCGATCGTCGCCGAGATGATCGGCGGCACGGGCCTCGCGCGCGAGCTGGTGCTGCGCGCGATCGCGAACGGCAAGCACGTCGTGACGGCCAACAAGGCGCTCCTCGCGGTGCACGGCACCGAGATCTTCGAAGCCGCGCGCGCGAAGGGCGTGATGGTCGCGTTCGAGGCGGCCGTCGCGGGCGGCATCCCGATCATCAAGGCGCTGCGCGAAGGCCTGACCGCGAACCGCATCCAGTACATCGCCGGCATCATCAACGGCACGACGAACTACATCCTGTCGGAAATGCGCGACCGCGGCCTCGATTTCGCGACCGCGCTCGCGGCCGCGCAGGAGCTCGGCTATGCGGAAGCCGATCCGACCTTCGACATCGAGGGCGTCGACGCCGCGCACAAGGCGACGATCATGAGCGCGATCGCGTTCGGCGTGCCGGTGCAGTTCGACCGCGCGTACGTCGAAGGGATCAGCAAGCTCGCCGCGACCGACATCAAGTACGCGGAAGAGCTCGGCTACCGGATCAAGCTGCTCGGCATCACGCGCCGTACCGAGCGCGGAATCGAGCTGCGCGTGCACCCGACGCTGATTCCGGCGAAGCGCCTGCTCGCGAACGTCGAGGGCGCGATGAACGCGGTCGTCGTGCACGGCGACGCGGTCGGCACGACGCTCTACTACGGCAAGGGCGCGGGCGCCGAGCCGACGGCGTCGGCCGTCGTCGCCGATCTCGTCGACGTGACGCGCCTGCACACGGCCGATCCCGAGCACCGCGTCCCGCATCTCGCGTTCCAGCCGGACAGCCTGTCGAACACGCCGATCCTGCCGATCGAAGAGGTGACGAGCGGCTACTACCTGCGCCTGCGCGTCGCCGACGAGACGGGCGTGCTCGCCGACATCACGCGCATCCTCGCCGATTCGGGCATCTCGATCGACGCGCTCTTGCAGAAGGAATCGGAGCAGGTCGACGACGCGAACGGCGAGACCGACATCATCCTGATCACGCACGAGACGATCGAGAAGAACGTCAACGCAGCGATCGCGCGCATCGAGGCGCTGTCGACGGTCGTGTCGAAGGTGACGAAGCTGCGCATGGAAGCGCTCAACTGAGGACGACATGAATTACATTTCCACGCGCGGCGCCGGCATCGGCGAGCGCCACACGTTCTCCGACATCCTGCTGGGCGGCCTCGCTGCCGACGGCGGGCTCTATCTGCCCGCCGAGTATCCGCGCGTGTCGGCGGACGAGCTCGCGCGCTGGCGCGCGCTGCCGTACGCGGATCTCGCGTTCGAGATCCTGTCGAAGTTCTGCGACGACGTCCCCGCCGACGACCTGCGCGCGCTCGCTCGCCGCACGTACACGGCGGACGTCTACTGCAACCCGCGCCACGGCGAGAGCGCGGCCGACATCACGCCGCTCACGACGCTCGGCGTCGAGAACGGCGCGCCGCTCGCGCTGCTCGAGCTGTCGAACGGTCCGACGCTCGCGTTCAAGGACATGGCGATGCAACTGCTCGGCAATCTGTTCGAGTACACGCTGGCCAAGCACGGCGAAACGCTCAACATTCTCGGCGCGACGTCGGGCGACACGGGCAGCGCGGCCGAGTACGCGATGCGCGGCAAGCAGGGCGTGCGCGTGTTCATGCTGTCGCCGCACCTGAAGATGAGCGCGTTCCAGACCGCGCAGATGTACAGCCTGCAGGACCCGAACATCTTCAACCTCGCGGTGAGGGGCGTGTTCGACGATTGCCAGGACATCGTGAAGGCCGTGTCGAACGATCACGCGTTCAAGGCGCAATACAAGATCGGCACCGTCAATTCGATCAACTGGGCGCGCGTCGTCGCGCAGGTCGTCTACTACTTCAAGGGCTACTTCGCGGCGACGAAGGGCAATGACGAGCGCGTGTCGTTCACCGTGCCGTCGGGCAACTTCGGCAACGTCTGCGCGGGCCACATTGCGCGGATGATGGGCCTTCCCGTCGAGAAGCTCGTCGTCGCGACGAACGAGAACGACGTGCTCGACGAGTTTTTCCGCTCGGGCGCGTACCGCGTGCGCAGCGCGGAGAACACGTATCACACGAGCAGCCCGAGCATGGACATCTCGAAGGCATCGAACTTCGAGCGCTTCGTGTTCGACCTGCTCGGCCGCGATCCGGCGCGCGTCGTCCAGCTGTTTCGCGACGTCGAGGAAAAGGGCGGCTTCGATCTCGCCGCGAGCGGCGATTTCGCGCGCGTCGCCGAGTTCGGCTTCGTGTCGGGCCGCAGCACGCACGAGGACCGGATCGCGACGATCCGCGACGTGTTCGAGCGCTATCGGACGACGATCGACACGCACACGGCCGACGGCCTGAAGGTCGCGCGCGAGCATCTGCAGCCGGGCGTGCCGATGATCGTGCTCGAGACCGCGCAGCCGATCAAGTTCGGCGAGACGATTCGCGAGGCGCTCGGGCAGGAGCCTTCGCGGCCGGCCGCGTTCGACGGGCTCGAGGCGTTGCCGCAGCGTTTCGAAGTGGTCGACGCGAGCGCGCAGCACGTGAAGGACTTCATCGCCGCGCATACGGGCGTGTGACGCTCGGGCAGGCCGGCGGCGGGCGGCACGCGTGCCGCCTTCGCCTGCCGGGCGGCGCCGCTTCGGTCGCGATGCGCGCGGCGTGCAGGCGGCGCGGGCGTGAGGGTGTGAGGGCGGACGCCGGCGGGTGCGACGCTGTGACGCGAGGCGCTTCGCGGCGTTTCTTTCGCTCGATGCCGGCCGGGTGCCGAAAAGCAATGAAACAGCCGCGGCGCGAATTCATCCGGGATTGATCCGATGAATTCGCGTCGCGGCTGTTTCGTTCGTGTTCGCTGCTCGACGTATCGTCCCGCGCGTCGTTTGGGCGGATTCCGGTTGCGCAACGCGCGGCTGATCGCGCCCGCCATCGCCTTCCAACGACGCCGACGCGCTCCGTTTTTTCGATGGCTGAACGCGGCCGGCCATCACGCTCGCGGCGCACGGCCGCTGCGCTCGATCGCATCGATCCGATTCGATCGTCCACACCCGCGCGGAGCCGTCGCTACAATGTCGGCATCCGGTCAAATTTCAATCGACGATGTCCCACCCCAACACCCCGACGCCGCGTGCGCCGATGCTGTCGACGGCCGACGCGCTCGCGGCGCTTCTCGCGGCCGCGCGTCCGCTCGCCGAAACCGAGACCGTCGCGACGCTCGATGCGCTGAACCGCGTGCTCGCGGCCGACGTCGTGTCGCCGCTCGACGTCCCGCCGATGAACACGAGCGCGATGGACGGCTACGCTGTGCGCATCGCCGACCTGACGCGCGGCGAGCGGCGCCTCACGGTGTCGCAGCGGATCCCGGCGGGCCATCCGGCCAAGCCGCTCGAGCCGGGCACGGCCGCGCGCATCTTCACGGGCGCGTCCGTGCCGGCCGGTGCGGACGCGGTCGTGATGCAGGAGCAGACGGAGGCCGCGGGCGAACAGGTGGACATCCTGCACACGCCGGCGGCGGGCGAATGGATCACCGCGCAGGGCGCGGACATCCGCCGCGGTTCGGTGATCCTGCCGGCCGGCACGCGGATGACGCCGCAGGCGATGGGGCTCGCCGCGTCGGTCGGCTGCGCGTCGCTCGCGGTCGCGCGCCGCGCGAAGGTCGCCGTGTTCTTCACGGGCGACGAGCTGACGATGCCGGGCGAGCCGCTCAAGCCGGGCGCGATCTACAACTCGAACCGCTTCACGCTGCGCGGGCTTCTCGAGCGGCTCGGCTGCGACGTGACCGATTACGGGATCGTCCCGGACCGGCTCGATGCGACGCGCGCGGCGCTGCGCGAGGCGGCGCGCGAGCACGACGTGATCGTGACGAGCGGCGGCGTGTCGGTGGGCGACGAGGATCACGTGAAGCCCGCGGTCGAGACGGAAGGGCGGCTCGCGCTGTGGCAGATCGCGATGAAGCCGGGCAAGCCGCTCGCGTTCGGCGCGATCAGGCGCGGCGGGGCGGCCGGCGCGGGTGAAGCTCCGGCCGCGGTGAACGACACGAACGACGGCGAAGCCTATTTCATCGGCCTGCCGGGCAACCCGGTGTCGAGCTTCGTCACGTTCCTGCTGTTCGTGCGGCCGTTTCTGCTGCGCGTCGCGGGCGCGACGCAGGTCGCGCCGCGCGCGGTGTCGCTGCGCGCCGATTTCACGCAGAGCAAGGCCGACCGCCGCAACGAATTCCTGCGCGCGCGCGTGAACGCGGCGGGCGGGCTCGACCTGTTCCCGAACCAGAGCTCGGCCGTGCTGACGTCGACGGTGTGGGGCGACGGCCTGATCGACAATCCGCCGAACCACGCGATCAGCGCAGGCGAGACGGTGCGTTTCATTCCTTTTTCCGAATTGCTCGGCTGACGCCGGGCGGTGTGGCGACGATGAAGATCGAACTGAAGTTTTTTGCGAGCGTGCGCGAAGCGCTCGGTGTCGCGAGCGAGACGGTGACGCTGCCGGACGGCGTCGCGACGGTGGGCGACGTGCGCGCGTGGCTGCGCACGCGCGGCGGCGCGTGGGCGGAGACGCTCGCCGAGGGCCGCGCGCTGCGGATGGCGTGCAATCACACGATGACGGACGCCGGCACGCGGATCACCGACGGCTGCGAAGTCGCGTTCTTCCCGCCCGTGACGGGCGGCTGAGGAGGCGGCGATGGCAACGGTGCGGGTGCAGACGGAAGACTTCGACGTCAGCGCGGAGATCGCGGCGCTGCGCGCGCGCAATCCGAAGGTGGGCGCGGTCGCGTGCTTCGTCGGCACGGTGCGCGACCTGAACGACGGCGATCAGGTCGACACGCTCGAGCTCGAGCACTATCCGGGGATGACCGAGAAGGCGCTTGCCGCGATCGCGGACGACGCGATCGTGCGCTGGCCGGGCATCGACGTCGCGATCGTCCACCGGGTCGGCAAGCTCCATCCGCTCGACCAGATCGTGCTCGTCGCGACCGTGTCCGCGCATCGCGGCGACGCGTTCGCGTCGTGCGAGTTCGTGATGGACTACCTGAAGACGCAGGCGCCGTTCTGGAAGAAGGAGAAGACGCCCGCGGGCGAGCGCTGGGTCGACGCGCGCAGCGTCGACGATGCGGCGCTCGCGCGCTGGGGCGTCGAGTCGGGGAACGCGAAGCGATCGTCGTAGGCGCGGCGCCGCCCGATCGGTCTTCGGCGGGCGCAGCATCGTTTCGTCGGGCGCGAAGAGGCGGGCAAGCTTGATTTCGAGCGTCCGAGCGGTTCCGCGGACGGTCGATCATCGATTTTCGGGCATCACGGCACCGTGCGGCGGCGGCATTCGAGCCCCGGCGCTCGTGATTGCGTCGATTTTGATGTTTAAACGTCAAGCTCCGGCAGGATTTTTCGCTTTCCTTTCCCTTCTTCGGCGCGCTGCGCGGCCATTCCGAGCGAGCCTGGGGCCGGCGGGCGGCCCGTTCGCTCACGCGTCGTCGTGCGCCGCGCGGCCGATGATCTTCGCCGGAAACGGCTCGCCGCGCGGCCGGCGCGCGCGTGCGTCGTCGTCGTCCGCGGGCCGCTTCGGCGCGATCAGGTCGAGAATGGCCTGCTGCTCGGCCGGAATCCGGTAATCCCAGCCGAAGCGGCTCAATTGCAGGCTCTGCGCGATCCGCAGCGCGGGCTCCATGAAGCGCACGGCCGCCGCGGGCTCGTAGCGCGCCTCGACGGTCTTCAGGAAGAGGGCGAGCCAGCGGCTGAAATGCGCGGGCTCGAGGCCGTCGAGCGGCTGGTGCGCGGCTTGCACGTTGCCGCGGTAGCCCTTCGTGCCGAGCACGAGGCTCGACCAGAATTCGCCCATTTTCGGCAGATGCTCGTCCCAGCGCCCGGCGAGCTTGCGCTCGAATACGGGGCCGAGGAGGGCATCGTCGCGCACGCGTTCGTAGAACGCGTCGACGAGCGCACGGATGTTCTCCGGGGTCGGTTCGGCGGCGCGCGTCGCCGCAGCGGCGACAGCGGAGATTTCAGAAGAAGCGTGGGTCATTTAAAAAAAGGGCCGGGTAACACGGCAGCACGGACATGCGATTTTGTCGCACAATAATAAACGGCCACCCTCTCAATAAAAGTGCTGACGGCTTGCATCTTATGACGCGGTCGTCGGATCGGCAATGGCAGACGCGCGGTCTTCGCGCGGGCGCCGATCGCACTGACACAACATCCATTTCGTAATGAGACTAACCGACTACACCGACTACTCTTTGCGCGTCATGTTGTTCCTCGCTGTCCGGGGCGAGGGCTTGTCGACGATCCAGGAGATCTCGGATGCCTACGGCATTTCCAAGAACCATTTGATGAAAGTGGTGCAGCAGCTCGGCGAGCTCGGTTGGATCGAGACGGTGCGCGGCCGCAACGGCGGCTTGCGCCTGAACGCGCAGTCCGCCGCGCTGACGGTCGGCGAAGTCGTGCGCAAGACCGAAAACGATTTCGCGCTCGTCGGCTGCTTCGCGGACGAGTCCGAGTCGCACCGCAGCTGCGTGATCCAGTCGGCGTGCCGGCTCAAGGGCGTGTTCGCGGCCGCTCGCGACGCGTTCTTCGCGGAGCTCGACAAGCACACGATCGGCGAGCTTTCGCAGCCGGCGTCGCAGCTTGCCGCGCTGCTCGGCCTCACTCCCGTGCGGATCGTGCCCGCGGCCGACCTCCGCGTGCCGGTGACCGTCGCCGGCTGACGCCGCGCGGCGCTTTCCCGACGCTTTTCGCGCGCGCGGCCGCGTCACCGCCGCGCGCGTTCTCGTTGCCGTCACGCGCCCGCGTGGCGCGTCCCTTTGCTGTGCCTCAATAAAAAACCGGCTTGAAAGGCGGATAACCATCCTCATTTGGTTGCTATTCGCAATGGAGGTCTCATTCATGAGAATCGACAAGCTCACCACCAAATTCCAAGAGGCGCTCGCGGACGCGCAAAGTCTCGCCGCCGGGCGCGACAACCAATACATCGAACCCGTTCACGTGCTCGCCGCGCTGATCGCGCAGCAGGACGGCTCCGCGCGCGCGCTGCTGTCGCGCGCGGGCGTGCACATCCAGGCGCTGCAAGGCGCGCTCAACGAAGCGATCTCGCGCCTGCCGCAAGTGACGGGCACGGGCGGCGACATCCAGGTCGGCCGCGAGCTCGCGGGCCTCCTGAACCAGGCCGACAAGGAAGCGCAGAAGCTCAACGACACGTTCATCGCGAGCGAGATGTTCCTGCTCGCCGTTGCCGACGACCGGGGCGAGGCGGGCCGTCTCGCGCGCCAGCACGGGCTCACGCGCAAGGCGCTCGAGTCCGCGGTCGCCGCGGTGCGCGGCGGCTCGCAAGTGCACAGCGCGGACGCGGAAAGCCAGCGCGAGGCGCTGAAGAAATACACGGTCGACCTGACCGAGCGCGCGCGCGCGGGCAAGCTCGATCCCGTCATCGGCCGCGACGACGAGATCCGCCGCTCGATCCAGATCCTGCAGCGCCGCACGAAGAACAACCCGGTGCTGATCGGCGAGCCGGGCGTCGGCAAGACGGCGATCGTCGAAGGGCTCGCGCAGCGGATCGTCAACGGCGAGGTGCCCGAGACGCTGAAGAACAAGCGCGTGCTGTCGCTCGACATGGCCGCGCTGCTCGCGGGCGCGAAGTATCGCGGCGAGTTCGAGGAGCGCCTGAAGGCGGTGCTCAACGACATCGCGAAGGACGAAGGCCGCACGATCGTCTTCATCGACGAGATCCACACGATGGTCGGCGCGGGCAAGGCCGAAGGCGCGATGGACGCGGGCAACATGCTGAAGCCGGCGCTGTCGCGCGGCGAGCTGCACTGCATCGGCGCGACCACGCTCGACGAATACCGCAAGTACATCGAAAAGGATGCCGCGCTCGAGCGCCGCTTCCAGAAGGTGCTCGTCGACGAGCCGAGCGTCGAGGCGACGATCGCGATCCTGCGCGGGCTGCAGGAGAAGTACGAGCTGCACCACGGCGTCGAGATCACCGACCCGGCGATCGTCGCCGCGGCGGAGCTGTCGCATCGCTACATCACCGACCGCTTCCTGCCCGACAAGGCGATCGACCTGATCGACGAAGCCGCGTCGAAGATCAAGATGGAAATCGATTCGAAGCCCGAAGAAATGGACAGGCTCGATCGCCGTCTGATTCAGTTGAAGATCGAGCGCGAAGCGGTGAAGAAGGAGCAGGACGAAGCGTCGCAAAAACGCCTGCAATTGATCGAAGAGGAAATCCGGCGGCTCGAGCGCGAGTACGCGGATCTCGAAGAGATCTGGACGGCCGAGAAGGCGGCCGTGCAGGGCAGCGCGCAGCTGAAGGAAGAGATCGACAAGGTGCGCGCCGACATCACGCGGCTGCAGCGCGAAGGCAAGCTCGAGAAGGTCGCCGAGCTCCAGTACGGCAAGCTGCCGCAGCTCGAGGCGCGCCACAAGCAGGTCACGCAGGCGGAGGAAAGCGAGCAGCACAACCCGACGCGGCCGCGTCTGCTGCGCACGCAGGTCGGTGCGGAGGAGATCGCCGAGGTCGTGTCGCGCGCGACGGGCATTCCGGTGTCGCGGATGATGCAGGGCGAGCGCGAAAAGCTCCTGCACATCGAAGAGAAGCTGCATGAGCGCGTCGTCGGCCAGAACGAGGCGATCGACGCGGTCGCCGACGCGATCCGTCGCTCGCGCGCGGGCCTGTCCGATCCGAACCGTCCGTACGGCTCGTTCCTGTTCCTCGGCCCGACGGGCGTCGGCAAGACCGAGCTGTGCAAGGCGCTCGCCGGCTTCCTGTTCGATACCGAAGAGCATCTGATCCGCATCGACATGAGCGAGTTCATGGAGAAGCACAGCGTCGCGCGGCTGATCGGCGCGCCGCCCGGCTACGTCGGCTACGAGGAGGGCGGCTATCTGACCGAAGCCGTGCGCCGCAAGCCGTACAGCGTGATCCTGCTCGACGAGATCGAGAAGGCGCATCCGGACGTGTTCAACGTGCTCCTGCAGGTGCTTGACGACGGCCGGATGACGGACGGGCAGGGGCGCACCGTCGATTTCAAGAACACGGTGATCGTGATGACGTCGAACCTCGGCTCGCAGCTGATCCAGGCGATGTCGGGCTCATCGCAGGAAGAGATCAAGGACGCGGTGTGGGGCGAGGTCAAGCAGCATTTCCGCCCCGAATTCCTGAACCGGATCGACGACGTCGTCGTGTTCCACGCGCTCGATCGCAGCAACATCCAGTCGATCGCGAAGATCCAGCTCGCGCGTCTGCACGAACGGCTCGCGAAGCTCGACATGGCGCTCGACGTGTCCGAGTCGGCGCTCGAGCAGATCGGCAAGGTCGGCTACGATCCCCTCTTCGGCGCGCGGCCGCTCAAGCGCGCGATCCAGCAGGAGATCGAGAATCCGGTCGCGAAGCTCATCCTCGCGGGCCGCTTCGGTCCGAAGGACGTGATCCCGGTCGACGTGCAGGACGGCAAGTTCGTGTTCGAGCGCGTCGTGCATTGATCGCCGCGCTCAGGCCGGGCGGGCCGGCGTTTCGTCCGGCTCGCCAAAGCAAACACCCCGCGCGAGCGGGGTGTTTTTTTATCGGCGGCGCGTTTCGGCGGCCGCCGCGGGGGCGCATCGCGCGGGTCGCCGTCGGCGCCGCACGCGATGCCGTGCGCCGCCGCTCAGGCCTGCTTGTTGCCGAACAGGCCCGCGAGCTGCGACAGCGTGCCGAGCACGTTCGACGTGTCGAGCTGGCCGTTCGCCGGCACTTCGCCGTTCGGCGTCGCGCCGTTGACGACGTGCGGCAGCACCTGCGCGAGGATGCCGGACGCCTGCTGCGGATCGATGCCGATCTTCTGCGCGAGCGCGCCGACCGTGTCCGAGCCGAGCACGTTCTGCAGCGTCTCCGGCGAGATCGGCTGGTTTTCGCCGGTGCCGATCCACGAGCCGATGATTCCGCCCGCGCCGCCCGCGTTGAATTTCTCGATGAGGCCGTTCAGGCCGCCCGGCTGGTTGTTGATGAACTCCAGCGCGGCGCTGACGAGTGCGTTCTGATTGCCGCCTTGGCCGCCGATCAGACCGCCAACGATGTCGAGTAGACCCATGATTCACCTGCTAGGTTGAGGCGGCGCCGCGAACGGCGCCGGTGGAACGAGGACGCCGCGCGCGACGCGCGGCGCCCGACTTATGCGCCCGATGCAGCGGACGCGGGCGTCGCCGCCTTGTTCTTCTTGCCCTTCTTCGAGCCCTTCGCCTTCGTCGACGACGCGGCGGCCGGCGCGCTCGCGTCGGTCGCGGCGCTCGCCGCGGCTGCGGCTTTTTCCTTCTTCTTCGATGCGCGCGTCTTCTTCGCGGCCGGCATGCTCGCCGCCGTCGCCGGCGTGGTCGCGGCAGGCGTCGGAGTCGTCGCGGACGGTGCGGGGGTTGCGGTCGTCGTGGCCGGAGTCGGCGCCGGTGCGGCGCTCGTCGTGGCCGCGGCCGGCTTCGCCGTGCTGGTCTTCGCTTTCGCGCCCGCCGGCGGCGTCGACGAGCCGCCGACCGTCAAGCCCGCCGCTTCGAGATTGGCGACCGACTTCGTGCCGAGGCCCTTCACGCGGTTCGCGAGATCGTCGGCGTCCTTGAACGGGCCGTTCTTCGCGCGCTCGTCGATGATCGCCTTCGACTTCACCGGGCCGAGGCCCTTCACCGATTCGAGCGCCGCCTGATCGGCG
Source organism: Burkholderia oklahomensis C6786 (assembly GCF_000959365.1). Classification (NCBI taxonomy): domain Bacteria; kingdom Pseudomonadati; phylum Pseudomonadota; class Betaproteobacteria; order Burkholderiales; family Burkholderiaceae; genus Burkholderia; species Burkholderia oklahomensis. Next base: position 3,558,507 of record NZ_CP009555.1, read on the forward strand.
GTATTGACTTCGACCGCGGCGGCGAACGCTGCAGTCAGCGAAAGCGACAGTGCGATGACCAGCATCAGCAGCTTTTTCAGCATGGCGGGGGCTCCCTTGTGATGAAACGGATGAATGGCTGTCGGAACGGACGCCGGCGCGCGGCTCGGGCCGGGCGTTGCGTTCAAGCATAGGACAAATGCGTGCCCTTTTTAAGACAGCGGGGGCAATGTTGCGCACCGACGGCGACACTGTAAAGGCTGCGGCGGTGCGTGCGGGCGGGTTTTTACCATCTTTGACGGAAATCGGGCCGGACGGGGGCGAGCGGGCGGTGTGGCGCGTATCGAAGCGGCTGGCGGCGGTGGGCGTTGCTTGGCATCACGAACGGGCCGCGCGTCATGTCTCGTCCGTCGCGCATCGTTGGCGGTTGGCCGTTTGTCGGGCATCGTGCGCAAGCCGCAAGCCGCAAGCCGCAAGCCGATCGCCGCAAGCCGATCGCCGAAAACGGAAAGCCGAAGACCGCAAGCGCAAAAACGAAAGCGACGCATCCGAAGATATGGCGCAGCCGCCCACAGGAAATCGAAGGCCAGGCATCGGGAAGCAATCGGCAATCACGAATCCCGCCGACCGAGATCCGCAGGTTTCGGATATCGGCTGCGGCTCGCCGGGGCGCCCAGACCTCCGCCGGCTCATTCGTCGGCGCCCGTTCTCGCCGGCAGCGCGCCCTTCGTCGGCGCGAGGCGATTCGAACCATGCCACCGCTGGCCATCACGCACCGCTTGACTTAGAGTGCACTCTAAGTCCTAACCTTGAGAACGTCATGTCGAACGCATCGAAGCAAACATCCCAGCGCGCATTGACGATCGGCCAGGTCGCCGCGCTCGTTGGCGTATCGACGCACACGCTGCGCTACTACGAGCAGGCCGGTTTGCTGCGGTCGATCTCGCGCACGCAGTCGGGGCACCGGCTATACGCGCCCGCCGATCTCGATTGGCTGCGCTTCGTGATGCGCCTGAAGGCGACCGGGATGCCGATCGCCGGGATGCAGGCGTTCGCCGAGCTGCGCGCGCAGGGCGACGCGACGATCGGCGAGCGGCGTGCGCTTCTCGCCGCGCATCGCGACGCGGTGCGGGTGCAGATCGACGCGCTGCAGACGAACCTCGACGCGATCGTCGACAAGATCGCGTACTACGAGCGGGCCGAGCGCGACGCGATTCGACAGGCGACTCAACCCCAACCGGACAAGGACGAACGATGGAACAGCGCACTGCAGAAGACCGCTATACGCGAGGCTGGAACAAGCTGAAGGAAATCGACGGCGACGTCGGCGAGCGCGTGGTCGCGGCGCTCGCGCCGATCGCGCCCGACTTCGGGCGGCTGCTCGTCGAGTTCGGCTTCGGCGACATCTACTGCCGGCCGCAGCTCGATCTGAAGTCGCGCGAGATCGCGACGATCGCGTCGCTCGCGACGCTCGGCCACGCACAGCCGCAGTTGAAGGTGCACATCGAGGCGGCGCTGAACGTCGGCTGCACGCGCGACGAGATCGTCGAGGTGTTCATGCAGATGGCCGTGTACGCGGGCTTTCCGGCCGCGCTCAACGCGCTCTTCGCCGCGCGCGAGGTGTTCGAGCAGCGCGATGCCGCCGACGCGCGCGCGCATGCGTGACGACCGCGGCGGCGGCCGACGCCGCCGCACTCACGCGCGATGCGGCGCGACGATGCCGTACTTGGCGATGCGCCGGTAGAGCGTCGCGCGCGAGATGCCGAGCGCCAGCGCGGCCGCGTCGGGCCGCCAGCGATGCGCGGTGAGCGCGGCGACGATGCGGCCGCGCTCGTCGGCCGCGTCGGCGAGCGAAGCGTTCGCAGGCGGCGCGGCGCCGAGCTGCGCGGCGAGATCGGCGGGCAGATGGCGCAGCTCGACGCGCGTCGATTCGCACACCGCGCACGCATAGCGCAGCGCGTTGCGCAACTGGCGAATGTTGCCGGGCCACGCGAACGCGCGGAGCCGCTCGACGAGCGCGGCGTCGAGCGTCAGCACGTGGCCCGCCGCCTGCGCTTCCTCGCCGAACACCGCGTCGACGATTTCGCGAATGTCCGAGCGCTCGCGAAGCGGCGGCAGCTCGAACACCGCGCCGCTCAATCGGTAGTACAGATCTTCGCGGAAGCCGCCGTCGGCGACCATCCGCGCGAGATCGCGGTGCGTCGCGCAGACGACGTCGATATCGACGCGCACCGGCGTGTCGCTGCCGAGCGGCACCACTTCGCCGTCCGCGAGCACGCGCAGCAGGCGCGTCTGCAGCGCGAGCGGCATGTCGCCGATTTCGTCGAGGAAGAGCGTGCCGCCGTCGGCGAGCGCGATCTTGCCGCGCGCGCCATGGCGGCGCGCGCCCGTGAACGCGCCCGGCGCATAGCCGAACAGCTCGCTTTCGATCAGCGCCTCCGGCAGCGCGCCGCAATTGACGGCGACGAACGGCCGCGCGCGTCGCGCGCCCGCGTCGTGCACGGCGCGCGCGAACACTTCCTTGCCGACGCCCGTTTCGCCGAGCACGAGTATCGGCAGGCGCTTGCTCGCGACGCGCAGCGCGACTTCCGCGTGCCGCGCGATGCGCGGGTCCGCGCTGCGCAGAAACGGCGTCAGTGCGCCGACGCTGCGCCCGGCGTCGGCCGGGCGGCGCGCCGCATGGCCCGCGTCGCGCGGCGTGCGGCCGAGCGGCGCGCGGATCCGCGCATGGAGCGTCGCACCCGTGGCGCGCAGCCGCAGCGCGACGACCGCGTCGATCCGCCCGGCATCGCGCAGCGGCAGGTCGAACGTATCGAAGATTTCGTCGAGGTGGCGCGGCCGATCGAGCTCGGGCAGCGCGTCGCGCGCCTGTCGATTCGCGGCGACGACGTTGCCGCACTCGTCGAATGCGATCAGCCATTCCGGCTGCGCTTCGACGAAGTGGCGGTTCGGATGCCCGAACAGCACCCAGTGCTGCGCGGTTCGATGCAGGAAGTAGCCGTTCTCGATCAGCGTCGCGCTTTGCCGCACGAGCTGAAAGACGAGGCGCTGGCTGTCGCGATGGTCGGGCGACTGCACGGCGGACGCGTCTAGCACGCCGATCAGCTCGCCCGTCGGCGCGAAGATGGGTGCCGCGCTGCAGGTGAGCGTCGTGAACGCCGCGCGGAAGTGATCGGTCTTGTGCACGGTGATCGGCGCGAGATCGGTCAGCACGTTCGCGACGCCGCACGTGCCTTCCTCGCTCTCGGACCAGCACGAGCCGATGTGCAGCCCCGCGTGGCGAAAGTCGCCGCGCCGCTCGCGGTCGATCCGATAGTCGATCGTCACGCCGTGCGCGTTCGTCAGCATCACGCAGTAATCGGCGACGCGGATCATCTCGTGCAGCCGCGTCAGGCACTGGCCGGACGCGCGCAGAAACGCCTCCTCCCTGTCGCGCACTTCGCGCAGCTCCGCCGCCGTCAGCACGCGCGGGCCGATCGTCGATGCGGGATCGAGCCGGTAGCGCTCGAACGAGCGCTGCCAGGACGACGCGAGGCGCGGCGAATCGGCGGGCGCGGGCAGACGGCCTTCGAGCGCGCCGCGCACGCGATCCGCGTGCCGGGGCTGGGGGACGACGTAGGGCATGATCGGCTGAAACTTCGCGGCAGGGGACTCGGCGTTCTTGTAGCACATCCGCTTCGCGCGATCACCCTGCATTGCAGCACGACAAACGGCTGAGACATTTGTCTCAGCGCGCGTCTCACGCGCGTGAGACGCGCGCGAACGCCCATGCGGCGGGGTTTTGCGCGCGTGACGCGGCAATCGATGCGGCATGTCGAGCGGCGCTCGAGACGGCGAAGCGAGACGCGTCCCATGCGGCGACGCGTCGCCGAGCGCACCCGAATCGCCCGCAAGGCCGCGTGCGGCGGCGCGCTCGCGCCGATCGTCAGGTCTGCTGCTCGATGTGGCATGCCGCTTGCAGAGATCACGAGCAAGCCCGGTGCGCCCGCACCGGACATGACAACAGTTCGCGCGTCGCCTCGCGAACAGGAGACAAGCCCGTGACCTCGCCCGTTACCGTCGGCGTGATCGCGAACCCCGCATCGGGGCGCGACATCCGCCGTCTCACGACGCACGCGTCGGTATTTCCGACCGCCGAGAAGGCGAACATGGTCGTGCGCCTCTTCGCGGGACTCGGCGCGCTCGGTGTCGAGCGCGTGCTCGCGCTGCGCGACAAGACGGGCATCGCGACGCTGATCCTGCGCGCGCTCGATACGCACGCGGCCGTCGAGCGGCGCACGCGCTGGCCCGCCGTCGAATTCGTCGATCTGCCGATCACCGACGGCGTCGCGGACACGCACGCGGGCACCGCCTGCATGCGTCGCGCCGAAGTCGCGCTGATCGCGGTGCTGGGCGGCGACGGCACGCATCGCGCGGTGGCCGCGCATTGCGGCGACACGCCGCTCCTCACGCTGTCGACCGGCACGAACAACGCGTTTCCCGATCTGCGCGAGGCGACCGTCGCGGGGCTCGCGGGCGCGCTCGTCGCGACGGGCGCGGTGCCGGCCGACGTCGCGCTCGCGCGCAACAAGCGGCTCGTCGTGCGCTGCGTCGCCGGACCGGACCGCGGCCGCGAGGAGATCGCGCTCGTCGACGTGTGCGCGGCGCGGCAGCGCTTCATCGGCGCGCGCGCGATCTCGGAGCCGGAAGACATCGATTCGCTGTACCTGACGTTCGCCGAGCCGCACGGCATCGGCCTGTCCGCCTTGGGCGGCGCATGGGCGCCCATCGAGCGCCGCGCGCCGCACGGGCTCGCGGTGCGCTTCGCGCGCCCCGGCGAGCGCGGCGGCATGCCGCTCGTCGCGCCGATCGCGCCCGGCCGGATCGAGCGCGTCGTGATGCGCGGCTGCGAGCGGCTCGATGCGAACGCGTGGGTGCCGATCGAGCTCGAGCACGGCACGCTCGCGTTCGACGGCGAACGCGAGATCGAAGTCGCGCGCGGCGAGCGCTACGAGATTTCGCTCGACTGGCGCGGTCCGCTGACGGTCGATGTCGAGCGCACGCTGCGCCACGCGGCGTCGCACCGGTCGATCCTCGACACGCTCCCGCATACGCCCGCCGATCGAGCGGCGCACACGTGATTCCACCCGAGAAGGAGACGCAGCATGACAACACCGTTGGAAGGACAGGTCGCCGTGGTCACGGGCGGCGCGCGCGGCATCGGCCGCGGGATCGCGCTGTCGCTCGCCGCCGCCGGCGCGGACATTTTGCTCGCCGATCTGCTCGACGACGCGCTCGAGGCCACCGCGCGCGACGTGCGCGCGCTCGGCCGCCGCGCGGCGACGCTCAAGGTCGACGTGGTGCAGGAGGCGCAGGTCGAGGCGATGATCGCCCACACGATCGACGCGCTCGGCGGGCTCGACATCCTCGTGAACTGCGCGGGCGTGATCAGCATCCGTCCCGTCGCCGAGCTGACCGAGCGCGACTGGGACTTCGTGATGGACGTCAACGCGAAGGGCACGTTTCTCGGCTGCCGCGCGGCGCTTCCGCATCTGAAGGCGCAGCAGCGCGGCCGGATCATCAACGTCGCGTCGATCGCCGGCAAGGAGGGCTTTCCGAATCTCGCGCACTACAGCGCATCGAAGTTCGCGGTCGTCGGCTTCACGAACGCGCTCGCGAAGGAGCTCGCGCGCGACGGCGTGACCGTCAACGCGATCTGCCCGGGCATCGTCCGCACGTACATGTGGGACCGGTTGTCCGACGAATGGAAGCAGGCGGGCGAGTCCGTCGAGCAATCGTGGCAGCGGCATCAGCTGACGCTGATCCCGCAGGGCCGCGCGCAGACGCCCGAGGACATGGGCCGGCTCGCCGTGTTCTTCGCGACGATGGACAACGTGACCGGGCAGGCGGTGAACGTCGACGGCGGCTTCACGTTCCATTGAGCGCACCGAAATCCGCCGACGCGATGGTCGGCGATTTCACGGCGGCGCGATCCGATCGATACCAACCAAGGAGACAGACATGTCCGTTTCGAATCAGCTCGGCAGGGATCGCCTGCTGGAAGCGTATCGCCTGATGCGCACGATTCGCGAATTCGAGGAGCGTCTGCACGTCGAGTTCGCGACGGGCGAGATACCGGGCTTCGTGCACTTGTATGCGGGCGAGGAGGCGTCCGCGGTCGGCGCGATGCTGCATTTGAGCGACGTCGACTACGTCGCGACGACGCATCGCGGCCACGGCCACTGCATCGCGAAGGGCGTCGACGTGCGCAGCATGATGGCCGAGATCTACGGCCGCAAGACGGGCGTATGCCACGGCAAGGGCGGCTCGATGCACATCGCCGATCTGTCGAAGGGGATGCTCGGCGCGAACGGGATCGTCGGCGCGGGCGGGCCGCTCGTGTGCGGCGCGGCGCTCGCCGCGAAGCTGCGCGAGACGGGCGGCGTCGGCGTGTGCTTCTTCGGCGACGGCGCGTCGAACCAGGGCGTCGTCTTCGAATCGATGAACCTCGCGTCGGTGTGGCGGCTGCCGGCGATCTTCGTCGCGGAGAACAACGGCTACGCGGAGGCGACCGCGTCGAGCTGGTCGGTCGCGACCGACAACATCGCCGATCGCGCGAACGGCTTCGGGATGCCCGGCGTGATCGTCGACGGCTTCGATTTCTTCGCGGTGCACGAAGCGCTCGGCGAGGCGGTCGAGCGCGCGCGCGGCGGCGGCGGGCCGACGCTCGTCGAAGTGAAGTTCTCGCGCTACTTCGGCCACTTCGAGGGCGATGCGCAGACCTATCGCGCGCCGGGCGAAGTGCAGAAGCTGCGCGACGAGAAGGACTGCCTGAAGCGTTTCGAGGAACGCGTCGTGCGCGCGGAGGCGCTCACGCGCGAGGACTTGCGCGCGATCGACGCGGCGGTCGCGAAGCTGATCGACGACGCGGTCGCCGAAGCGAAGGCCGCGCCGCTGCCGGACGCGGCCGATCTGCTGACGGACGTCTACGTGTCGTATCCGTGAGCGGCCGACGCCCGACCCGACATACAACAGCATTCAGGAGACAGACATGGCACGGAAAATCAGCTATTCGCAGGCGATCAACGAAGCGCTCGCCCAGGAGATGGCGCGCGACGCGAGCGTCATCGTGATGGGCGAGGACAACGCGGGCGGCGCGGGCGCGCCGGGCGAGGACGACGCCTGGGGCGGCGTGCTCGGCGTGACGAAAGGGCTTTATCACAAGTATCCGGGGCGGGTGCTCGACACGCCGCTGTCGGAAGGCGGCTTCATCGGCGCGGCGGTCGGCGCGGCCGCGTGCGGGATGCGGCCCGTCGCGGAACTGATGTTCATCGACTTCATGGGCGTGTGCTTCGACCAGATCTTCAACCAGGCGGCGAAGTTCCGCTACATGTTCGGCGGCAAGGCGGTCACGCCCGTCGTGATCCGCACGATGATGGGCGCGGGGCTGCGCGCGGCCGCGCAGCATTCGCAGATGCTGACGTCGCTGTTTACGCACATCCCCGGCTTGAAGGTCGTGTGCCCCGCGACGCCGTACGACGCGAAGGGGCTCCTGATCCAGGCGATTCGCGACGACGATCCGGTGATCTTCTGCGAGCACAAGCTGCTGTACAGCCGCGACGGCGACGTGCCGGAGGAGTTCTACGCGATTCCGTTCGGCGAGGCGAACGTCGTGCGCGACGGCGACGACGCGACGATCGTCACGTACGGACGGATGGTGCACGTCGCCGTCGATGCGGCGGGCAAGCTCGCGAAGGACGGCGTGCAGGTCGACGTGATCGATCTGCGCACGACGTCGCCGCTCGACGAAGAGACGATTCTCGAGAGCGCGGCGCGCACCGGACGCGTCGTCGTCGTCGACGAGGCGAATCCGCGCTGCTCGATCGCGACCGACATCGCCGCGCTGATCGCGCAGCGCGCGTTCAGGTCGCTGCGTGCGCCGATCGAGCTCGTCACCGCGCCGCATACGCCGGTGCCGTTCGCGAGCGTGCTCGAGGAGCTTTACATCCCGTCGTCCGATGCGATTGCGCAGGCCGTGCTGAAAACGAGGAGCTGACACGATGTCGATTCACATGATCACGATGCCCAAGTGGGGGCTGTCGATGGAGCAGGGGCAGGTCAACGGCTGGCTGAAGGCGGTCGGCGAGCGGGTCGCGAAGGGCGACGAGCTCGTCGACGTCGAGACCGACAAGATCTCGTCGGGCGTCGAATGCGCATTCGACGGCACGCTGCGCCGGCAGATCGCGCAGGAGGGCGAGACGCTGCCCGTCGGCGCGCTGCTCGGCGTCGTCGCGGCGCAAGACGCGAGCGATGCGGACATCGACGCGGCCGTCGCCGCGTTCCAGCGCGACTTCGTGCCGGACGCCGCCGCGAACGACGATGCCGGCCCGCAGCCGGAGAAGGCGCGGATCGGCGGGCGCACGCTGCGTTTCCTGAAGCTCGGCGACGGCGGCGGCACGCCCGCCGTGCTGATCCACGGCTTCGGCGGCGACCTGAACAACTGGCTCTTCAACCACGCGGCGCTCGCCGCGCGCCGGCCCGTGTGGGCGCTCGATCTGCCGGGACACGGCGAGTCGGGCAAGGCGGTCGAGACCGGCAGCCTCGACGAGCTCGCCGACGCGGTGCTCGCGCTGCTCGATGCACAAGGCGTCGAGCGCGCGCATCTCGTCGGCCACTCGATGGGCGGCGCGGTCGCGATGGCGGCGGCCGAGCGCGCGCCGGCGCGCGTCGCGTCGCTCACGCTGATCGCGAGCGCGGGCCTCGGCGGCGAGATCGATCGCGACTACATCGACGGCTTCGTCGCCGGCAACAGCCGCAACACGCTGAAGCCGCATCTGACGAAGCTGTTTGCCGACGGCTCGCTCGTCACGCGGCAGCTCGTCGAGGATCTCGTCAAGTACAAGCGGCTCGAGGGCGTCGAGGCCGCGCTGCGGAAGATCGCGGCGGCCGCGTTCGACGGCGGCGCGCAGCGGCGCGTGTTCCGCGACCGCGTCGCGTCGCTCGCGCCGCGCACGCTCGTGATCTGGGGCGAAGCGGACCAGGTGATCCCCGCGCATCACGCGCGCGGCTTGCCGGACGGCGTGCGCGCCGAGGTGCTCGGCGGGCGCGGGCACATGGTGCAGATGGAGGCGGCGGCCGATGTGAACCGCCTCGTCGACGCGTTCCTCGGAGACTGACGATGGCCGCCTCGCGAACCGCCGCACCGGCCGCCGTGCTCGATTCCGCCGGCGCGACGGCGCTTGGCCAGCCGGGCGTGCGCAGTCGCGACAAGCTCGCGCGGATTCCGGTGCGCATCGTCCCGGCCGACGGCCCGGCGCTGCCGAAGCCGCCGTGGCTGCGTGCGCGGCCGATGATGAGCGAGACCGTCGCCGCGATGGCGGGGGTGCTGCGCGCGCATCGGCTGCATTCGGTGTGCGAGGAGGCGATGTGTCCGAACATCGGCGAATGCTTCGCGCAGCGCACCGCGACGTTCATGATCATGGGCGGGGTGTGCACGCGCCGCTGCCCGTTTTGCGACGTCGCGCACGGCCGGCCCGCGCCGCTCGATCCGGACGAGCCCGAACGGCTCGCCGACGCGGTCGCGGCGCTCGGCCTGCGCTTCGTCGTGATCACGTCGGTCGATCGCGACGATCTGCGCGACGGCGGCGCCGCGCACTTCGCGCGCTGCGTCGCGGCCGTGCGTTCGCGCGTGCCGGGAATCGGCGTCGAGATCCTGACGCCGGACTTCCGAGGCCGCGCCGAGCGCGCGCTCGACGCGCTGTCGGCCGCGTGGCCGGACGTGTTCAATCACAACGTCGAGACCGTGCCGTCGCTGTACCGCGCGGCGCGGCCGGGCGCCGACTATCGCGGCTCGCTCGAGCTGCTCGCGGCGGCGAAGCGCGCGCGGCCGTCGCTCGTGACGAAGTCGGGCTTGATGGTCGGGCTCGGCGAGCGTGACGACGAACTGCGCGACACGATGCGGGATCTGCGCGCGCACGGCGTCGACGTGCTGACGATCGGCCAGTACCTCGCGCCGTCGCGCTTCCATCTGCCGGTGCGGCGCTACGCGACGCCGGACGCGTTCGCGGCATGGCGCGCGGACGCGCTTGCGCTCGGCTTCGCCGAAGTGGTGGCGGGGCCGCTCGTGCGGTCGTCGTATCACGCGGGGGAACTGGCGCACGGGCGCTGACGCGCAGGCTCGACATTGGGAGCGGGAGGCCGGGCGCGGGAAGGCGGAGATCGGAAATCGGAAATCGGAAGACGGAAGACGGAAGACGGAAGACGCGCATCGAAAAGCACAAGGCGGAAGGCGCCCGCCGCCCGTCACCGCCCGCCGCTCAGCTCCCGCCGCCCGATGCGCCGCAGATAGAGCGCGAGCCCGCCGCCCGCGAGGATCAGGCTCGCCGTATTGGCGATCCAGAAGCCGCGCGCGCCCGTGAGCGGCGCAGGCACGACGCCGCCGACGTCGAAGCCGAGCAGATAGCCGCCGCCGAGCCCGACGCCCCACAGCGCGACCGCATAGATTGCAGTCGGCACGACGGCGACCTTGTGCGCGCGCAGCACGAACGCGGTCGTGATCTGCAGCGCGTCGAAGAAGTGATAGAACGTCACGATCGCGACGAGCGGCATCGCAGCCGCGACGACGGCCGGATTCGGCGTGTAGCCCGACACGATCAGCGGCCGCAGCGCGAACACGACGATCCCGTACACGCACGCGGCCGCGCATGCGAGCGCGATCCCGTGCCGGCCGAGCGCGCGCGCTTCGTCGAGCCGCTTCGCGCCGAGCGCGCGCGCGACGAGCGTCGACGACGCGACGCCGATGGAAAGCGGCATCATGTACAGCACCGCGCCGACGTTGCTCGCGATCTGATGGCCGGCGAGCGTCGTCGTGCCGAACTGCGCGATGAAGAGCGCCATGAACGTGTACGACGTGACCTCGATCAGATACGAGAGCCCCATCGGCACGCCGAGCGTGAGGAGCGCCTTCTGCCGCTGCCAGACGGGCCGCGTGAAGCGCGAGAAGATCGCGAGCGGCTCGAACACGTCGAGCTTCGCGAGCAGCGTGAAGCCGACGATCGCGAGCGCCCAGTTGATCAGCGTGCTCGCGAGCCCGCAGCCGGGGCCGCCGAGCGCGGGCACGCCGAGGCCGCCGAAAATGAACCAGATGTTGAGCGGCACTTTGACGGCGAGCGCGCCGATCTGCAGGCTCATCGCGAGCCGCGGCTTGCCCGCCGCATTCGTCAGCGCGTTGTAGATCCGAAAGAGCAAGCTCGCGGGCAGCCCGAACGACAGGATGCGCAGATACGCGACCGTGCGCTCGTGCAGCTCGGCGGGCGCGTGCGCGATCTGCAGCAGCGGCTGCGGAAAATGCAGCAGCAGGAAGCCGGGGACCGCGAGCAGCACGGCGAGCCACATCGCCTGGCGCACTTCCTCGCCGATCTCGGCGTAGCGTCGCGCGCCGTACAGCTGTCCCGTGATCGGCTGCAGCGCCGACAGGATCCCGGTCAGCCCGATGTAGACCGATATGTAGATCGACGTGCCGAGCCCGAGCGCCGCGAGATCGAGCGCGGAGAAGCGGCCGACCATCGCGGTGTCGATCACGCCGAACGCGATGATCGCGAGCTGGCCGACGAGCACCGGCCACGCGAGACCGGCAATCCTGCGGAGGTCGCCGAGCATCGGTCAGCGGGCCTTGTGCGGCGGGCGGCGCTTGACGGGCGTTTTCGGGCGTTCGATCCGTTCGTACAGACGGAAGCGCTCGTCGCGGTCGGCGGCGCGGCGGCCTTCCCACACGAGACGCCACACGTACTGCGACATCGAGCTCGGCTCGCCGAAGTCCGCGCGGTCCTGGCGCAGGATCACGTCGCAGTCCTCGGTGAACGAGAAGTGCATGTCGCCGAAATACGCGAACGTCGCGATCTGCGCGTCGCCGAGACGCACGGGCGAGATGCACTCGTAGTCGGACGGCAGGTGCGCGGCGATCTGCTGCGCGACGTCGCGATAGGTCCGGCTGTAGTTGACGATCGGCAGCCACAATGTCATCAGCAGCACCCACATCAGCGTCGTGCCCGCGCTCGACAGCACGACGCTGCGCCACAGCACCTTCGGCTGCCGCGAGATGCGCCAGCGCACGAGCGCGAGCCAGCACGCGGTCGCCGCGATCGCGCAGACGAACGACAGCACCTTGAAATGCGGCTCATAGCCCGGCACGAGGCGGCCGAGATTGCGCGCGAGCGGATGCGGGAAGCCCGTCAGCGACGCGAGCCACACGAGCCACACGAACGTGCCGAGGATCGTGAAGCTCAGCACCGCGAACCAGTCGATCGCGTTGATCGCGCCGCGCTTGAGCGTCGGCAGCGCGAACGTCGCGACGACGGCGAGCGGCGGCAGCAGCAGCATGTACATCCGGTTCGTCTGCTGGCTCTGCAGGATCACGAGCGCGACGAGCGGCATGACGACCGACAGCGGAATCGCGATATGCGGCCGGCGCCGCAGGCCCGCCCAGCTCACCCACGCCCAGATCGCGAGCGGCCACGCGGGCCACGTGAAGAGCGGCAGGTTCTTCGCCGCGTACGCGAGCACCGTCGTCGGCGGGCCGGAGAAGCGCATCAGGCTGCCGTGCAGCCATTGATCGAAGAACCAGCCCGCGTCGTCGGGGAATGCGGCGAGCGCGGCGAACGGCCAGATCGCGAACACCGCGACGGCAAGCGGCAGCCCGATCGCGGGCACCTGCACGCAGCGGATCTCGGGCGTGACGAGATAGAGCGCGAGCGTGCCGACCGCGAGCGCGGCGACGAGCACCGGATTGCCCGACAGCGCGACGAGGCCGAGCGCGACGCCCCAGCAGAGCGCGCCTTGCACCGGCTTGTCGATCGCACGCACGAGCCCGTAGACGAACATCGCGATCCACGCGAACTGCGCGAGCTGCGGCGTCGTCTCGTGGCCGCGCTCGGCGAGGCCGAAGCAGGCGAGCAGGACGAGGAGCGCGCCGTCGGCGAGCGTGCGGCCGTAGTCGCGCGGCTCGGGCTCGCCGCCGAACGCATACTTGAACGGCTGGATCTCGGCGCGCCGGCCGAGCAGATACGCGGCATACCAGACGAAAGCGGACGCGACGCAGAACAGCACGCCCGAATAGACGCGCGACGCGTTGCTCGCGTCGATCCACGGCAGCGCGCGGATCGCGAGGCTGCCGAGCCAGTAGCCGAGCGGCCCGTCGGACGTAATGAACTTGCCGACGAGATTCGGCAGCAGCCAGTCGTGCAGCCCGCCTTGCGCCATCGTCCACATCACGCCGAAGCCCGCCGCGTCCTCGTTCTTCCACGGATCGCGGCCGAACAGCCCGAACGCCGCATAGACGATGCAGAGCGTGAGCAGCAGCCAGCGCGGCAGTGCGCGGGTGGCGGAAGCGGTAAGGCGAACGACAGGCTTCATGCAGATGGGCGGCAGAGGATGGGTGACATGCCCGACGCGGGCGCGGCGGGCCATTTCGAGCATCCGGCATTGTAGACGCGCACGACGACGCGCGTCAGCGAACCGGACGGCCCGCGCGGCGCTCGGCGGCCGAGCGGGATGAGCGGGGACAAAAAAAGGCAGCCTGGGCTGCCTTTTTTGCGGAGCCGGTCCGGCGCGAGGCCGGTGCCGAGGTGGGCGCGAAGCTTACTTCGCAGCCTTGCCGCTGGCGCGTGCGCCGAACTTGTTCTTGAACTTCTCGACGCGGCCCGCCGTATCCATGATCTTTTGCTGGCCGGTGTAGAACGAGTGCGATTCCGACGACACTTCGATCTTCGCGAGCGGGTAGGTCTTGCCGTCGAGCTCGACGGTTTCGCGCGTCTGGATCGTCGAGCGCGTGATGAACTTGAAGCCGTTCGACATGTCTTGGAAGACGACTTCGCGGTAATCCGGGTGAATGCCTTGTTTCATGGTTTTTTCCAGTGTGAGAGCGGTAGCCAGCCCGCCGCTTGCGCATCGCGGCGCGCTTCGCATCATGCCCGGACAGCCGGGACATGCTTGCTGGGCGCACCGTGAATCGACGCCGGTCGGCGCTGCGCGGTGCGAAAGCCCGGCGCGAGCCACTTGCCTAAGGTCGAAAGCTCGCGATTATGCCAGAAAATCAGACGCTTGGCGAATTTTTCGTCAGGCGCGCGCGGCAGGTTGCGCGAGGATGCCCGTTTGCGCGGGATCCTGCCGGTAATAGCGGGCGAGCAGCCGGTAAAGCTCCGGAAATTCGGCCTCGAACGCCCGGGGCTTCACGAAGAGCGCCTCGCTGCAGACCGCGAAGAATTCCGACGGGTGGTCGGCTGCATAGGGATCGATCAGCGAATCGCGCTCGAAGCGCGCCCACGCTCGGTCCGGCACTGCGTCGACGCGGTCGCAGAATTGGTCGTACGCATGGTCGAACACGTCGGCCCAGCGTTCGGCGTCGAGGCCCGGCGCATGCCAGCGGCGAAAAAGGGGCGGATGACCGTCGGCCGGGCCGCTCATCATGTCGATCTTGTGCGCGAATTCGTGGATCACGACGTTGTACGCGTCCGAGCCGTCCGACATCTGCACGTCCTCCCACGACAGGATCACCGGGCCGCCTTCCCACGCTTCGCCGCTCGCGTCGTGCTCGACTTCGTGAACGACGCCGTCCTCGTCCTCGACCGTCTTGCGGATCACGAACTCGCCCGGATAGACGACGATGCCGACCCAGCCGCGATACAGGTCGAGGCCGAGGTTCAGCACGGGCACGCACGCCTGCGCGGCGATGCCGACGACGATCGCATCGGTGAGCTCGAGCCCGTGTGCGGTCGAGAACGACTTCTGCGCGAGAAAGAGACTCGTCGTCTCGCGCAGCCGCTCCCGGTCTTCGCTCGACAGATACGACAGAAACGGCAGGCGCTCGAGCGTGTCGCGCCACAGCGCATCCGGGATCGGATGCGAGCGCAGCGCGCGGTCGCGGCGGCGCGCGTCGAACCACTGGGTGAGTTTGGAAAACATCGGGGCGGAGAGGGCGTGAATCGACAGGCGCTAAACGTACCTCAATCGATCTCTTTTTGCCAGGCGGCGAAGATGCCGCCGCAGATCGCGACGCCCGCGAGAAAATAGAAGCCGTCGAGCGACGACAGGAACGACGCCTGCTGCGCGATCGTCCGGCTCACGGTGACGAGCGCGAGCGCGTGCGCGTCGTTCAGCGCGTGGCCCGCCTCGGCGAAGCCGCGCGTCAGCGTGTCGATGGTCTGCTGGAACAGCGGGTTGTAGACGTTCGCCTGCTCGACGAGCCGCGTCTGATGCACGGCGAGCCGGTGCTGCTCGACGATGATGACGGACGCGGTCGCGAACGAGATCGTCAGTTGTCGAACGATGTTCTTCAGCCGGTAGCCGTGCGAATACTCTTCGATCGCGAACACGCGAAACGTCAGATTCGCGACGGGCAGCACGATGAAGAGGAGCAGCAGTCCGCGCATCAGAAGCGGCACGATGAGCGCGGCCTGGCCGACGTCGGGCGCCATCCGCGTCATCCACAGTGCGGCGAACGCGGCCATCGCGAAGCCCGGCACGATGATCCATTTCTTGTGCGTGAGGAGCTTCGCGTAGCGCAGATAGACGAAGAGCGCGCTCGCGGAGATCAGCGACATCGTGCCGACGAGCCGCCCGGCATTCTCGACCGGATAGCCGAGCCCGGTCTCGAGAAAGCGCGAGATCAGGTAGCTGTAGCCCGTCGTCTCGTAGTAATAGAACATGTAGAGCAGCAGGCCCACCTGGAACGTGCGTTCGCGAAACGCGTGCAGCCGCACGAGCGGCGCCGGATGATGCCACTGGTGATGGCCGAACCACGCGAGCGCGGCGAGGCCGCCCGCCGTCAGCAGCACGAGCTGCGGCGAGCCGGCGAAGAGCTGGAAGCGCACCTGCTGCATCACGATCTGCAGCGCGGCCTGCGCGAGCGCGAAGATCACGTACGGCCAGAAGTGCGCGCTGCCGCGCTCGTCGGGCGGCGTGTGGCCGGAATCCGGCAGCGCGACGAATGCGAGCGCCGCGAACAGGATGCCCGTCGGCACCGTGCACGCGAACAGGGCGCGCCACGTGAAGTGGGCGACGAGCAGGCCGCCCGCGATCGGCGCGAGCGCGCTGCCGAGCAGCAGCATGATGAGGAACGCGCGCGTCGCAGGCGGGCGGTCTTTCGGCGCGAAGCTGATCTGGATCAGGATCCGGCACGCGCCCATCATCGGGCCGATGAAATAGCCCTGGAAGCCGCGCGCGAATGCGAGCTGCAGCGACGTGTCCGCGAGCGCCGCGGCGGCCGCGCCGAGCGAGAACATCAGCATGCAGCCGGCGACGTAGCGGCGATGCCCGAGCCGGTCGACCCACCATTGCTGCTGCAGGATGCCGAGCACCGCGGTCACCGCGTACGCGCTCGACGCCCACACGAGCTCGTCGGGCGACGCGTTGATCCCGCCCGCGATGTAGCTCGCGAAGAACGAGAAAGCCGCGTTGTCGAAGTAGTCGAGGCCGGTGACGATCGCGAGCACCCATGGAAAGAAATCGCCGCGCAGGTTCGCGACGCTCCAGAGCGGCGGCCGATCCGGCGCCGCGCTCATGCGTCGGTCCCGCCCGTCTTGCGGCTGCTCGACTTGCGGCCGCGCACCGCGGCCCGGCGCTGGGCGATCAGCTCGTCGGGGTTTTCGCCGGCGAGCCGGCGCTCGACGTAATCGATGTCGTGCTGCAATTCCTTCTTCAGCGCGCGTACCTCCTTCAATTCACGCTGCGCGGCGGCGATGCGCGCATCGAGCGTCGCGATCTGCTGCGACAGATCCGCGTGAATGTCGCGCAGCGACGCGTCCGAGTAGCGCCGCCGTCCGTCACCCGTCGCTTCGAGCGGGCGCTTCAGCATCTCGGTGATGCCGTGCAGCGAGAAGCCGAGCGCGCGCAGCCGCAGGATGCGCTCGAAGCGCTCGAGATCCGCGACGTCGTACAACCGGTAGCGGCCTTCGCTGCGCGACGGCGTGACGAGTCCGCGCTCCTCGTAGTACTTGAGCGTGCGCGGCGTCACGCCGAGCCGCTCGGCGGCGTCGCGTACGGTCAGGAGCAGGGTGGACGGGGCGTCGCTCATGGCGAGGAAATCTCCGGGCGACGAAGGATCGATGTCCGCGATTATAGATCAACGTGTACGTTCACGTACATGTTGAGGGATAAAAAAACCGCCCGGCGAGCGGGCGGTTCTTTGCTGCGGCATGCGAGCGGGCGGGCGTCAGCCGCCGCGGCGCATCAGATCGAAGAATTCGGCGTTGTTCTTCGTCTGGCGGATCTTGTCGAGCAGGAATTCCATCGCTTCGACTTCGTCCATGTCGTGGATGAACTTGCGCAGCACCCAGATCTTCTGGAGGATCTCGGGCTTGATCAGCATCTCTTCGCGACGCGTGCCGGACTTGTTCAGGTTGATCGACGGATAGACGCGCTTTTCCGCGAGGCGGCGCTCGAGGTGCACTTCCATGTTGCCCGTGCCCTTGAACTCTTCGTAGATCACGTCATCCATGCGGCTGCCGGTTTCGATCAGCGCGGTGCCGATGATCGTGAGCGAGCCGCCTTCCTCGATGTTGCGCGCCGCGCCGAAGAAGCGCTTCGGGCGCTGCAGCGCGTTTGCGTCGACGCCGCCCGTCAGCACCTTGCCCGACGCCGGGATCACGGTGTTGTACGCGCGCGCGAGACGCGTGATCGAATCGAGCAGGATCACGACGTCGTGCTTCATCTCGACGAGGCGCTTGGCCTTCTCGATCACCATTTCGGCGACCTGCACGTGACGCGTGGCCGGTTCGTCGAACGTCGACGCGATCACTTCGCCCGCGACCGAGCGCTGCATTTCGGTCACTTCCTCGGGGCGCTCGTCGATGAGGAGCACGAACAGGATCACGTCCGGATGGTTCTGCTTGATCGCGTGCGCGATGTGCTGAAGCATCACCGTCTTGCCGGACTTCGGCGACGCGACGAGCAGGCCGCGCTGGCCCTTGCCGATCGGCGCGATCATGTCGACGATGCGGCCCGTCACGTTTTCCTCGCCGCGCATTTCGCGCTCGAGCGCGAGCGGCTTGTTCGGGTGCAGCGGCGTGAGGTTCTCGAACATGATCTTGTGTTTCGAGGCCTCGGGCGGCTGCCCGTTGACTTTGTCGACCTTCACGAGCGCGAAATAGCGCTCGCCGTCCTTCGGCGTGCGGACTTCGCCTTCGATCGTGTCGCCGGTGTGCAGGTTGAAGCGGCGGATTTGCGACGGACTGATGTAGATGTCGTCGGTGCTCGCGAGGTACGACATTTCCGGCGAGCGCAGGAAGCCGAAACCGTCCGGCAGCACTTCGAGCGTGCCGTCGCCGAAGATCGTTTCTCCCGTCTTGGCGCGCTTTTTGAGAATGGCGAACATCAACTCCTGCTTGCGCAGGCGGTTCGCGTTTTCGATCTCCAGGCCATTGGCCATTTCGATCAATTCGGAGACGTGCAGAGACTTGAGCTCGGATAAATGCATACGGAGATCCCGCCAGGGAGGAGATGCGACGAAAGATATAGGGAGGAGGGCGAGCGGAATCGCTCAGAGACTTATGTGCGTCTTATCGACGTTTTTGATTCTAGCATAGGCCGATTCGGGCTTGAGCGACCGATCGGCGGATTTCGCGGCGCACGTGTTGTCAGCCGACAACACGTGCGCCGCGGCGCATCCGTTTAGAGATGGCTGTCCAGGAACGCGGTGAGCTGCGACTTCGACAGCGCGCCGACCTTCTGCGCGGCGACCGCGCCGTTCTTGAAGAGGATCAGCGTCGGGATGCCGCGCACGCCGAACTTCGCGGGCGTCGCCTGGTTGTCGTCGACGTTGATCTTCGCGATCTGCAGCTTGTCGCCGTAATCCTTCGCGACTTCGTCGAGGATCGGGGCGATCATCTTGCACGGACCGCACCACTCGGCCCAGAAGTCCAGCAGGACCGGCTTGTCGGACTTGACGACGTCTTGCTCGAACGATGCGTCGCTGATGTGTTTGATCTGTTCGCTCATTGGGTCAATACCTCTTTCGGTTCGGGGACTGCCTGCGCCGGCTGCCCACGGGCTTTGCCGGTCGCCGGGGCAGGAAGCTCCGCTCTTGCGAAAAGAAGGGCGTGAGGGCTGCATACCGCGGCTCGCGGGTCATTCGGGCGTCATATTAGCCTAAATTGCTATCCGCTGTTGACGGCGATAGTAGCCGCTACGCGAATAGGGGGGATGCGCATCCATCCGGCTCGCCGCCCGCGTGCGGATCAAATGGGAGCGGCGCGGCGAATTGCAAGAGGCGAGAGGCGGGCAGGATTCGGGCGGGCGGCGCGTTCGCGACGGTGCGGATCGGCATCGGGAATGGCGCGATTTGCCGTCTCGTATGCGAATAACGGTCGCGCCGCTCGCGAAGCGATGCTAGAATGCGCCGTGACGGGCCTCCTCGCATGGTGGGACGGTCAACCTGGTCAGGTCGGGAACGAAGCAGCCACAGCCGTTTTCCGCCAGTGCCGAGGGTCGGGCTCGTCACCTTCCGCTTGAATTTCCCGCTCGCATTCTTCCGTTTTTCTCCCTTTCCTTTCGCTTCCCAACCGGCTCCGATGTGCGCGCATTTCGCGACGTTCAACCTGTCGGCGCGGCGCGGCGTTGCTGATACAATTTCCCGATGACCTATCAAGTTCTCGCACGCAAGTGGCGTCCGAAGGATTTCGCTTCGCTCGTCGGCCAGGAGCACGTCGTCAGGGCGCTCACGCACGCGCTCGACGGCGGGCGTTTGCATCACGCCTATCTATTTACGGGCACGCGCGGGGTCGGCAAGACCACGCTGTCGCGCATCTTCGCGAAGGCGCTCAATTGCGAGACGGGCGTCACGTCGCAGCCGTGCGGCGTGTGCCGCGCGTGCCGCGAAATCGATGAGGGGCGCTTCGTCGACTATGTCGAAATGGACGCGGCGAGCAATCGCGGCGTCGACGAAATGGCCGCGCTGCTCGAGCGCGCGGTGTACGCGCCCGTCGATGCGCGCTTCAAGGTCTACATGATCGAC
Source organism: Burkholderia oklahomensis C6786 (assembly GCF_000959365.1). Classification (NCBI taxonomy): domain Bacteria; kingdom Pseudomonadati; phylum Pseudomonadota; class Betaproteobacteria; order Burkholderiales; family Burkholderiaceae; genus Burkholderia; species Burkholderia oklahomensis. Next base: position 3,578,470 of record NZ_CP009555.1, read on the forward strand.
GAAGTGCACATGCTGACGAACCACGCGTTCAACGCGATGCTGAAGACGCTCGAGGAGCCGCCGCCGCACGTCAAGTTCATCCTCGCGACCACCGATCCGCAAAAGATTCCCGTCACCGTGCTGTCGCGCTGCCTGCAGTTCAATCTGAAGCAGATGCCGGCCGGGCACATCGTGTCGCATCTCGAACGGATTCTCGGCGAAGAAGAGATCGCGTTCGAGCCGCAGGCGCTGCGTCTTCTCGCGCGCGCCGCGCAGGGCAGCATGCGCGATGCGCTGTCGCTGACCGACCAGGCGATTGCGTATTCGGCGAACGAAGTGACGGAAACCGCCGTGTCCGGCATGCTCGGCACGCTCGACCAGACTTACATGGTGCGCCTCCTCGACGCGCTCGCCGCGGCCGACGGCCCGCAGATCCTGGCCGTCGCCGACGAGATGGCGCTGCGCAGCCTGTCGTTCTCGGCCGCGCTGCAGGATCTCGCGAGCCTGCTTCACCGGATCGCATGGGCGCAGTTCGCGCCGGCATCGGTGCTCGACGAATGGCCGGAAGCGGCCGATCTGCGCCGTTTCGCCGAGCTGATGAGTCCGGAGCAGGTGCAGCTCTATTACCAGATCGCGACGGTCGGGCGCGGCGAGCTCGGTCTCGCGCCCGATGAATACGCGGGCTTCACGATGACGCTGTTGCGGATGCTTGCGTTCGAACCCGCGACGACGGGCGGCGGCGCGCCGGGCGGCGGGCTGCCGGCGCAGGCGAGCGGTGCGGCGACGAAGTCGAGCGCGCGCGCGGCTGCGGCGCTCGGTGCATCGGCGGCGCCGACCGCGACTGCCGCTGCGGCGCAAGCGCCGAAGGCGGGTGGCGCACGCGCGAAGGCGGCTCGCTCCGATCCGCCGCCTGCGCAAGCCGAGCCGACAGCGGCGGAGCGAAGCGCCGATGCGCCCGCGAACGACGGCGACGCGCCGGCGAACGCGCGTGTCCCGGCGGGCGCTCGATCGGATGACGCGCAGCCACGTTCCGCCGCGCCGCGCGCCGAATCGAGCGCGCCGGCGAACTCGCAGCCAAGCGCTGCATCCGAATCCGCGGCGCGCGCGGCCGCCTCGCCTGAACCGACAGCCGTCGCAACGATCGCTGCGGCCATGCCTGCTGCCGCCGCGTCGACGGCTGAAATCGCGGCGGAGTCGGCCCCTGCCGCAGCCGAGCAAGCGCCGGCCGCACCCGCCGCGCCGGCTTTCGCACCCGCGTCGCGCGCGACCGGTGCGGCCGCGGCGCTCGACGTGCTGCGCAACGCGGGCATGCGCGTGTCGTCCGATCGCGGCCGTGGCGCCGGCGCCGCCCGCTCGGCCGAGCCGGCTGCCGCACCCGCCGCGAAGTCCGCGCCGCGCGTGCCGGTGCCGACGCCGCGCGCCCGCTCGGCACAAGGCGATGCGGCGCCGAACGGCGCCGCGCGCGCCGGGTCTCGCAACGCGCCGCCGCCGTGGGAGGACATCCCGCCCGACGACTACGTGCCGTTTTCGATGGACGACGGCTTCATCCCGCCCGACGACGGATTCGTTCCGGTATTCGACAGCGGTCCCGACGACGTCCGGGGCGCGCCGAAGCCGGCGGCCGCGCCGCCCGTCGACACGCGTCCGCTGCCGGAGGCGATTCCGCTCGACGCGATCGGCTACGACGGCGAATGGCCGATGCTCGCCGCCAGCCTGTCGCTCAAGGGTGTCGCTTATCAGCTCGCGTTCAACAGCGAGCTGACGTCGGTCGACGGCGGCGTGCTCAAGCTCGCCGTGCCGGTGCCGCAATACGCGGATGCCGCGCAAGTCGCGAAGCTGAAGGCGGCGCTCGCGGATGCGCTCGGCAAGCCGGTCGAGGTCTCGGTCGAAGTCGGACCGGCGCGCCGCACCGCGGCCGCGATCGCCGCCGCCGAGCGCGCGAAGCGGCAGCGCGAGGCCGAGCAGGAAATGAGCGCCGATCCGTTCGTCCAGCAGTTGCTGCGCGAATTCGGCGCGAGCATCGTCGAGGGTTCGATCCGACCCGTCGGCCCGGAAGCGGGCGCTGCGGACGGCGCCGCGCCGACGCTGCATTGACGCGAATCGGTCGCCTCGCCGCGTCCGATTCCCATATTCATGAACCGGCGCTAAGATCGCGCCCGTTCGCAATCGATTACGAAGGAGCAAGTTCATGATGAAAGGCCAACTCGCCGGGCTGATGAAGCAGGCCCAGCAGATGCAGGAAAACATGAAGAAGATGCAGGAGCAGCTGGCCCTCATCGAAGTGGAAGGCCAGTCGGGCGCGGGGCTCGTCAAGGTGACGATGACCTGCCGCAACGAAGTGCGCCGCGTGTCGATCGATCCGAGCCTGCTCGCCGACGACAAGGACATGCTCGAGGATCTCGTCGCCGCCGCGTTCAACGACGCGGTGCGCAAGGCCGAGGCGACGTCGCAGGAAAAGATGAGCGGCATGACGGCGGGCCTGCCGCTGCCGCCCGGCTTCAAGCTGCCGTTCTGACGATGAACCGTTCGGTCGACGCCGTTTGCGCATGAGCATCAAGCCGCCTTCCGCGCTGTCCGAGCTCGTCGAAGCGCTGCGCGCGCTGCCGGGCGTCGGACCGAAGTCCGCGCAGCGCATCGCGTACCACCTGATGCAGCACGATCGGGAGGGCGCGGAGCGGCTCGGGCGCTCGCTCCTGTTCGCGACCGAGCATCTGAGGCACTGCGAGAAGTGCAACACGTTCACGGAGGCGCAGATCTGCGAGGTCTGCAGCGATCCGGAGCGCGATCCGGCGCTGCTGTGCGTCGTCGAGACGCCGGCCGATCAGATCATGCTCGAGCAGACGATGACCTACCGCGGGCTGTACTTCGTGCTGATGGGCCGCCTGAGTCCGCTCGACGGCATCGGTCCGAAGGAGATCCATTTCGACCGGCTCGTGCGCCGCGCATCGGACGGCGTCGTGAAGGAGGTCGTGCTCGCGACGAACTTCACGAACGAAGGCGAGGCGACCGCGCACTACCTCGGCCAGACGCTGAAGGCGCGCGGTCTCGCCGTCACGCGGCTCGCGCGCGGCGTGCCGGTGGGCGGCGAGCTCGAATACGTCGACGCCGGCACGATCGCCCGCGCGATGCTCGACAGGCGCACCCTCTAGCCGGCGCGCGCCGGCACCGCGCGGCCGAACGCCGCGCTCCGTTCAACGATCCAAGGAAGCGACATGAGCGCAACCCACGGCCCGCTCGCGGGCGTCAAGGTGCTCGAACTCGGCACGCTGATCGCAGGCCCGTTCGCCGCGCGCCTCTTCGCCGAGTTCGGCGCGGAAGTCATCAAGATCGAAGATCCGAACGGCGGCGACCCGCTGCGCAAGTGGCGCAAGCTGTATCCGGAGGCGGGCGGCACGTCGCTGTGGTGGTCGGTGCAGGCGCGCAACAAGAAATCGGTGACGATCAACCTGAAGTCCGACGAGGGCAAGGAGATCGTGCGCCGCCTCGCGCGCGAAGCCGACATCGTCGTCGAGAACTTCCGCCCGGGCCTGCTCGAAAAACTCGGGCTCGGCTACGACGTGCTGTCCGCGGAAAATCCGGGCCTCGTGATGGTGCGCCTGTCCGGCTACGGGCAGACGGGCCCGTATCGCGACCGTCCCGGCTTCGGCGCGATCGCCGAATCGATGGGCGGGCTGCGCCACATCACGGGCTATCCGGAGCTGCCGCCGCCGCGCATCGGCATCTCGATCGGCGATTCGATCGCGGCGCTGCACGGCGTGATCGGCGCGCTGATGGCGCTGCATCATCGCAACGCGAACGGCGGCGCGGGGCAGGTCGTCGACGTCGCGCTGTACGAGGCCGTCTTCAACATGATGGAGAGCGTCGTGCCCGAATACGGCGTCTACGGGCTCGTGCGCGAGCGCACGGGCGCGTCGCTGCCGGGCATCGTGCCGTCGAACACGTATCCGTGCCGCGACGGCAGCATCGTGATCGGCGGCAACAGCGATCCGATCTTCAAGCGCCTGATGAAGGCGATCGGCCGCGACGATCTCGCGGGCGACCCGGCGCTCGCGCACAACGACGGCCGCGTGCCGCGCACGCAGGAGATCGACGCGGCGATCGGCGCATGGCTCGCCGAGCGCACGATCGACGACGCGCTCGCGGTGCTGAACGCGGCCGACGTGCCGGCGTCGCGGATCTACAGCGTAGCCGACATGTTCACCGATCCGCAGTTCGTCGCACGCCAGATGATCCAGCGTTTCAAACTCGCCGGCGGCGCGGAGATCCCGCTGCCGAACGTGACGCCGAAGCTGTCCGATACGCCGGGCGAAACGCGCTGGCTCGGCCCCGAGCTCGGCGAGCATACGGGCGAGGTGCTCGCCGAGCTCGGCTACGACGCGCAGGCGATCGCCGCGCTGCGCGAGAGGCGCGCGATCTGAGCGCCGGGGCCGCGCGCGGCGCGCCTCGCGCGCACCGTTGCACGCCGCGCGCGAGGCGGCCCGGGCTGTCGCTCTCGCGCAATCTTTCCTCGGTTACAATCGCCGGATGCGAATACTACTCAGCAACGACGACGGATACCTCGCGCCCGGCATCGCCGCGCTGTACGAAGCGCTGCGCCCGATCGCCGAGGTCATGGTGATGGCGCCCGAGCAGAATTGCAGCGGCGCGTCGAATTCCTTGACGCTATCGCGTCCGCTCTCGGTGTCGCGCTCGGCGACCACGGGTTTCTACTACGTGAACGGCACGCCGACCGACTCGGTGCACATCGCGCTGACGGGCATGCTCGACGCGAAGCCGGACCTCGTCGTGTCGGGGATCAACAACGGCCAGAACATGGGCGACGACACGCTGTATTCCGGCACGGTCGCCGCCGCCACCGAAGGCATCATGTTCGGCGTGCCGGCGATCGCGTTCTCGCTCGTTCACAAGGACTGGGCGCATCTCGCGGATGCGGCGCGCGTCGCGGCCGAGGTCGTTCGCCATTATCTCGACAATCCGCTGCCCGGCCAGCCGCTCCTGAACGTCAACATTCCGAACCTGCCTTACGACGAGCTGAAGGGCTGGCGCGTGACGCGGCTCGGCAAGCGCCATCCGTCGCAGCCGGTGATTCGCCAAACCAATCCGCGCGGCGAGCCGATCTACTGGATCGGGGCGTCGGGCGAGGCGCTCGACGCGAGCGAAGGCACGGATTTCCACGCGACCGCGGCGGGCTACGTGTCGATCACGCCGCTGCAGCTCGATCTCACGCACACGCAGATGCTGGCAGCCACGCGCGATTGGGCGCGAGCCGGGAGCGGCGCTTCATGAGCGGCGAGCGCGCGAAGCGGTTTCCGCTCGTGCTCGAGGACCTGAAGCGCGAGCCGCGCAAGCCCGAAGGGCGCGCGGCCGAGCGCCAGGCGACGGGCGACGCCGCCCGCCAGCGCCTCACCGCCGCGGCGGCTGCAGCGCCCGCCGCCGCGTCCGTGCTCAAGCCCGATCGGCGCACGCATCGCGCGGCCGGCGCGACGGGGGCGGCCGGCGTGTCCGTTCCGAAGGCGAAGGCCGCGCACGCGAAGAAGCATGCGCCGGGCGCACCCGGCGCCGCGAAGGGCGCGCCGCCCGCATCCGCGAAGAACGGCGACAAGAGCGCCGCGCCGAACGTCGCGCTGACGGGCGCGCTCGCGCTGACTTCGGAACGGGTGCGCGAGCGCATGGTCGAACGGCTGCAGGCGAACGGCGTGACCGATCCGCGCGTGCTCGCAGCGATGGCGGCCGTGCCGCGCCACATGTTCGTCGATCCGGGGCTTGCGGCCCAGGCGTATGAAGACGCGGCGCTGCCGATCGGCCATCAGCAGACGATCTCGAAGCCGTCGGTCGTCGCGCGAATGATCGAGCTCGCAGCGGCGGGCCGCACGCTCGAGCGCGTGCTCGAAATCGGCACGGGCTGCGGCTATCAGGCCGCGGTGCTGAGCCGCGTCGCGCGCGACGTGTATTCGATCGAACGCGTGAAGCCGCTCTACGAGCGCGCGAAACTGAATTTACGGCCGCTGCGCGTGCCGAACATCCGCCTGCATTATGGCGACGGACGCGTGGGTCTGCCCGCCGCGGCACCGTTCGACGCGATCGTGATCGCGGCGGCGGGGCTCGACGTGCCGCGGGCGCTGTTGGAACAATTGGCGATCGGCGGCAGGCTCGTCGCGCCTGTCGGCGAGCAGGCGGGCGAGCAGGTGCTGACGCTCGTGGAGCGCGTCGCACCCGCGCAGTGGCGCGAGTCGCGGCTTGATCGCGTTTTCTTTGTCCCTTTAAAATCCGGAGTGATTTGATACCGATGAGTATGCTGCGCGCGATGCAAAACAATCGTTCGAAGGTTCCGCTCTCGCTCGCTCAGCGCGCGATTTGCGTGGCGGCTTTCACGCTGCTCGGCGCGTGCGCGACGCGGCTCGACCAGGCGCCCGTCGTCGACCGTTCCGGTTCGCTCGGCACGACGGCTGCGACGCAGCCGGCCGCGCCGCTGCCGCCGGCGCCACCGGGCTTCTACCGGGTGAAGCCGGGCGACACGCTTTATCGGATCGCGCTCGAGAACGGTCAGAATTATCGCGACATCGCCGCGTGGAACAACCTCACGAACCCGAACCAGATCGAAGTCGATCAGCTGCTGCGCGTCGCGCCTCTCCCGGGCGGCGCGACGACGGCCGCACCGATCGCGGGCGGCGCGGCGACGCCGCCGCTCTCCAGCGGCCCGGCCGCGGTGCCGCCGATCTATGGCTCCGGTTCCAGCGCGAGCTCCGCGCCCGCCGCGCCTGCGCCGGGCGACACGAGCGCGCCTGCCGCGAGCAGCGGCGTGTCGTTCGCGTGGCCGGTGCGCGGCGCGCTGCTGAACACGTTCGACGATTCGAAGAACAAGGGGATCAACATCGGCGGCCCGGCCGGCGAAGCCGTGAAGGCCGCTGCGGACGGCCGTGTGGTCTACGCGGGGAACGGGCTGCGCGGCTATGGCAACCTCATTATCATCAAGCACGACGCAACTTATCTCACGGCGTATGCACACAATCGCGCTTTGATGGTAAAAGAGGGGGACGCGGTGACGAAAGGCCAGAAGATCGCCGAGATGGGTAACAGCGATTCCGACCGCGTGATGCTGCATTTCGAGGTTCGCCGGCAGGGTAAACCTGTCGATCCGCTGAAGTATTTGCCGCCTCAATAAACGAGACGACCATGCCGAAATCGAAGCGCCACGAGCCGCAAGCCGAGTCTGAGAAAATCAGTCGAGCCACGCAAGCATCGGTGGAGCGTGCTGGTGCTTCGACGGACGAGGACGAAGACGTCGCCGACAACGAACGCGACTACGAGTCGCGCGAGGCGGATTCGGACGACTCGGGCGAAGAGCGCGGCGGCACCGCCGACGCGGCGCCCGATCTCGACGATTTTCGGGCGCTTCTGCAGGCGGAGCTCACCGCCGACACGATCCAGCACTACCTGAACCGCATCAGCGTGAAGCCGCTCTTGACGGTCGAGGAAGAGCAGCGCTATTCGCGGCTCGCGAAGGCGGGCGAATTCGACGCGCGGCAAGTGATGATCGAGCGGAACCTGCGGCTCGTCGTCAGCATTGCGAAAGGCTATCTGAATCGCGGCGTGCCGCTGCTCGATCTGATCGAAGAAGGCAACCTCGGGCTCATGCATGCGATCGAGAAATTCGATCCGACGCGCGGCTTCCGCTTCTCGACGTACGCGACCTGGTGGATCCGCCAGAGCATCGAGCGCGCGATCATGAATCAGGCGCGCACGGTGCGGCTGCCGGTGCACGTGATCCGCGAGCTGAACCAGGTGCTGCGCGCGAAGCGCCATCTGGAGAAGAACTCGCTTTCCACGGGCGAGGCGGCCGAGCGCCGCGAGGCGAGCATCGACGACATCGCGTATCTGACCGGCAAGACGGCCGAGGAGGTCACGGACATCCTCGCGCTGAACGAGCACACCGCGTCGCTCGACGCGCCGCTCGATCTCGATCCGGCGAGCAGCCTGCTCGATCTGCTGCCCGACGACCAGAGCCAGTCGCCCGATGCGGAGGTTCAGCACCGCGAGCTGGAGACGCTGACGCGCGCGTGGCTGTCGCGCCTGTCGGACAAGCACCGCCACGTGATCGAGCGGCGCTTCGGCCTCAACCACATCGAACCCGCGACGCTCGAGGAGCTTGCCGACGAGATGGGGCTGACCCGCGAGCGGGTTCGCCAGATCCAGCAGGAAGCGCTCGTGCGGCTCAAGCGGTTTTTCGCATCCAACGGCGTACGCAAGGACGCCGTTCTGTAACTGATCAATGACACCGATTCTGGTTTTTGACATCGAGACGATTCCCGATGTCGACGGCATTCGCCGTCTTGAAGATCTGCCCGCCGATCTCGCCGACGCCGACGTGGCCGAGCACGCGTTCGCCGCGCGCCGTGAGAAGACGGGCAGCGATTTCCTGCCGCTCCATCTGCAACGGATCGCGGCGATCTCGTGCGTGTTTCGCGACAACACCGGCTTTCGCGTGCGCTCGCTCGGCGCGCCCGGCGACCCGGAAGCGACGCTGATCCAGTCGTTCTACCGCGTGATCGAGAAATACACGCCGCAGATCGTGTCGTGGAACGGCGGCGGCTTCGATCTGCCGGTGCTGCATTACCGCGGACTCGTGCACGGCGTCGCGGCGCCGCGCTACTGGGACATGGGCGAGGACGATCGGGAGTTCAAGTGGAACAACTATCTGTCGCGCTATCACACGCGGCACCTCGACCTGATGGATCTGCTCGCGCTCTATCAGCCGCGCGCGAGCGCGCCGCTCGACGCGCTCGCGAAGCTGTGCGGCTTCCCGGGCAAGCTCGGGATGGACGGCAGCCAGGTATGGACGGCGTTCCAGGAAGGGCGGATCGAAGAGATCCGCAACTACTGCGAGACCGACGTCGTGAACACGTACTTGCTGTATTGCCGGTTCCAGCAGATGCGCGGCGGCCTGTCGCCCGCCGAGTACGCCGAGGAGATCGCGCTCGTGAAGAACTCGCTCGCGCAGGAGCCGGCGCCGCACTGGGCCGAGTACCTCGCCGCGTTCGACGCGTGACCGGACGTCCGCCGCGCGGCGGACGCCGCACTTCCCGTTTGCCTCCATCCGCCTGCCAGCCGACCGGCGCTTCGGCGCTCATGTGTCGCTCAATTCGAGCGCGATCGGCTGATGGTCGGACGCGCGCACCGCGCCGTCGATCTCGCAGCGCGACAGACGGCCGATGAGCGTATCGGTGACGAACGCGAAATCGCAGGTGAGCGGCCCTTCCTTCCATTGCTCGGTGTCGTAGACCCCCGCCGTCATCGGCGGCGTCTCGCCCGGATGGCGCGCGAGCCACGCGTCGACGAAGCGCGGCGCGTCCGGAAACGGCGCGAGAAAGCGCCGATACGCGTCGCTGCGGTACGCGCTGTTGAAGTCGCCGCAGACGATCGCGTCGGCCGCGCGCGCCGACGGTGCGAACGGGCCGGTCGGCGTCTCCGGCGGCGCGCTCGCGCGCGTATGCGCGGCTGCCTCGCGGTGCAGGCGTCGCAGCGCGTCGACCTGGGCGAGCCGCTGCTCGGCCGAGTAGTACTCGAGATGCGTGACGACGACACGCAGCGCACCGAGCGGCGCGCGCAGCGTGACTTCGAGCGCGCAGCGCGGCATCGACGGCGCGGCCGCGCTCGCAGGCCACGGCAGCGCGTGGCGCATCACGCGCTCGACGGGCAGCCGCGTCGCGAGCGCGTTGCCGAACTGCCGGCGCGGCGCGCCGGGCTCGAGCGGCGGCAGATCGACGCCGATCGCGTCGAATACGGAGTAGCCTGGCAATAGCGCGGCCAGTTCGGCATACTGATCGTCGGACGGGCCGCCCGGCAGCGCGCGAAAGCCGCGCGTGACTTCCTGCATGCACAGCACGTCGAAGTCGACGAGCCGCCGGGCGGCGTCGATGGTGCGAGCGAGGTCGACCGTGCCGTCGGCGTCCCGTCCCCATTGGATGTTCCAACTGATGAGTCGCATCGTCGAATCTCCATTGCGTGACGGCCGTTCGTCTACAATCTCGCCTTTCCCCACAATCGTTCGTCAGGAAAAGCTGGTGTCAGAAGCCGTCCCTCTCCCTTCGCGCCGCGCGTCGAATGCGCCCGCCGCCCCCGATCGCGCCCCGGTTCTCGATATCGATTCGCTCGACATGGAAGCGCGCGGCGTCGGCCGCGTCGTCGACGAAAACGGCGAGCCCGGCAAGGTGATTTTCGTCGAAGGCGCGTTGCCCGGCGAGCGCGTCACGTATTCGAGCTTCCGCCGCAAGCCGACCTACGAGCAGGCGCAAGTCGTCGATATTCTGCGCCCGAGCGTGATGCGCACGCAGCCGAAATGCACGTTTTTCGGCACCTGCGGCGGCTGCTCGATGCAGCATCTCGACATGCGCGCGCAGGTCGCGATCAAGCAGCGCGTGCTCGAGGACAACCTGTGGCATCTCGCGAAGCTGCGCGCGGAAGCGATGTTCGCGCCGATTCACGGCCCGTCGTGGGGCTACCGGTATCGGGCGCGCCTCACCGTGCGCCACGTCGCGAAGAAGGGCGGCGTGCTCGTCGGCTTCCACGAGAAGAAGAGCAGCTACGTCGCCGACATGACGAGCTGCGAAGTGCTGCCGCCGCACGTGTCGGCGATGCTCGTGCCGCTGCGCCGGCTCGTCGAGCAACTGTCGATCCGCGACCGCATGCCGCAGATCGAGCTCGCGGTCGGCTCGCAGGTGACGGCGCTCGTGCTGCGCGTGCTCGAGCCGATCAACGCGGCCGACGAGGCGCTCTTGCGCGAATTCGCCGACACGCATCGCGTACAGTTCTGGCTGCAGCCGAAGGGACCGGATACGGTCGCGCCGTTCTATCCGCTCGACGTGCGGCTCGACTACACGCTGCCCGAATACGGGATCCGGATGCCGTTCAAGCCGACCGACTTCACGCAGGTCAATCACCAGATCAACCGCGTGCTCGTCGGCCGCGCGCTGCGCCTCCTCGCGCCCTCGCGCGGCGATCGCGTGCTCGATCTGTTCTGCGGGATCGGAAACTTCACGCTGCCGCTCGCGCGGCTCGCGCGCGAGGTGGTCGGGATCGAGGGCAGCGAGACGCTGACGTCGCGCGCGCTCGAGAATGCGAAGGAAAACGGCGTCGACGGCCATACGTCGTTCGCATGCCGCAACCTGTTCGAGGTCACGGCCGACGATCTGCGCGCACTCGGCGCGTTCGACAAGGTCCTGATCGATCCGCCGCGCGAAGGCGCGCTCGCGGTGTCGAAGGCGCTCGCGGAGATCGCGCAGAGCGGCGTCGGGCCGCTGCCCGCGCGGATCGTCTACGTGTCGTGCAATCCGTCGACGCTCGCGCGGGACGCGGGTCTCCTCGTGCACGAGGCGGGCTATCGCCTGAAGGGCGCGGGTGTCGTCAACATGTTCCCGCACACGTCGCACGTCGAATCGATCGCGCTCTTCGAGCGCGCATGACGCCGGCGCCCGCGCGGCACGCGCGCAAGAAAAAACCGGCCCTCGGGCCGGTTGGTTTTTCGCGATGCGCGGCGAGCGTCGCTCAGGCTCAGTTGCGGTTGCCGCCGAAAATGCCGAGCAGCGCGAGCAGGTTCGTGAACACGTTGTACAGATCGAGGTAGATCGCGAGCGTCGCGCTGATGTAGTTGGTCTCGCCGCCGTTCACGACGCGCTGGACGTCGAACAGCATGTACGCCGAGAAGATCACGATCGCGAGCACCGACACGGTCAGCATCAGCGCCGGCAGTTGCAGGAACATGTTCGCGACCATCGCGAGCAGGAGCACGATCACGCCGACGAAGAGCCACTTGCCGAGGCCCGAGAAATCGCGCTTGCTGACGGTCGCGACCGTCGCCATCGCGGCGAAGATCACGCCGGTGCCGCCGAACGCCAGCATGATGAGCGACGGTCCGTTCGAGAAGCCGAGGATGAAGCTCAAGAGGCGCGACAGCATCAGGCCCATGAAGAACGTGAAGCCGAGCAGCACGAACACGCCGGCCGAGCTGTTCTTCGTGCGCTCGATCGCGAACATGAAGCCGAACGCGATCGCGAAGAACGCGAGAAGGCTCATCATCGGGCTCGTCGCGGCGAACAGCGAGAAACCCGTCGCGACGCCGACCCACGCGCCGAGCACGGTCGGCACCATCGACAGCGCGAGGAGCCAGTAGGTGTTGCGCAGCACGCGGTTGCGGGTCTCGGCCGTGCTGATCGCGCCGCCGCGGCCGAAGTTGTACGGATAGTCGTTCATGGTTTCTCCTAACATGGAACGTGGCGGCGCCGCCGGCGGGCGGCGCGCTTGTTGCGCCGCAAAAAACCGTGATGCCGCTACCCCTAAGATAGGTTTCGAGAGCGGAGGTTTCAACGCCTCGGCGCCCGCGAAACACGATGTATTAGAACCTTTCGATCGTGTAAGGGTTCAATCGCAATGATACACGGGAACGTGTTACAATAGCGGATTCATTTGAAACTGTAACCTCTTAATTTCTTGGAGTTTTTATGGCAATCGAGCGCACCCTGTCGATCATCAAGCCGGATGCGGTGGCGAAGAACGTGATCGGCCAGATCTACAGCCGTTTCGAAAGCGCCGGCCTGAAGATCGTGGCGGCGCGCATGGCGCACCTGTCGCGCGCCGATGCGGAGAAATTCTACGCCGTGCACGCCGAGCGTCCGTTCTTCAAGGACCTCGTCGAATTCATGATCTCGGGCCCGGTGATGATCCAGGTTCTGGAAGGCGAGAACGCGATCCTCACGAACCGCGACCTGATGGGCGCGACGGATCCGAAGAAGGCGGAAAAGGGCACGATCCGCGCCGACTTCGCGGACAGCATCGACGCGAATGCCGTGCACGGCTCGGACGCCGCGGAAACGGCGCGTGTCGAAATCGCGTTCTTCTTCCCGGAAATGAACGTTTACTCGCGCTAAGCGGGTCGGGATCCGGCGCGTTTGGCGGCAAGGCAGGGCATCATGGCGAGCGAAACCATCGTCAATCTACTCGACCTCGACGCCGAGGGTCTCGTCGCGTACTGCGGCAGCCTCGGCGAGAAGGCGTTTCGCGCTAAGCAGCTGCAGCGCTGGATCCACCAATACAACGCAGCCGATTTCGACGGGATGACCGATCTCGCGAAATCGCTGCGCGAGAAGCTGAAGGGGCGCGCCGTCATCGGCACGCCCGACATCCTGAGCGATCACGTGTCGGCCGACGGCACGCGCAAGTGGCTCATCAACGTCGGCAGCGGCAACGCGGTCGAGACGGTGTTCATCCCCGAAGAGACGCGCGGCACGCTGTGCGTGTCGTCGCAGGCGGGGTGCGCGGTCAATTGCCGCTTCTGCTCGACCGGCAAGCAAGGTTTTTCCCGCAATCTGTCGACGGGCGAGATCGTCGGGCAGTTGCGGATGGCGGAATTCGCGCTCCGCGCGTCGCTCGGACGCGAGCCCGGCCCGAACGGCCGGGCCGATCGCGTCATCACGAACGTCGTGATGATGGGCATGGGCGAGCCGCTCCTCAATTATTCGGCGGTCGTGCCCGCGATGCGGCTGATGCTCGACGACAACGCATACGGTCTGTCGCGCCGGCGCGTGACGCTGTCGACGTCGGGCGTCGTGCCGATGATGGACAAACTCGGCGCCGAGCTGCCCGTCGCACTCGCGGTGTCGCTGCACGCGCCGAACGACGCGCTGCGCGACGAGCTCGTGCCGCTCAACAGGAAGCACCCGCTGCGCGAGCTGATGGCCGCGTGCCAGCGCTATCTGAAGGTCGCGCCGCGCGATTTCATCACGTTCGAATACTGCATGCTCGACGGCGTCAACGACACCGAGGCGCATGCGCGCGAGCTGCTCGCGCTGACGCGCGACGTGCCGTGCAAATTCAATCTGATCCCGTTCAATCCGTTCCCGGAGTCGGGGCTCGTGCGCTCGAAGCCGGATCAGATCAAGCGCTTCGCGCAGGTCCTGATCGATGCGGGCGTCGTGACGACGATCCGCAAGACGCGCGGCGACGACATCGACGCCGCCTGCGGCCAGTTGGCGGGCGCGGTCAAGGACCGCACGCGTCTCGCCGAGCGGACGGGCGCAGCAAAGATTATCGAGGTACGGGCGGTTTGACGGGGATGCCCTGGCCGGCAGTGAAATACGCGTAAAGCGATCGGGGCGGCGCGCGGCGCCGCGCAGTGTGTGACAACGGTGATGTTGCGAGCCCGGCCGGAGCAGGCGCGGGCGTGCAGGCAAGAAGAATCGACGCGAGGAAGAGGATGAGCGAACCGCAGCCGTCAAAGAGCCCAGAGACGAACGCAGGCGAGAAACCGGCGGCGGCCGGTGCCGGCATTGCGTCGGTCGCGGCAGTGGGCGCACGGCTCGCGGAGTTGCGCGAGGCGAAGGGATGGTCGGTCGAAGACGTGTCGGCGCGGCTGAAGGTCGCGGCGCCGAAGCTGCAGGCGCTCGAGGCGGGCGATACGAGCCAGCTGCCGGGCGCGACCTTCGCGCTCGGCCTCGTGCGCAGCTACGCGAAGATGCTCGGCGTCGATCCGGAGCCGTTCGCGCAGGCGCTGCGCCGCGAGAAGGGCGTGCCCGAGGTCGATCTGTCGATGCCGGCGTCGGCCGGCACAGGTCTGCCGCGCGGCCGGGTATCGATTCCGCTCGGCGGCTCGTCGCGCGGCCGGCCATGGCTGTGGGCGGTCGCGGCGGTCGTCGTCGCGCTCGTCGCCGCGGTGATGTGGCACACGGGCGGCGAGTCGTCGAACTGGCTTGCGCGCTTCAAGTCGAGCGGCGCGGACGAAGCCGCGTCGGCCGCGCATGCGCAGCAGCCGGAAGGCGCCGCGTCCGATCTGCCCGCGAGCACGGCGGTGTCGGGCACGGTGACGCAGGCGGGCGCCGTCGCGGCGCCTGCGTCGCAGCCCGTCGGCGGCGCATCGGCCGGCGACCCGGCTGCGGCGAGCGCGCCTGCCGCGGGTTCCGCGCCGGCAGTCGCGAGCGCCGTGGCCACGCCGCCCGCGTCGGCTGCGGCTGCGGTTCAGCCGGCCGCGCCGGCGGCCGACGGCGCGAACGCAGCCGTGGCGCCCGCGCCCGGCCAGTCGGTCGTCGCACTGAAGGTTGCGCAGGACTGCTGGTTCAGCGTGCGGGACAAGAACGGCAAGGAGCTGTTCTCGTCACTCGTGCGCGCCGGCGAGACCAAGCAGGTCGCGGGCGACGCGCCGCTCAAGGTCACGATCGGCAACAGGGCCGGGCTCGAATCGATCGCTTTCGACGGCAAACCCGTCGATCCGGCAAAATACTCGACGGCTCGGGGCAACGTCGCGCGTTTCGCATTGCCCTGACGGCAAGCGCCGTGGCCGATGGAGCACGGCGCTTTTCTCTTTCGCGCGCGGCCGACGGCGGCGCGTTTGGCGTAAATTGGATCTATCGATGCAATCCGAAGCTCAATCCCCACGCAGCAGTCAGATTTGTTCAACCGAGCCGGTGTTCGGCGGGCATGCGCCGCGGCGCGTGTCGCATGCGGTCGATGTCCGCTGGGGCGGAACGCTCGTGACGATCGGCGGCGCCGCGCCCGTGCGCGTGCAGTCGATGACGAACACCGACACGGCCGACGCGATCGGCACCGCGATCCAGGTGAAGGAGCTCGCGAACGCGGGCTCCGAGCTCGTGCGCATTACCGTGAACACGCCCGAGGCGGCCGCCGCCGTGCCGGCGATTCGCGAGCAGCTCGACCGGATGGGCGTGTCGGTGCCGCTCGTCGGCGATTTCCACTACAACGGCCACCTGCTGTTGCGCGACCATCCCGGCTGTGCGGAGGCGCTGTCGAAGTACCGGATCAATCCGGGCAACGTCGGCCAGGGCGCGAAGCGCGATTCGCAGTTCGCGCAGATGATCGAAGCCGCGATCAAGTACGACAAGCCGGTGCGGATCGGCGTGAACTGGGGTAGCCTCGATCAGGATCTGCTCGCACGGATGATGGACGAGAACGGCGCGCGCGCCGAGCCGTGGGAAGCGCAGAGCGTGATGTACGAGGCGCTGATCCAGTCGGCGATCGGCTCCGCCGAGCGTGCGGTCGAACTCGGCCTCGGCCGCGACAAGATCGTGCTGTCGTGCAAGGTGAGCGGCGTGCAGGACCTGATTGCCGTCTACCGCGAGCTCGCGCGCCGCTGCGGCTTCGCGCTGCACCTCGGCCTCACCGAGGCGGGCATGGGCTCGAAGGGCATCGTCGCGTCGACGGCCGCGATCGGCTTGCTGCTGCAGGAAGGAATCGGCGACACGATCCGCATCTCGCTCACGCCGGAACCCGGCGCGCCGCGCACGGGCGAAGTGATCGTCGGCCAGGAGATCCTGCAGACGATGGGGCTGCGCTCGTTCGCGCCGATGGTCGTCGCCTGTCCGGGCTGCGGCCGCACGACGAGCACGCTGTTCCAGGAGCTCGCGCTGCGGATCCAGACGTATCTGCGCGAGCAGATGCCCGAGTGGCGCAAGGCGTATCCGGGCGTCGAGAAGATGAACGTCGCGGTGATGGGCTGCATCGTCAACGGCCCGGGCGAGTCGAAGCACGCGAACATCGGCATCAGCCTGCCGGGCTCGGGCGAGAACCCGGCCGCGCCCGTGTTCGTCGACGGCCAGAAAGTGAAGACGCTGCGCGGCGAGCACATCGCGGAAGAATTCCAGCAGATCGTGAGCGACTACGTCGCGCGCACCTATGGCCGCGCCGCGGTCCAGAATTAATTCGTCCACCGTATTTCAGATGACAGAACAAAAGCGAAAGCTCGAGAAGCTGACGGGCGTGAAGGGCATGAACGACATCCTCCCGCAGGATGCCGGCTTGTGGGAATTCTTCGAGGCGACCGTGAAGTCGCTGCTGCGCGCCTACGGCTATCAGAACATCCGTACGCCGATCGTCGAGCACACGCAGCTCTTCACGCGCGGCATCGGCGAAGTGACCGACATCGTCGAGAAGGAGATGTACAGCTTCGTCGACGCGCTGAACGGCGAGAACCTCACGCTGCGTCCCGAGAACACCGCCGCCGTCGTGCGCGCGGCGATCGAGCACAACATGCTGTACGACGGGCCGAAGCGCCTGTGGTACGTCGGCCCGATGTTCCGTCACGAGCGTCCGCAGCGCGGCCGCTATCGCCAGTTCCACCAGGTCGGCGTCGAGGCGCTCGGCTTCGCGGGCCCGGACGCGGACGCGGAAATCATCATGATGTGCCAGCGCCTGTGGGACGATCTCGGCCTCACCGGCATCAAGCTCGAGATCAACTCGCTCGGTCTCGCCGAAGAGCGCGCCGCGCATCGCGTCGAGCTCATCAAGTATCTCGAGCAGCACGTCGCGCAGCTCGACGACGACGCGCAGCGCCGCCTCTACACGAACCCGCTGCGGGTGCTCGACACGAAGAATCCCGCGCTGCAGGAGATCGTGCAGAATGCGCCGAAGCTGATCGACTTCCTCGGCGACGCGTCGCGCGCGCACTTCGAAGGCCTGCAGAAGCTGCTGAAGGCGAACAACCTGCCGTTTACGATCAACCCGCGGCTCGTGCGCGGGCTCGACTACTACAACCTGACCGTGTTCGAGTGGGTGACCGACAAGCTCGGCGCGCAAGGCACGGTCGCCGCGGGCGGCCGCTACGATCCGCTGATCGAGCAATTGGGCGGCAAGCCGACCGCCGCGTGCGGGTGGGCGATGGGCGTCGAGCGCATTCTCGAGCTCCTGAAGGAAGAGAGCCTCGTGCCCGAGCAGGAAGGCGTCGACGTGTACGTCGTTCACCAAGGCGATGCGGCGCGCGAGCAGGCGTTCGTCGTCGCGGAGCGTCTGCGCGACACGGGCCTCGACGTGGTCCTTCACTGCAGCGCGGACGGCGCGGGCGCGAGCTTCAAGTCGCAGATGAAGCGCGCGGACGCGAGCGGCGCGGCGTTCGCGGTGATTTTCGGCGAAGACGAGATCGCGAACGGCACGGCGAGCGTGAAGCCGTTGCGCGGCATGGGCGCCGAAGGCGAGAAGAACGTTCAGCAATCCGTGCCGGTCGAAAGCTTGACCGATTTTCTAATCAATGCGATGGTTGCAACCGCCGAAGACGGCGACGACTGATCGCGGCGCATCCGCAAGACAAAAGCGTGTACAGGAAGGAATCGCTAGGCGATGAGTTATCACGACGAACAAGAATCGATTGAAAGCCTGAAGGCGTGGTGGGCCCGGTGGGGCAATCTGACGACCTGGATCGCGATCGCCGTCCTCGCCGCCGCCGCCGCCTGGAACGGCTGGAATTACTGGCAGCGGCACCAGGCCGCGCAGGCGGCCGTGCTGTACGAGCAGGTGCAGCAGGCGGTCCAGTCGAACGACAAGGCGAAGGTCGCGCGCGTCGCGTCGGACATGGAAGACAAGTTCGGCGGCACCGCTTATGCGCAGATGACGGCGCTCGAAGCGGCGAAGGCGCTGTACGGCGCGGGCGACGCGGCGGGCGCGAAGGCGCAGCTGCAGTGGGCCGCCGATCACGCGAAGGACGACGAGTACAAGCAGATCGCGAAGCTGCGTCTCGCATCGCTGCTGCTCGACGAGAAGGCGTACGACGCCGGTCTCGCGCTGCTGTCGGGCACGCCGTCGGACGCGTTCAAGGGCATCGTCGCCGATCGCCGCGGCGATCTGCTCGCCGCGCAGGGCAAGAGCGACGACGCGCGCGCCGCGTACAAGCTCGCGCTCGATTCGCTGTCGAAGGACGACGCGTCCGCGCGCCAACTCGTGCAGTTCAAGCTGGACGCGCTCGGCGGTTGAGCGCCCCCGCTCCGTTTTACAACTTAACTTTGCTTCGCTATCGATGAATCTGCTGAAACGTTACGCTGCACCCGTTGCCTGCGCGGCGGCCGTCCTGGTTCTCGCGGCCTGTTCGTCAACGAAGGACGCGCGCCGCGTGCCGACGCCGCTCACCGAGTTCAAACCCGTGCTCGACGTGCAGCAGGTGTGGAAGGCGAGCGTCGGCAAGGGTGGCCGCTACTCGTTCTCTCCCGTCGCGGTGGGCGACGCGGTGTACGTCGCCGGCGCGAACGGTTCGGTCGAGAAGATCGACGCGAAGACGGGCCAGGAAATCTGGCGCGCGAAAGTGGGCTCCGATCTGTCGGCGGGCGTCGGCAGCGACGGCAACCTGACCGCGGTCGGCGCGCTGAAGGGCGGCGTGTTCGTGCTCGGCCCGGACGGCAAGCTGCTGTGGAAGACGACCGTGCAGGGCGAGGTCTTCTCGCCGCCGCTCGTCGGCAACGGCCTCGTGATCGTGCGCACGATCGACGGCCAAGTGATCGCGTTCAACGCGCAGACGGGCGAGCAGAAGTGGGTCTACCGCAACCGCGCGGTGCCGCTCAACCTGCGCGTGTCGGCCGGCATGACGTTCGCCGGCGACGCAGCGGTGCTCGCGGGCTTCCCGGGCGGCGGTCTCGTCGCGCTGAACCTGCAGACGGGCGAGCCGTTCTGGCAGACGCCCGTGTCGTTCCCGAAGGGCGTGACCGAAGTCGAGCGGATCAACGACGTGACGGGCGCGCCGACGCTCGTCGGCGCCGAGACGTGCGCTGTGACGTTCCAGGGCCAGCTCGGCTGCTTCGACGCGAATTCGGGCCGTCCGCTGTGGGAGAAGGCGTTCTCGAGCCGCAGCGGCGTCGCGCAGGACGATACGGTGGTCGCGGGCGGCGACGACTGGTCGGTCGTGTCGGCGTACGACGTCGCGACGGGCAAGGAGCTCTGGCGCAACGACAAGCTGAAGAGCCGCGACGTCGGCGTGCCGTACCTGCTCGGCCGCGCGGTCGTGTTCGGCGACTACAAGGGCTTCGTGCACTTCCTGTCGCGCGACGACGGCACGTTCGTCGCGCGGATGAAGACAGACGGCAGCGCGATCAACGCGGCGCCCGTGCTCGCCGGCAACACGCTCGTCGTCCAGACGCAGGACGGCGGCGTGTACGGTTTCCGTCCGCGCTAAGCGCGCGACGCAACCGCGCGGCCGCGCGCTTCGCCGGCCGCGCGTCGTATTTTTTGCGCGTCCGGCCGTTGCCGGGCGGGCGCGGCCCGGCGGCCCGGCGGCGCGGCATGGCGCGATCCGCGGGCGCTGGGAGCGAATCGAAAAAAATGAGCGGCGCGACACGTACGCCGCCGCCTGCGCGCCGACGCGGCGCGAATTCGTGCTAATTTCCATCAAGCGCAGCCGCCTGCGGCATGCGGGCTCACCGCCGCTGCGTTTCACGTAGACGACATCATCAGATGAAACCGGTCATTGCCCTCGTTGGGCGCCCCAATGTGGGGAAATCCACGCTGTTCAACCGGCTCACGCGCTCGCGCGATGCGCTGGTCGCCGATCTGCCCGGCCTGACGCGCGATCGCCATTACGGCGAGGGGCGAGTCGGCGCGCGGCCGTATCTCGTCGTCGACACGGGCGGCTTCGAGCCCGTCGCGAAGGACGGCATCCTGCACGAGATGGCGCGACAGACGCGCCAGGCGGTCGAGGAGGCGGACGTCGTCGTGTTCATCGTCGACGGCCGCAACGGCCTCGCGCCGCAGGACAAGTCGATTGCCGATTATCTGCGCAAGACCGGACGGCCGATCTTCCTCGTCGTCAACAAGGCCGAGGGGATGAAATACACGGCGGTCGCGTCGGATTTCTACGAGCTCGGCCTGGGCGATCCGCGCGCGATTTCGGCCGCGCACGGCGACGGCGTGACCGACATGATCAACGAGGCGCTCGAGGTCGCGTACGCGGGCCAGCCGGAAGAGAGCGAAGAGGACGCCGCCGCGCGCGGCATCAAGATTGCGATCGTCGGCCGGCCGAACGTCGGCAAGTCGACGCTCGTCAACACGCTGATCGGCGAAGACCGCGTGATCGCATTCGACATGCCGGGCACGACGCGCGATTCGATCTACGTCGACTTCGAACGCAACGGCAAGCGGTATACGCTGATCGACACGGCGGGCCTGCGCCGCCGCGGCAAGGTGTTCGAGGCGATCGAGAAATTCTCGGTCGTGAAGACGCTGCAGTCGATCTCCGACGCGAACGTCGTCATTCTTCTGCTCGATGCGCGGCAGGACATCTCCGATCAGGACGCGCACATCGCGGGCTTCGTCGTCGAGCAGGGGCGCGCGCTCGTCGTCGGCGTGAACAAGTGGGACGGTCTCGATCCGCACGTGCGCGAGCGCGCGAAGGCCGATCTCGCGCGCAAGCTCAAGTTCCTCGATTTCGCGAAGTCCCACTTCATCTCGGCGGCGGAGAAGACGGGCATCGGCCCGTTGATGCGCTCGGTCGACGACGCGTATGCGGCCGCGATGAAGAAGCTGCCGACGCCGAAGCTCACGCGCGCGCTGATCGACGCGGTCGAGTTCCAGCAGCCGCGCCGCCGCGGCCCGGTGCGGCCGAAGCTGCGCTATGCGCACCAGGGCGGACAGAACCCGCCCATCATCGTCATTCACGGCAACGCGCTCGACGCCGTGACCGAGACGTACAAGCGCTATCTCGAGAATCGATTCCGAGAAACTTTCTCGCTGACGGGCACTCCATTGCGCATAGAGTTTCGCTCGTCGACGAACCCTTACGCCGATAAGGAGTGAGCGAGGCGCGCCGCGTTGGCCGGACGGCAGAGGCGGGCGGGGCGGACAAAATCGGCTATAGTGTAGCGATTGGCGGCGGATCTCTTTTTCTTCGCCCCAATCTAGTCAACCTGCAAAAAAGATGGAGTACGCCATGAGCAACAAAGGGCAATTGTTACAAGACCCGTTTTTGAACGCACTGCGTAAAGAGCACGTGCCGGTTTCGATCTATCTCGTCAACGGCATCAAGCTTCAAGGGAACATCGAATCGTTCGACCAGTACGTCGTGTTGCTCAGGAACACGGTTACACAGATGGTTTACAAGCACGCCATTTCGACGGTCGTGCCGGCGCGTCCGGTGAACTTCCACCCGGATGCGGAAGCAGCGTCCTAACCCTTTGCCGCGGCTGGCTCGCGTCGCCGTCGGCACCCGATGCCAGCCGCCTTACCTTGACATCCGATAATTTGATCAACGCAGCGTTAGTGGGCATCGATTTCGGCAAGACCGATTTCGAAGCCAGTCTCGAAGAACTCAGTCTGCTCGCCTCCAGTGCGGGCGCCCATCCCGCCGTCACGCTGACGGGCCGCCGTTCCAGTCCCGACGCCGCCATGTTCGTCGGCAGCGGCAAAGCCGAGGAACTGCGGCTTGCCTGCGAAGCGAACGACGTCGAAATCGTCATCTTCAATCACGCGCTCGCCCCCGCCCAGCAACGCAATCTGGAGCGGATGCTTAATCGGCGCGTCGTCGACCGCACGAGCCTCATCCTCGACATCTTCGCGCAGCGCGCCCGCAGTCACGAAGGCAAGCTGCAGGTCGAGCTCGCGCAGCTCCAATACCTCGCGACCCGGCTGATTCGAGCCTGGACCCACCTCGAGCGCCAAAAGGGCGGCATCGGTCTGCGCGGCCCCGGCGAAACGCAGCTCGAAACCGACCGGCGCCTGATCGGCGAGCGCATCAAGATGCTGAAGACGCGGCTCGAGAAGCTGCGCCGCCAGCATCACACGCAGCGCCGGCAGCGCGCGCGCAGCGGCACGATGTCGGTGTCGCTCGTCGGCTACACGAATGCGGGCAAGTCGACGCTCTTCAATGCGCTGACGAAAGCGCAGGCATATGCGGCGGATCAATTGTTCGCGACGCTCGACACGACGTCGCGGCGCGTGTACCTCGGCGACGAGGTCGGGCAGATCGTCGTGTCCGATACCGTCGGCTTCATCCGCGAGCTGCCGCACCAACTGGTCGCGGCGTTCCGCGCGACGCTCGAAGAGACGATCCACGCGGATCTGCTGCTGCACGTCGTCGATGCG
Source organism: Burkholderia oklahomensis C6786 (assembly GCF_000959365.1). Taxonomy (NCBI): domain Bacteria; kingdom Pseudomonadati; phylum Pseudomonadota; class Betaproteobacteria; order Burkholderiales; family Burkholderiaceae; genus Burkholderia; species Burkholderia oklahomensis. The sequence continues at coordinate 3,601,279 of NZ_CP009555.1, forward strand.
TCGAGCGCGGTGCGGCTCGAGCAGATCGAGCAGGTCAACGAGGTGCTGCACGAAATCGGGGCGGACTCGATCCGCCAGATTCTCGTGTTCAACAAGATCGATGCCGTGCCCGAGCTCGAGGCCCGAGGGGATGCGGTCGAGCGGGACGAGTATGGTAATATCTCGCGCGTCTTTTTGAGCGCGCGCACGGGCCAGGGTCTGGACTCGCTGCGTGCCGCCATCGCCGAGATCGCTACCGCGGAACATCTTGTCGGCGCCATGCCGCTTGACGGCGCGCCGGCGCAACCACACGAAGACCACCCGGTTTCCGAACATGGGCGCTGACGGCTGCGGCCGGTCAAGTTGCTCCAATCTGGTGAACAAACACAGGTGAACGACTACAACGAGCGGAGTACCTGGCGGCGGATGCGCGCCTTGCTGTCGATCAACGATCCCCGCTGGGGACGCGGCGGCAACGGCGACAAGCCGCGTGCGAACGAATCGAAGCGCCCGAACGGACGCGACGACGGCCCCCCGGACCTCGATGAGATGTGGCGGAACTTCAACCGTCGCCTGAGCGGCTGGTTCGGCGGCAAGGGCGGCGGCAACAACGGCTTTCGTCCGGACAACGGGCGCGCCGCGCGTGTCGGCGTCGGCATTGTCGCGGGCGTGCTGATCGCAATCTATCTCGGCAGCGGCATCTTCATCGTTCAGGATGGCCAGACTGGCGTCGTGCTGCGCTTCGGCGAGTACAAGGGCACCGTCGGCGACGGCGTCCACTGGCGCCTGCCGTATCCGTTCGACTCGCACGAGATCGTCGATACATCGCAGGTGCGCTCGATCGAGATCGGCCGCAACAACGTCGTGCGGCTCGCCAACGTGAAGGACGCGTCGATGCTGACGCGCGACGCCGACATCGTCGACGTGCGCTTCGCCGTTCAATATCGGATCGGGTCCGCGACCGACTACCTGTTCCGTGCCGCCGATCCCGAGCGCAGCGTGTCGCAGGCGGCGCAGGCGGCGGTGCGCGAGATCGTCGGCGCGAAGAGCGCGGACGACGTGCTCGCGCAGGATCGCGACGTGCTGCGCGATGCGCTCGCGAAGGCGATCCAGCACGACCTCGACCGCTACCGGACGGGGCTCGTCGTCACCGGCGTGACCGTGCAGAGCGTCGCGCCGCCCGAGCAGGTGCAGGCGGCCGTCGACGACATCGCGAAGGCGCGTCAGGACGGCGAAGCCGCGAAGAACGCCGCGCAGGCGTACGCGAGCGAATTGCTGCCGCGTGCGCAGGGCGACGCGGCGAAGATGGTCGACGACGCGAAGTCGTACGCGGAGCGCGTCGTCGCGCAGGCGGAAGGCGACGCCGAGCGCTTCAAGCAGGTCTATGCGCAGTACTCGAAGGCGCCCGCGGTGATCCGCGAGCGGATGTACCTCGAGACGATGCAGGAGATCTATTCGAACACGACGAAGGTGTACGTCGGCAACAAGGCGGGCAACAGCGTGCTGTATCTGCCGCTCGACAAGATTGTCGAAGCGGGCCGCCAGCGCGCGGCCGATGCGGCGAGCGCCGCCACTGCCGCGCCCGCGAGCGGTGCGCAGGCGCCTGCGTTCTCCGCGCCAGCGTCGGCCGCGGCTGCCGCGAGCGCGCCTCGCGCGTCGGCGCCCGCCGCGGCGAGTCCGGCGTCCGGCAGCGATCCGCTGCGCTCGCGCGAGGCGTTCCGCAGCCGCTCGCGCACCGACGATCTGCAGTAACGAGGAGCGCATTACATGAACCGAATCATCGCGCTCGTCGTAGCGATCGTCATCGTCGCGCTGGTCGCTTCGTCGACGGTGCTCGTCGTCGATCCGCGCCATACGGCCGTGCTGTCGTCGCGCGACGGCGACGCGCCGACGCTTGCCGGCCCCGGCCTTCATTTCAAGCTGCCGCAGCCGCTGCAGACGGCGACGTTCGTCGACGTTCGCGTCCAGACGCTCGACTCGGCCGATCCGCAGAGCCTGACGACGAAGGACAAGAGCGACGTGCTCGTGAGCCCCGTCGTCAAGTACCGGGTCGCCGACGTGCTCAAGTACTACAAGGAAACGGGCGGCGCGCCGCGCGGCGAGGTCGATCGCCTGTCGGCGGCCGTCAAGGGCGCGCTCGGCGGCGCGTTCGCGAAGCGCGAGCTCGACGACGCGCTCGGCAGCCAGCGCGCGATCGCCGACGAGGCGAAGCGCGCGCTGCAGGCCGACGCGGCGCCGCTCGGCATCGACATCGTCGACGTGCAACTCACGCGCGTCGATCTGCCCGCCTCGCAGGCGGACGGCGCGTACCAGCGGATGACGGCCGAGCTGCAGCGCCAGGCCGAGCGCGAGCGCGCGGAAGGCGCGGCGCAGGCGGAAGAGATCAAGGCGGATGCGGCCCGGCAACAGCAGACGATTCTCGCGGAAGGCTACAAGGCCGCGCAGTCGATCAAGGGCGAAGGCGACGCGAAGGCCGCGTCGATCGCCGCCGACGCGTTCGGCCGCGATCCGCAGTTCTATCAGTTCTACGCGAGCCTGCAGGCATACCGGAACAGCTTCAAGCCGAACGACGTCATCGTCGTCGATCCGGACAGCGAGTTCTTCCGCTTCATGCGCAGCCCGACGGGCGGCGCCGCGGCGCCGGCTGCCGCTCCCCGCAACCGTTGATGTGCAAGGGGCGTCGTCGTTCGCATGGATTTCGCTGGCTCGTTACTGCTTGCTCTCGCGCTGATGCTCATCATCGAGGGCGCCTTTCCGTTCGTGTTTCCGAGCGCGTGGCGCGACACGTTTCGTAGAATAGCGGAGCGGCCTCCGCACCATATCCGGATCGGCGGTTTCATCGTGATGGCGATCGGGCTTGCGCTGCTTCTGCTCGTTACCTGACCCGGCCGCCCGCGCCCGTTCGGCGCGTCCCGGCCATCCGCCGGGCGCCGACCCGATTTCAATCCGAGGCGCGCGTCGCGCGCCGTGTTTCCCGTCGTAGGATCGCAACGATGTCGACCTGGTTACTTCCCGAGAATATTGCCGACGTGCTGCCGTCGGAGGCGCGCAAGATCGAGGAACTGCGTCGCAGGCTGCTCGACCGTTTTCGTTCGTACGGCTACGAGATGGTCATGCCGCCGCTCCTCGAGTATCTGGAGTCACTGCTGACGAGCGGCGGCAACGAATTGCGGCTGCGCACGTTCAAGCTCGTCGACCAGGTGTCGGGACGCACGCTCGGCTTGCGCGCGGACATGACGCCGCAGGTCGCGCGGATCGACGCGCACCTGCTGAACCGCCAGGGCGTGACGCGCCTCTGCTACGCGGGTCCCGTGCTGCACACGCGGCCGCGCGGGCTGCACGCGAGCCGCGAGCAGCTCCAGGTCGGCGCGGAAATCTACGGACATGCGGGTCTCGAGGCCGATCTGGAGATTCAGCAACTGATGCTCGACGCGCTGCACCTGACTGGTCTGAAGAAAATCCGGCTCGACCTGTGCCATGCGGGCGTGCTGGCGGCGCTCTTCGCGCGCGACGCGGTCGCGGCCGAGCGCGGCGAGGCGCTCTACGACGCGCTCGCCGGCAAGGACGTGCCGCGCCTGAACGAATTGACCGACGATCTCGGCACGGATACGCGCGCCGCGCTTCGCGCGCTGCCGCGCCTGTACGGCGACGCGTCGGTGCTCGACGAGGCGCGCCGCCAACTGCCGGCGCTGCCCGAAATCGCGCGGGCGCTCGACGACCTCGCGCATCTCGCCGCGCAGGTGAAGGACGCCGAGGTCGCGATCGATCTCGCCGATCTGCGCGGCTACGCGTATCACAGCGGCGCGATGTTCGCCGCGTACGTCGACGGCGTGCCGAACGCGGTCGCGCACGGCGGCCGCTACGATCACGTCGGCCAGGCGTACGGCCGCGCGCGTCCGGCGACGGGCTTTTCGCTCGATCTGCGCGAGATTGCGCGAATTTCGCCGATCGAGGCGCGCGGCGCCGCGATTCTGGCGCCGTGGAAGCAGGACGACGCGTTGCGCGCGGCGGTCGGCGCGCTGCGCGACGCAGGCGAAGTCGTGATCCAGGCGCTGCCGGGGCACGATCACGTGCTCGACGAGTTCGCGTGCGATCGCGCGCTCGTCGAACAGGGCGGCGCATGGGTGGTCGAGCCCCGCTGAACGTGCCGCGCCGCCGGGCTTCCGACGCGCTTCCAGAGTGCAATGTCGTTGAAGCGAAACGGAAAAATTCGGAACCGGCGGCGAACCTAGGTAGAATACGTTTTTAACCAGCTAACGAATCAACATGTCTGCCAGCGCAGTGAACGCGACTCCCGGACGCAATGTCGTCGTCGTGGGGACTCAATGGGGTGATGAAGGCAAAGGCAAGATCGTCGACTGGCTGACGGACCACGCTCAGGGCGTCGTGCGTTTCCAGGGCGGCCACAACGCCGGCCACACCCTCATCATCGGCGGCAAGAAGACCATCTTGCGCCTCATCCCGTCGGGCATCATGCGTGAAGGCGTCGCCTGCTACATCGGCAACGGCGTCGTGCTGTCGCCCGAGGCGCTCTTCAAGGAAATCGGCGAGCTGGAAGAGGCAGGGCTGAACGTTCGCGAGCGCCTGTTCATCTCCGAGGCGGCGACGCTGATTCTGCCGTACCACATCGCGATCGACCAGGCGCGCGAAGCGCGCCGCGGCGCGAGCAAGATCGGCACGACCGGCCGCGGCATCGGCCCCGCGTACGAAGACAAGGTCGGCCGCCGTGCGCTGCGCGTTCAGGATCTGTTCGACGCGAGAACGTTCGCCGACCGCCTGCGCGAGAATCTCGACTTCCATAACTTCGTGCTGACCCAGTATCTCGGCGGCGCGGCCGTCGATTTCCAGGCGACGCTCGACACGATGCTCGGCTACGCGGATCGTCTGAAGCCGATGGTCGCGGACGTGTCGCGCCGTCTGTACGAGGAGAACCACGCGGGCCGCAACCTGCTGTTCGAAGGTGCGCAAGGCACGCTGCTCGACATCGATCACGGCACCTATCCGTTCGTCACGTCGAGCAACTGCGTCGCGGGCGCGGCGGCGGCGGGCGCGGGCGTCGGCCCGCAGAAGCTCAACTACATCCTCGGCATCACCAAGGCGTATTGCACGCGCGTCGGTTCGGGCCCGTTCCCGAGCGAGCTGTACGACGCGGACAATCCGAGCCGCCAGGACCAGATCGGCGTCACGCTCGCGAACGTCGGCAAGGAATTCGGCTCCGTCACGGGCCGTCCGCGCCGCACCGGCTGGCTCGACGCGGCGGCGCTGCGCCGCTCGATCCAGATCAACGGCGTGTCGGGCCTCTGCATGACGAAGCTCGACGTGCTCGACGGCCTCGAGGAAGTGAAGCTGTGCGTCGGCTACAAGATCGACGGCGAAGACGTCGATCTGCTGCCGCGCGGCGCGGCCGAGGTCGCGCGCTGCGAGCCTGTCTACGAGACGTTCGGCGGCTGGAAGGAAAGCACGGTCGGCATCAAATCGTGGGATGCGCTGCCCGCGAACGCGCGTGCGTACCTCACGCGCGTGCAGGAAGTGGCCGGCGTGCCGATCGACATGGTGTCCACGGGCCCGGATCGCGACGAGACGATCCTGCTGCGCCATCCGTTCAAGGTGTAAGCGCCGATGACGCAGAATCCCATGGCGACGTTCACGATGTCCGACCCGCGCAACGACGACAAGAATCTCTGGGTCGGCTGGGACGAATACCACCGGCTGATCGAGATGCTCGCGCTCGCGGTGCACGATTCGGGCTGGAAGTTCGACAAGATCCTGTGCCTTGCGCGCGGCGGTCTGCGCGTCGGCGATCAGTTGTCGCGCATCTACGACCTGCCGCTCGCGATTCTCGCGACGAGCTCGTATCGCGAGGCGGCGGGCACGCAGCAGGGCGATCTCGACATCGCGCAGTACATCACGATGACGCGCGGCGATCTGTCGGGCAACGTGCTGCTCGTCGACGATCTCGTCGATTCGGGCGTGACGCTCGCGCGCGTCCAGCAGCACCTGAAGGAGCGCTATCCGGCCGTGACGGCCGTGCGTTCGGCGGTGCTCTGGTACAAGGGCTGCTCGAAGGTGAAGCCCGATTATCATGTCCAGTACCTGCCGACGAATCCGTGGATTCATCAGCCGTTCGAAGAATGGGATACGGTGCGCCCGCACAATCTCGCGGCATGGATCAAGCGCGGCAACACGCAGCGCGACGACGCGTCCGACGCGTGAGCGCGGCCAATGCCGCATCGAAAACGGCGCCCTGACGGCGCCGTTTTTTTTACGTCCTCTTTACAAGCGCCGGAAGAATCGCGCGGCAAGAGGGTAGGCGCGCCGCCTTCGCCCGGCTATCATGACGCCCCGTCGCGGCGGGAAGCGTCACGACCCCATGCTACACTTGGCTCGCCGCCGCCAGTGGTGCGCTGACAACACCAGTGGGCGGCATTTTTGCGTGCCCAGTTAGAATAGCGCTCGATTTTCCGACCCCAGCACGGATTTATACCGCTTTTATGACCGACACGAATCACTCGTCCACGCGCCAGCATTCGCTGCAATCGCTCGCGATCGCCGCAATCGGCGTGGTTTTCGGCGACATCGGCACGAGCCCGCTGTACTCGCTCAAGGAAGCGTTCAGTCCGGCCCATGGCATTCCTCTCACGCAAAGCTCGATTCTCGGTGTGATCTCGCTGCTGTTCTGGGCGATCATTCTCGTCGTCGGCATCAAGTACGTGCTGTTCGTGATGCGCGCGGACAACAACGGTGAAGGCGGGGTGCTCGCGCTGATGGCGCTGTCGCTGCGGCCGCTGAATCCGAAGTCCCGCATCACCGGGCTCATGATGGCGCTCGGCATATTCGGCGCGTGCATGTTCTACGGCGACGCGGTGATCACGCCGGCGATCTCGGTGATGTCCGCGGTCGAGGGCCTCGAGGTCGCGGCGCCGCAGCTGTCGCATCTTGTGCTGCCGATCACGATCGTGATCCTGATCGCGCTGTTCTGGATCCAGCGGCACGGCACGGCGATGGTCGGCAAGCTGTTCGGCCCGATCATGGTGCTCTGGTTCGTCACGATCGCGGTGCTCGGCGTCTATCACATTGCGCGCGCGCCGATGGTCGTCGCGGCGATCAATCCGTACTACGCGTTCTCGTTCATGTCCGAGCACGTGCTGCTCGCATACGTGGTGCTCGGTTCCGTCGTGCTCGTGCTGACGGGCGCGGAGGCGCTCTACGCGGACATGGGCCACTTCGGCGCGAAGCCGATCCGGCTCGCCGCGTACGTGCTCGTGATGCCGTCGCTCGTGATCAACTACTTCGGCCAGGGCGCGCTGCTGCTCCTCGATCCGAAGGCGATCGAGAATCCGTTCTTCCTGCTCGCGCCGCAGTGGGCGGCGCTGCCGCTCGTCGTGCTGTCGACGGTCGCGACCGTGATCGCGTCGCAGGCGGTGATCTCGGGCGCGTATTCGCTGACGAGCCAGGCGATCCAGCTCGGCTACGTGCCGCGGATGAAGATCCTGCACACGTCCGACCTCGCGATCGGCCAGATCTACGTGCCGGTCGTCAACTGGCTGCTGTTGTTCGTGATCCTCTGCATCGTGATCGGCTTCAAGAGCTCCGACAATCTCGCGGCCGCGTACGGCATCGCGGTGACGGCGACGATGGTGATCACGACGATCCTCGCCGCCGTCGTGATGGTGAAGGTCTGGAACTGGAACAAGCTGCTCGTCTCGCTCATCATCGGCGTGTTTCTCGTCGTCGATCTCGGCTTCTTCGGCGCAAACCTGCTGAAGGTCGAACAGGGCGGCTGGCTGCCGCTCGGCATCGGCGCGATGCTGTTCTTCCTGCTGATGACCTGGTACAAGGGGCGTCACATCGTCAAGGAGCGCACCGCGGCCGACGGCATCCCGCTTGCGCCGTTCCTGCAGGGGCTGCTCGCACATCCGCCGCATCGCGTGTCGGGCACCGCGATCTATCTGACCGGCAACGACAAGCTCGTGCCGGTGAGCCTGCTGCACAACCTGAAGCACAACAAGGTGCTGCACGAGCGCACGCTGTTCCTCACGTTCGTCACGCGCGACATTCCGTATGTGAAGGATGACGAACGAGTGACGATCCAAGACGCTGGCGAGGGGCTCTACATCGTCAAGGCGGAGTACGGCTTCAACGAGACGCCGGACGTGAAGGCGGTGCTCGAGGAAGTCGCGCGCCAGCGCGGCATCACGTTCGAGCTGATGGATACGTCGTTCTTCCTCGCGCGCGAGACGGTCGTGCCGACCCATCTGCCCGGCATGTCGATCTGGCGCGAGCGCGTGTTCGCGTGGATGCACCAGAACGCCGCGAAGCCGACCGACTTCTTCTCGATTCCCGCCAACCGCGTCGTCGAGCTCGGCACGAAGATCGAGATCTGAGCAACGCATGCCGCGCCGTTCGTCGTCGAGCGGCGCGGCTCGACGCATGAGCGGCGTTGAGCCGCTTGCCGGCCTCGACCGGCGCCGCAACCGCAAAAAAGCCCGCATCGATGCGGGCTCGAGAGATGGTCACCTCCACCCTGCACGCAGGTTACGCTGTAGGGTGTTTTTGTTTCTGGAGGCCATCATGCAGCGCGTCGCGCTGGTTGGAATCGATCTGGGCAGGCATTCGTTTCACCTTCACGGGCGGGGTCGGCATGGCAAGGCCGTGTTTCGCAAGAAGGTGAGCCGCAAGCAGTGGATCGAGTGCTTTGCCGCATTTCACGTCTGCAAGGTGGTCAGGGAAGCCTGCGCCGGGCTCGCAAACTGGCCGGCGCCGGGCAGCAGGTCAAGCTCATCTCGCCGCAATTCGTGCGTCCCTTCGTCAAGAGCAACAAGAACGGCTTCGTGGATGCCGAGGCGATCTGTGAGGCGGCTTCGTGCCCGTCCATGCGCTTTGTCACATCGAAAACCGGATCGCAACAAGCGCTGTCAGCACTGCATCGGGTTCGCGAATCGCTGATCCGCGACCGCACGAAGGCCGTCAACCAGATGCATGGCTTTCTGCTCGAATTCGGCATCGGCCTGCCGATCGGTCAGCCAGTCGACAAGAGCATCCGGCGTCTGCTGGTGCGATGCGCTCGTGCCTGCATGCAGCGGCTCGACCGCCAGAGCGGTCGATTGGCCGACTGGGGGCGCACCATGCTCACGCAACGGCACGCCAATGTGGTCGCCTGCGCGTTGGCAAACAAGCTCATGCGTACCGCTAGGGCACGGGCGAGCCGCCACACTGCCTTCAATGCGGGAACGAGCGTCATGCCAGCCTGAGCGCTCGATTCCGCATCACGTTTTACCGTAGTCCACCCACCTGGTTTTGCGATCGCTGAAATTGGATGACGTGAACACCGGCCTGACGGACAACCTGTCAATGGAATCGGCTTTCGAAGCCGAGGGCTTTTTCAGGGCCCTCGGGCGCGATTCTCATCATGGCGCGGGGAGCAATCCCCACAACGACGCCGGATAGATTTAGGCAAGCCAACCGCATCATCAAAGATCAGTCTTGCAAAAACCGGGGGGGCGATAGATTTCATTGCGGGCGACGCGCGCTCAGCGCTGCTGCTTGAGCTTTGCGAACGCGGCGGCCATCGCGCCCGCCGGCTCCGGTTCGCGCGCGCGCGGCGGACGGTTGCCGCCGCGCATTCCGCCGCGTTCCGCGCCGCCGCTGCCCGCTGCACTCGGCGCCGCGTCGTCGTCGAGGCGCATCGTCAGCGAGATCCGCTGGCGCTTCACGTCGACGTCGAGCACTTTCACCTTGACGACCTGGCCCGCCTTCACGACTTCGTGAGGATCCTTGACGAATTTCGTCGACATCGCGGACACGTGGACGAGCCCGTCCTGATGGACGCCAATGTCGACGAACGCGCCGAACGCTGCGACGTTCGTCACGACGCCTTCGAGCACCATGCCCGGCGTGAGGTCCGACACTTTCTCGACGCCTTCGCGGAACGTCGCGGTCTTGAATTCGGGGCGCGGATCGCGGCCCGGCTTCTCGAGCTCGGAGAGAATGTCGCGCACCGTCGGCAGACCGAAGCGTTCGTCGACGAATTCGGTGGGCGACAGGCCCGCGAGCGCGTCGCGGCTGCCGAGCACGTCGTCGATGCGCTTCTGGATCTTCGCGAGCATCCGTTCGACGACGGGGTACGCTTCCGGGTGCACCGACGAGCGATCGAGCGGGTTCTCGCCGCCGTTGATGCGCAGGAAGCCCGCGGCCTGCTCGAACGTCTTGTCGCCGAGGCGCGGCACGCGGCGCAGGTGCTCGCGCGACGGGAACGGGCCGTTCGCGTCGCGATAGTCGACGATGTTGCGCGCGAGCGTCGCATTGAGGCCCGACACGCGCGCAAGAAGGGCGGCCGACGCGGTGTTCGCGTCGACGCCGACCGCGTTCACGCAATCCTCGACGACTGCATCGAGCGAGCGCGCGAGCTCGCGCTGATTCACATCATGCTGATACTGGCCGACGCCGATCGCCTTCGGCTCGATCTTCACGAGCTCGGCAAGCGGGTCCTGCAGCCGGCGCGCGATCGACACCGCGCCGCGCAGCGACACGTCGAGTTCCGGGAATTCCTTGGCCGCGAGCTCCGACGCCGAGTAGACGGACGCGCCCGCTTCGGATACGACGATCTTCTGCAGACCGAGCGCCGGGTGCTTCGCGATCAGCTCGCTCGCGAGCTTGTCGGTCTCGCGCGATGCGGTGCCGTTGCCGATGCTGACGAGCTCGGCCTGCGTCTGCGCGGCGATGCGCGCGAGCTTCGCGAGCGAGCCGTCCCAGTCGCGGCGCGGCTCGTGCGGGTAGATCGTGTCGGTCGCGAGCAGCTTGCCGGTGCGGTCGACGACCGCGACCTTCACGCCCGTGCGCAGGCCGGGGTCGAGACCGATCACGGCCTTCGGGCCCGCGGGCGCGGCGAGCAGCAGATCCTTCAGATTGCGCGCGAACACGCGGATCGCCTCATGCTCGGCCGTCTCGCGCAACTGCGTGAGCAGTTCGGTCTCGATGTGCGGCTGCACCTTCACGCGCCAGCACCAGCGGCACACGTCGGACAGCCACTTGTCGGCCGGGCGGTTCTGGTTCGCGATCCCGAAATGGCGCGCGATCATCGCCTCGCCCGGATGCGGCACTTGCGCGTCGAGCTCTTCGCCGAGCCCGAGCTTGACGGTCAGCACGCCGGCGTTGCGGCCGCGGAACAGCGCGAGCGCGCGGTGCGACGGCACCGTCTTGATCGTTTCCGAGTAGTCGTAGTAGTCGCGGAATTTCTCGCCTTCCTCGCCTTCCTTGCCCTCGACGACGGCCGACGACACGACGCCGCGCTCGAACAGGTAGTCGCGCAGCTTGCCGAGCAGCTCGGCCGTCTCGCCGAATTGCTCGGACAGGATGTCGCGCGCGCCGTCGAGCGCCGCCTTCACGTCGGCGACGCCCTTGTCGGCGTCCACGTATGCGGCGGCTTCCGTTTGCGGATCGAGGAGCGGGTTCGCGAGTAGCGCCTGCGCGAGCGGCTCGAGCCCCGCTTCGCGGGCGATCTGCGCGCGCGTGCGGCGCTTCGGCTTGTAGGGCAGGTACAGATCCTCGAGCGTCTGCTTGCTGTCGGCCGCTTCGATCGCCGCGCGCAGCTCGTCGGTCAGCTTGCCTTGCTCGTCGATGCTCGCGATGATCGTCGCGCGCCGCTCTTCGAGCTCGCGCAGATACAGGAGGCGTTCTTCGAGCTGGCGCAGCTGCGTGTCGTCCAGGTTGCCCGTGACCTCCTTCCGGTAGCGGGCGATGAACGGAACGGTGGAGCCTTCGTCGAGGAGTTGCACCGCTGCGGCGACCTGCCTGGGCTGGACCGCCAGTTCGTCGGCGATGCGCTGTACGATCTTGAGTGCTACGGTTTCCGTCATGTCGTGATGTGCGTCTGCTGCCTGCTGAAATCGCCCGGTCCGGCCGGCTGCGCCCTCGAGCCGGGGTGGGCGGGTGAATGGAGCGGGGCATTTTGCCATAAATGCAAAAGGGGCTAGCCGCGGGTGTTAGAATTTCACCCATGACCCGCAGCTTTCCTACGACGTTGCCTACCTCCCGATTCTCCGTTGTCGCGTTCGCCGCAGCGCTTGCGGCGACGCTGTCCTGCGCGCCCGTCGCCGGCATCGCGCAGATATCCGAATCCGCCACCGCAGCGCCTGTCGCCGCCGCATCCGATGCGGGCACGTTTGCTGCGCCAGCGAATTTCGATGCGCGTCAAAAAGTGCTCAATCAACGCACGGCGGAAAACGATTATCGTTATGCGGTGGCCCAGCACGACTGCTACAGCACGTTTTTTGTCAATCGTTGCCTGGACAAGGCGCGCGAGACGATGCGCGCCGAGCGCGCGAGCATCAGCCAGGAACAGCTGGCGCTCGACGACGAGCAGCGCGCGGTGCGTGCGCAGGAGCGCGACCGGCAGCTGGCGCTGAAGGAGGCCGGCCGCCAGGCGCAAGCGCCGCAGCGGGCGGCCGACGAAAAAGCGAGCGCGGCCGCATACGAAAGCAAGCAGCAGCAAAACGCGCTGAAGCGCGCGGAACGCGACGCGCAGGCGCCGCAGCGCGCGGCGGACCAGAAGGCCTATGACGCGAAGCAGGCCGAGTTCCAGCGCAAGCTCGATGCAGCGCATGCGCAAGCGGCGAAGGACGCGCAGCAGCGCGCGGAGAACGCCGGGCGCTACGAACAGAAGCAGCGTGACGCGGCGCAGCACAAGGCCGACGTCGAGGAGCGCCAGCGGCAGGCCGCCGAGAAGGCGCAGCAGAAGCAGCAACAGCAGCAGTAACGGCCAAGCAGCAGGGGCGGTAACGCGGTACGTTGGGTAGTGGTTTCGCAAGGCAATCTCGGGCATGCGGGCGGCTCGGCCGGCATGCTGGTTCAGTGAGGAGGCGAGTATGCAAACCCGTTTGGCGGAAACGCAACAGGAACTGTACAACCGACTGGCGTCGTTGCAGGAGCTGCACAGGCAGCTTGCCCGCGAGATCGAGCTGAAGGAGGGTCGTTCCGATATCGACGACCTGGCGCTGCACCGGCTGAAGAAGGAAAAGCTGCTGGCCAAAGACAAAATCATCATGCTGCAATCGCAGCTCGAACCGGATAAGCGCGCTTAGGCGCGGCCCTGGCAAGCGCCGGCGCCGCGGCAAGCGCCGGATACTAGGAACCGCTTGCCTTGAATTCACCGCTTGATGCCAATTCCGACGCGCGGCGCGACGAGTCGTCCGCCGCGCGCTCACGCACGTCCGACGCCGGGGCGGCGGCCGGAGCGTACACGCCGAGCGTGAAACGCATCAACGAGCTCGACGCCATTTTCGGCGACGGCGGCCTGCTCGCGCGCGCGCTCGACGGCTATCGTCCGCGCGCGTCGCAGATCGACATGGCGCGCGCCGTCGCCGCCGCGATGGAAGCGTCGGGCAAGCTGATGCCCGAGCCCGAGATCTTCGAGACGCGCAAGCGTCCCGCGCGGCGCCTGCAGGACGGCGCGTCCGCCGGCCGCGATGGAGCGCCCGCCGCGTCGTCCGGCGACGAAAGAGCCGACAACGGCGACAACACGCTGATCGTCGAGGCCGGCACCGGCACCGGCAAGACCTACGCGTATCTCGTCCCGGCGATGCTCTGGGGTGGCAAGGTGATCGTGTCGACGGGCACGAAGCACCTGCAGGATCAACTGTTCCAGCGCGACATCCCGACGGTGCGCGACGCGCTCGCGGTGCCCGTGACGGTCGCGATGCTCAAGGGCCGCGCGAACTACCTGTGCCATTACTATCTGCAGCGCACGGCCGACAACGGCCGCCTGCCGTCGAGGCAAGACACCGCGTACCTGCAGGACATCGTCCGCTTCGCGAAGCTCACGAAGAGCGGCGACAAGGCCGAGCTCGCGAGCGTGCCGGAGACGTCGCCCGTGTGGTCGATGGTCACGTCGACCCGCGACAACTGCCTCGGCCAGGAATGCCCGCATTACAAGGACTGCTTCGTGATGCAGGCGCGCCGCGAGGCGCAGCAGGCGGACATCGTCGTCGTCAATCATCACCTGTTCTTCGCGGACATCATGCTGCGCGATACCGGGATGGCCGAGCTGCTGCCGAGTGCGAACACGATCGTCTTCGACGAAGCACATCAACTGCCCGAGACCGCGACGCTCTTTTTCGGCGAGACGCTGTCGACGACGCAGATGCTCGAGCTCGCGCGCGACTCGGTCGTCGAGGGCCTCGCGCATGCGCGCGACGCGGTCGAATGGGTGAAGCTCGGCGGCGCGCTTGAGCGTGCCGCGCGCGACGTGCGGCTCGCGTTCGCCGACGACGGCATCGTGCGCATGTCGCTCGCGCAGCTGGGCGACGGCCATCCGCTTTTCGGCGCACTCGATGCGGTCGAAGCGGCGCTCGACGCGTTGTCGACCGCGCTCGCCGGGCAGGCGGAGCGCGCCGAGTCGATTGCGGCATGCCAGCGCCGCGCGCGCGAACTGCAGGATCTGCTCGCGGGCTGGGTCGCGCCCGGCGAGAAAAAAGACGCAGCCGATGCGCAAGCCGCCGCGGAAGCGGGCGAGCGCGGCGATCCGAACGAAAAGGTGCGCTGGGTCGAAGTATTCGCGCATACGGTCCAGCTGCACGAGACGCCGCTGTCCGTCGCGCCGATCTTCGCGAAGCAGCGCGCGGGCGTGCCTCGCGCGTGGATCTTCACGTCGGCGACGCTGTCGGTGCGCGGCGACTTCACGCACTACGCGGCGCAGATGGGCCTCGATGCGCGCCGCTCGATGACGCTGCCGAGCCCGTTCGACTATCAAACGCAAGGACTCCTGTACGTGCCGCGGAACCTGCCGCAGCCGTCGTCGCCCGTGTTCACCGACGCGGTGTTCGACGCCGCGCTGCCGGCGATCGAGGCGTCGGGCGGCGGCGTGTTCGTGCTGTGCACGACGCTGCGCGCGGTCGACCGGATCGCGGCGAAGCTGCGCGACACGATCGAGGCGCGCGGCTGGGACACGCCGCTCCTCGTGCAGGGCGATGCGAGCCGCACCGAGCTGCTCGATCGGTTCCGTGCGTACGGCAACGCGATTCTCGTCGGCAGCCAGAGTTTCTGGGAAGGCGTCGACGTGCGAGGCGACGCGCTGTCGCTCGTCGTGATCGACAAGCTGCCGTTCGCGCCGCCCGACGATCCGGTGCTGGCCGCGCGGCTCGATGCGCTGACGAAAAAGGGATTGAGCCCGTTCGCCGTTCATCAACTGCCGCAGGCCGTCATCACGCTGAAGCAGGGCGCGGGCCGGCTGATTCGCGCGGAGACGGATCGCGGCGTGCTGATGATCTGCGACACGCGCCTCGTCGACAAGCCGTACGGCCGGCGCATCTGGCAGAGCCTGCCGCCCTTCAAGCGCACGCGCGAGATCGACGTCGTGCGCGAATTCTTCACCGAGCGGCGCGAGGCCGAGCAGGCATAGGCAAGGGCGCCCAGGCGCGTCGTCGACGACGGCCGCGGCGGCGCGTGGCGCGCGACGCGGCCGGCGCAGTCATCGCGACATGGATCGAAGGCGTGCAAAAAGAAAAACCCGGCTCGACAGGCCGGGTTTTTCTTTGCCGCGTCGACCGCGCGACGCTCAGAATTGCCACCACGACTTCTTCGCGCCCGGCCGTGCGCGGCCCGTGACGTACGGGCTGTCCGGGAACGTCGACGCGAGCACGCGCTTCGTGTCGTCGGCGAGCTGGGGCTGATTCAGCTTCGCGTACGACAGCATCATGATGTGCAGTGCGTCCTCGATCGCGGGTGCGTTCTTGTATTCCTTGATCGCGAGCTGCGCGCGGTTGATCGCCGCGACGTACGCGCCGCGCCGATAGTAGTAGTCGGCCGAGTGCACTTCGTGCGATGCGAGCGCGTTGACGATGTAGCGCATTCGCGCGGCCGCGTCCGGCGCGTACTTGCTTTTCGGATAGCGGTCGACGACGACCTTGAATGCGTCATACGATTCGCGCAGCGCCTGCGGATCGCGCTCGCTCATGTCCTGGCCGGAGAAGCGGCCGAAGAGACCGAGGTCGTCGTTGAAGTGGATCATCCCCTTCAGGTAGTACGCGTAGGCAATATCAGGGTGATCCGGGTGGAGCTGGATGAAGCGGTCGATCGCCTGGTCGGCCGCGGCCGCTTCGTTGTCCTTCCAGTTGCAGTAGGCGACGTTGATCTGCGCCTGCTGCGCGAAATGGCCGAACGGATCGCGGCCCTGCAGCGCTTCGAAGTATTTCGCGCACTTGCCCCAGTCGCCGCCCGTCAATGCATCCTGAGCCTCTGAGTATAATTTGTTGTTCGACCAGGCTGCCGTCTCATCGGTCTTCTGCGGCAAGCCGTGGCAGCCCGCGACGAGCGCCGCGGCCGCAGCCAGCGCGGCCCAGGCTGCCGCAGGTTTCGCGACGCGTTTGGTCGAATGCATCATGGTGAATAGGGCTCGCATTGTCCTAGCTTCAAGTCTCAAGTGACCCAGTCTAAATGACCCGTTCAAGTTCGTTAAATGCCCGTACGGGCACGTCAAACCGCGACGATTATAGCCCAAGCGCCGGCCCCGCCGACGCTTCTCCCGGCGATTCGCTCGACGACGATCTGACGAGCGACGCGCTCGTCGCTCCCGCGAGCGCCGATCCCGGCGCCGATGCGCCGCGCGTGATCGAGGTGCCGCCCGCGCTTGCGGGTGAGCGCCTCGACAAGGCGCTCGCGCAGCTTTTCCCCGAGTTCTCGCGCAGCCGTCTGCAGCAATGGATCGAGTCGGAGCGCGTGCGCGTCGACGGCGCGCTCGCGAAAATCCGGCAGCCCGTGCCGCTCGGCGCGACGATCGAGCTGTTGCCGGATCTGCTTCCCGAGCAGCTCGCGTTCGCGCCGGAGCCGGTGCCGCTGTCGGTCGTCTACGAGGACGACACGCTCGTCGTCATCGACAAGCCGGCCGGTCTCGTCGTCCACCCGGCCGCGGGCAACTGGAGCGGCACGCTGCTGAACGGCCTGCTGCACCGCTATGCCGATGCGGCCGGCCTGCCGCGCGCGGGCATCGTGCATCGGCTCGACAAGGAGACGTCGGGCCTGATGGTCGTCGCGCGCACGCTCGCCGCGCAGACCGATCTGATTCGCCAATTGCAGGCGCGCACGGTGAAGCGCCGCTATTTCGCGCTCGCGTGGGGGCAGATGCCCGCCGAGGGCACGATCGATGCGCCGATCGGCCGCGATCCGCGCGAACGCACGCGGATGGCGGTCGTCACCGGCGCGGCGGGCAAGCCGGCGCGCACGCATTTCCGCACGGTCGATACGGCGATGTGGGCGCGCCAGCCGGTATCGGCGATCCATTGCGATCTCGAGACCGGGCGCACGCATCAGATCCGCGTACACTGCGCGCACGTCGGGCATCCGCTCCTCGGCGATCCGGTGTACGGCCGCGCGCGCGGCAAGCGCTCGGTCGCGCCGCTGCCGGGCGGCTTCGCGCGGCAGGCGCTGCACGCGTGGCGGCTCGGCCTCGTCCATCCCGCGACCGGCCGGACGATGCAATGGCGCGCGCCGCTGCCGGACGATCTCGCGGCGCTCGTCGACGCGCTCGGCTTCGGCTCGGACGATGCGGAATTCGGTGATGACGACGCGGTCTATGACGACGGTTACGATGAAGGCATCCCGTATGCCGACGACGATGAGGATTGACTGCCGATGACGACGTTGCGACCCCTGACGCTGGCCGATTGCGTGCAACCCGACTGGCACGCGCCGCCGCGCGTGCGCGCGCTCGTCTCGACGCGCAACGGCGGCGTGAGCGAGCCACCTTACGGCGGTTGGGGCGACGCGGGCGAGGTCGCGGGCGGGATGAACCTCGGCCGGCATACGGGCGACGACCCGGCGCACGTCGAGACGAACCGCGCGCGGCTGCTCGCGTTGACAGGCGAGTCGCGCGCGGCCTGGCTCGACCAGGTGCACGGCACGGACGTCGTGCGCGCGGAGGACGTGCTTGCCGCGAGCGCGGGCGAATCGGGCGAGGCGGGAGCAGGCGGCGTCGTGCGCGCGGACGCGAGCGTGGCCGCGACGCCGGGCGCGGTCTGCGTCGTGATGGTCGCCGACTGTCTGCCGGTGCTGCTGTGCGACGGCGCGGGCCGCGCCGTCGGCGCGGCACACGCGGGCTGGCGCGGCCTCGTCGCGGGGATCGTCGAGAAGACGGCCGAGCGCGTCGCGGCGTTGGCGGGCGGCCGCGTCGACGGTCTTCATGCGTATCTCGGACCGGCGATCGGCCCGACCGCGTTCGAAGTCGGCGCCGAAGTGCGTTCGGCCTTTCTCGATGCGGCGCCGCTCGCCGATTATGCGGCGACCGAGCGCGCGTTCGCGCCGCGGGCGGACGCCCCCGGCAAGTATCTGGCGGATCTCCATGCGCTCGCGCGGCTGCGCCTCGCGCGAGCCGGCGTCACGCGCGTGAGCGGCGCCGCCGCGTGCACGGTGACCGAGCGCGCGCGCTTCTATTCGTATCGGCGCGATCGCGTGACGGGCCGCATGGCCGCGATGATCTGGCTTGCCGAATGACGGCCGCCCGCCGCGAGCGGCCCTTTATTGCAAGTCACTACGGAGTCGAAGCGGTATTTTCGCCGCGCCGCCTGGCGCGATTTGCTGCGCCGCTCTGTGCGATTGCTGTCATCAAGATCGCTTAGACTCTCGCCGGCCCAATTGGCCGGGCGTGGCCGCCGGGCCTCGCGCGGCGCGTTTCGCAACAGTCATTCCGGTTTGCGAAGCATGTGTTGTCGGAGGTGACGGATCACATGGGGAAAACGATAATGATAAAACTACTGCACTGCGGCAGAATCTGGAGAAACGCTCCGGAGCGCGACGCCCGGCTGGACGGGGCGCGCAGTGGGTGGTCGACATCATGCGGCTCGAGCAGGATTTCCAGGGTCCCCGCAGGCAATACCGAGGAAACACCGAGGAACCACCGTTAAGGCAGGTATGACAGCATCGAAAAATTCGTCGACGTCCTCTCATACGGATACTCCCCAGGGTCGCGAGACAGCCGGATCGGCGACCCAGCCCATGCAACAGATGTTCGAGGCCTGGCTCAGCGCGTGGCGCGGCTTCGCAGACCCGGCCCGGGCAGCAGCAGGCGGCGCGCTAGCGCAGCCGCCGTTCGCGGCGTTCCAGCCGCCTCAGTCGTTCCCGTTCGCAATGCCGAAGATGCCGCCGATGCCCGAATGGCCCGGCGCGGCCGCGTCGTTCGCGGGGCTCGCGCCCGTCGCGTCGGTGCCGCCCGCGCGACTGCAGAAGCTGCAGGCCGACTATTCGCGCGATTGTCTCGCACTGATCCAGCAGGCGACGGCCGCGACGCCGGCCGCCCCTGATCTGAAGGACCGGCGCTTCAGCTCGGACGCGTGGAAGGCGTCGCCCGCGCACGCGTTCGCGGCCGCGTGGTATCTGCTGAACGCGCGCTATCTGCAGGAGCTCGCCGACGCGCTCGAGACCGATCCGAAGACCCGCGAGCGGATCCGCTTCACGGTCCAGCAATGGACGGCCGCGGCGTCGCCGAGCAACTTCCTCGCGCTCAATCCCGAGGCGCAGAAGAATCTCGTCGAGACGCAAGGCGAGAGCCTGCGGCTCGGGATGATGAACCTGCTCGCCGACATGCAGCGCGGCAAGATCTCGCAGACGGACGAATCGCAGTTCGTCGTCGGCAAGAATCTCGCGGTGACGGAAGGCGCGGTCGTCTACGAGAACGACCTGATCCAGTTGATCCAGTACAAGCCGACGACGGCAACCGTCTTCGAGCGGCCGCTTCTCATCGTGCCGCCTTGCATCAACAAGTTCTATATCCTCGATCTGCAGCCGGAGAATTCGCTCGTCGCGCATGCGCTTTCGTGCGGCCATCAGGTCTATCTGGTGTCGTGGCGCAACGCCGACGCGTCGGTCGCGCACAAGACCTGGGACGACTATATGGACGAGGGGCTCCTCGCCGCGATCGACGTCGTCCAGCAGGTGAGCGGGCGCGAGCAGATCAACACGCTCGGCTTTTGCGTCGGCGGCACGATGCTTGCGACGGCGCTCGCGGTGCTCGCCGCGCGCGGCGAGCATCCGGCCGCATCGATGACGCTCCTCACCGCGATGCTCGACTTCTCCGATACGGGCATCCTCGACGTGTTCGTCGACGAAGCGCACGTGCAAATGCGCGAGCAGACGATCGGCGGCAAGAACGGCGCGACGCCGGGCCTGATGCGCGGCGTCGAGTTCGCGAACACGTTCTCGTTCCTGCGTCCGAACGATCTCGTCTGGAACTACGTCGTCGACAATTACCTGAAGGGCCGCACGCCGGCGCCGTTCGACCTTCTGTACTGGAACAGCGATTCGACGAGCCTGCCCGGCCCGATGTACGCGTGGTATCTGCGGAACACCTATCTCGAGAACAAACTGCGCGAGCCGGACGCGCTCACGGTGTGCGGCGAGCCCGTCGATCTGTCGCGGATCGACTTGCCGACCTTCATCTACGGCTCGCGCGAGGATCACATCGTGCCGTGGCAGACCGCATACGAATCGACGTCGCTGCTGACGGGGCCGCTCAAGTTCGTGCTCGGCGCGTCGGGCCACATCGCGGGCGTCATCAACCCGCCCGCGAAGAAGAAGCGCAGCTACTGGACCTACGACGCGGGTGCGAAGGAGCTGCCGGAATCGGCGAGCGACTGGCTCGACGCGGCGACCGAGCATCCGGGCAGCTGGTGGCCGGAGTGGATCGAGTGGCTCGGTCAGTACGGCGGCCGCAAGGTGAAGCCGCGCGCGCAGCTCGGCTCCGCGCGCTTCCCGGTGATCGAGCCCGCGCCCGGCCGGTATGTGATGCGGCGCGATTGACGAACGGCGGAAGGCGGAGCACGCTTTCCTTCGCTACCGATTTTTAACAGGGCGGTTCGCGGCGCGCCGTGCCGTGTTCGCTCGGAGGATAGTGAAATGACTGACGTAGTGATCGTATCGGCCGCGCGTACCGCGGTCGGCAAGTTCGGCGGCTCGCTCGCGAAGATCGCCGCGCCGGAGCTCGGCGCGACAGTGATCCGCGCGGTGCTCGAGCGAGCGGGCGTGAAGCCGGAGCAGATCAGCGAAGTGATCCTGGGCCAGGTGCTGACGGCGGGCTCGGGCCAGAACCCGGCGCGCCAGGCGCTGATCGCGGCGGGGCTGCCGAGCGCGGTGCCCGGCATGACGATCAACAAGGTGTGCGGCTCGGGCCTGAAGGCCGTGATGCTCGCCGCGAACGCGATCGTCGCGGGCGATGCGGAAATCGTCGTCGCGGGCGGCCAGGAGAACATGAGCGCCGCGCCGCACGTGCTGCCGGGCTCGCGCGACGGCTTTCGGATGGGCGACGCGAAGCTCGTCGACAGCATGATCGTCGACGGCCTGTGGGACGTCTATAACAAGTACCACATGGGCGTCACGGCGGAGAACGTCGCGAAGGAATACGGCATCACGCGCGAAGAGCAGGACCAGTTCGCCGCGCTGTCGCAGAACAAGGCAGAAGCCGCGCAGAAGGCGGGCCGCTTCGACGACGAGATCGTGCCGGTCGAGATCCCGCAGCGCAAGGGCGAGCCGCTTCGCTTCGCGACCGACGAGTTCGTCCGCCACGGCGTGACGGCCGAGTCGCTCGCGGGCCTGAAACCCGCATTCGCGAAGGACGGCACGGTGACGGCCGCGAACGCGTCCGGCATCAACGACGGCGCGGCCGCGGTGCTCGTGATGTCGGCGAAGAAGGCCGAGGCGCTCGGCCTCGAGCCGCTTGCGCGGATCAAGGCGTATGCGAACGCGGGCGTCGATCCGAGCGTGATGGGCATGGGTCCCGTGCCGGCATCACGACGCTGTCTCGAGCGCGCGGGCTGGTCGGTCGGCGATCTCGACCTGATGGAGATCAACGAGGCGTTCGCCGCGCAGGCGCTCGCGGTCCACAAGCAGATGGGCTGGGATACGTCGAAGGTCAACGTGAACGGCGGCGCGATCGCGATCGGCCATCCGATCGGCGCATCGGGCTGCCGGATCCTCGTCACGCTGCTGCACGAAATGCAGAAGCGCGATGCGAAACGCGGCCTCGCGTCGCTTTGCATCGGCGGCGGAATGGGCGTCGCGCTCGCGGTCGAGCGTCCGTAACGCGAATCAGGCGGCAACCGGCCGGGCCGTGCCGGTTGGCGCGACCCGGCGAACAGGCGGATCGGCAGGCAGGCGACGGAGAGGTTGCCGCTCGGCGCTTCTCAAAACGATAATGGAGTGATGGTTATGTCTCAGCGAATTGCTTACGTAACGGGCGGGATGGGCGGCATCGGCACGAGCATCTGCCAGCGCCTGTTCAAGGACGGCTTCAAGGTGGTCGCGGGCTGCGGCCCGAACTCGCCGCGCCGCGTGAAATGGCTCGAGGACCAGAAGGCGCTCGGCTACGAGTTCCATGCGTCCGAAGGCAACGTCGGCGACTGGGATTCGACGAAGCTGGCGTTCGACAAGGTCAAGGCCGAGATCGGCGAGGTCGACGTGCTCGTCAACAACGCGGGCATCACGCGCGACGTCGTGTTCCGCAAGATGACGCGCGAAGACTGGACGGCCGTGATCGACACGAACCTGACGAGTCTCTTCAACGTCACGAAGCAGGTGATCGACGGCATGGTCGAGCGCGGCTGGGGGCGCATCATCAATATCTCGTCGGTGAACGGCCAGAAGGGGCAGTTCGGCCAGACGAACTACTCGACCGCGAAGGCGGGCATTCACGGCTTCACGATGTCGCTCGCGCAGGAAGTCGCGACGAAGGGCGTGACGGTCAACACGGTGTCGCCGGGCTACATCGGCACGGACATGGTGAAGGCGATTCGTCCGGACGTGCTCGAGAAGATCGTCGCGACGATCCCGGTGCGCCGTCTTGGCTCGCCCGACGAGATCGGCTCGATCGTCGCCTGGCTCGCGTCGGAAGAGTCCGGCTTTTCGACGGGCGCCGATTTCTCGCTGAACGGCGGCTTGCATATGGGCTGAGCCATGCGGCCGGGCGGCGCATGCCGTCCGGCCGTGTGGGTCGGATGTTCCGGGAACGCCCGGTGCCGCGCGCGGTCGTGCACTGCGTGCGGCACCGGGTGCCGTCACTGCGCTCATCAGGCGCTCAAAGGCGTTACATGACTACTACAAAGAAAACTGGCGAACGGCTGATCAAGAAGTATCCGAACCGCCGTTTGTACGATACGGAGACGAGCACCTACATTACGTTGACCGACGTGAAGCAGCTCGTGCTTGGCCAGGAGGATTTCAAGGTCATCGATGCGAAGAGCAACGAAGACCTGACCCGCAGCATTCTGCTGCAGATCATTCTCGAAGAGGAAAGCGGCGGCGTGCCGATGTTCTCGTCGTCGATGCTGTCGCAGATCATCCGTTTCTACGGGCATGCGATGCAGGGGATGATGGGTGCGTATCTGGAGAAGAACATCCAGGCGTTCATCGACATCCAGAGCAAGCTCGCCGACCAATCGAAGAGCCTGTACGAAAACAATGCGATGAATCCGGAAGTCTGGTCGCAGTTCATGAACATGCAGGCGCCGATGATGCAAGGGATGATGACGAGCTACATCGAGCAGTCGAAGAACATGTTCGTGCAGATGCAGGAGCAGATGCAGAACCAGGCGAAGACGATGTTCAGCTCGTTCCCGTTCAAGCCGACGCCGCCGGGCAGCGAGCCCGAGAAGAAGTAAGCGGAGACGGCGCGGCGCCGTTCGGCGCGGCCGCGTCGCGTGGCGGTCTTGTGGCCGCAGTGCGGCGGCCGGACGGGTTGTCGCGCCCGGCGCCGGCCATGATCTGCTTCGATGCGCGCGGCCGCGAGGCGGCGGCCGGCGCGTGCCGCAGGCCGGGGATGGCGTGCGGTGCCCGTTGGATTCGATCGGGTTTGCCGGCAATCGCGTGTGCGGGTGCGCGAGCAAGACCGCGGACGGCGCTCGCTCGCTCGCGTCGCGGCGAGCGGGATCTCATCTCCACATCATCGTTGCGCCGTTCCGGCTGGGTGTCGCGCGGCAATCGTCATATGACGAACGTGCGGACCTGTCGGGATTCGTCGGAAAACGTCGCGTGGAACGTGACGGCGCCCCAGGGCAAATCGGTCGTGAACGACCGCGCGATGAAATACTCGGGCGGCACGCCGGTGAGGCTCAGCGCAGCACGCGCGATAAATCCGAAGCGGCCGTAATGGTCTGGGTGCCCGAGCACGACGCAGCCATGTGCGCCCAGCAGGCGCAGCCGATCGAGCCCTTCGCGCGCCAGTACGCCGCCGACGCCCGCGTTTTGTCGATCCGGCCGCACGGCCAGCGGTGCGAGCGCATACCAGTCGAGCCGCTTCCCGTCGTTCAGCACGGGCGGGAATGCGATGTGACCGACGATTGCGTCGTCGTCCACGGCGACGAGACCGAGCGTGAGCGCATCGTCCTTGCGCAATGCGTCGATCATCAGATGCTCGCGCGGGACGTGGCCTGTCTCGTTCCGCGAATTGTGACCGCGAAAAGTGTCTTCGACGATCGCGCGAGTCGCGTCGAAATCGCGAGGCTGTTCTTCCCGGATGAACCTGTCGTATTTCTGTCGGGTGGGATGGATGCGTGGAGGGGCCCACGCCGAGCGTGCCGATCCCCATTTTTGATGCCTCCGACGGCAGCGGTCGTCGCTTCCGGGCTGGTCCGTGCGCCCGCCGTCGCGGCTCTATCCGGCCACGCGTCGGCCTCCCGCCGCTGGTAGGGTCGCTCGACAGGATTTACAGGCGCCGACGGCCGGAGGCGTCGCCCGACGGGGTAAAATGCGGGCTTCGCAGCCGCGCGCTTCGCGGCTCCCACAAGACACGGATGCATTAGTGAAGAATCATTTGGAATCAATGGGTAAGGCGAGTGCCACGCCCACGGTCGGGTTCGTCAGCCTCGGGTGCCCGAAGGCCCTCGTCGACTCCGAGCAGATCATCACCCAGTTGCGCGCGGAAGGCTACGAGATCTCCGGCACGTACGATGGCGCGGATCTCGTCGTCGTCAACACCTGCGGCTTCATCGACGAAGCCGTTCAGGAGAGCCTCGACGCGATCGGCGAAGCGCTCGCCGAAAACGGCAAGGTGATCGTCACCGGCTGTCTCGGCGCGAAGAAGAGCGCGAGCGGCTCCGGCCTCATCGAGGAAGTGCATCCGAAAGTGCTCGCCGTCACGGGCCCGCACGCGGTCGGCGAAGTGATGCAGGCCGTGCACAGCCATCTGCCGAAGCCGCACGATCCGTTCGTCGATCTCGTGCCGGCCGCGGGCATCAAGCTCACGCCGCGCCATTATGCGTATCTGAAGATCTCCGAAGGCTGCAATCATCGCTGCTCGTTCTGCATCATTCCGTCGATGCGCGGCGACCTCGTGTCGCGGCCCGTCGCCGAGGTGATGCTCGAAGCCGAGAACCTGTTCAAGTCCGGCGTGAAGGAACTGCTCGTGATCTCGCAGGACACGAGCGCGTACGGCGTCGACGTCAAGTACCGCACGGGCTTCTGGAACGGCCGTCCGCTCAAGACCCGGATGACCGAGCTCGTCGGCGCGCTCGGCGAGCTCGCGGCGCAGTACGGCGCGTGGGTGCGTCTGCATTATGTCTATCCGTATCCGCACGTCGACGAGATCATCCCGATGATGGCCGAAGGCCCGCTGAAGGGCCATGTGCTGCCGTATCTCGACGTGCCGTTCCAGCACGCGCACCCGGACGTGCTAAAGCGCATGAAGCGCCCGGCGAATGCGGAGAAGGTGCTCGAGCGCGTGCAGAAGTGGCGCGAGATCTGCCCGGATCTGACGATCCGCAGCACGTTCATCGCGGGCTTCCCGGGCGAGACCGAGGCGCAATTCGAGACGCTCCTCGACTTCATTCGCGAGGCCGAGCTCGATCGCGTCGGCTGCTTCGCGTATTCTCCGGTCGAAGGCGCGAGCGCGAACGAGCTCGACGGCGCGCTGCCCGACGACGTGCGCGAGGCGCGCCGCGCGCGCTTCATGGAGGTTGCCGAGGCGGTGTCGGCCGCGCGCATCGAGCGCAAGGTCGGCAAGACGCTCAAGGTGCTGATCGACGAGGTCAACGCGGAAGGCGGGATCGGCCGCACTGCGGCCGATGCGCCGGAGATCGACGGCGTCGTCTATGTCGAGCCCGCGACCAAGGCGTCGAAGCGCTACAAGGTCGGCGATTTCGTGTCCGTGAAGATCACGGGCGCGGACGGCCACGATCTGTGGGGCGAGGTCTGACGATGTCCGCGACGTTCCCCGACGTGCTCGCGCTCGGCGAGGCGATGGTCGAATTCAATCAGGCGCGGCCGGGCGAGCCGAACTATCTGCAGGGCTTCGGCGGCGATACGTCGAACTTCTGCGTCGCGGCCGCGCGGCAGGGGGCGCGAGCGGGCTTCGTGTCGGCGGTCGGCGACGATCACTTCGGCCGCCTGCTGCTCGATCTTTGGCGACGCGAGCACGTCGACACGTCGTACGTGCGGATCGACGAGCGCGCGCCGACGGGCGTCTATTTCGTGTCGCACGGCGAGCACGGCCACGCGTTCGATTACCTGCGCGCGGGCTCGGCCGCGAGCCGCTATGCGGTCCGCGATCTGCCGCTCGATGCGCTTGCGGCCGCGCGTTTCGTCCATTTGTCGGGCGTGAGTCTCGCGATCAGCACGAGCGCGTGCGACGCGGCGTTCGCCGCGATCGCGCACGCGCGGGCGAACGGCGCGCGCGTGAGCTTCGACACGAACCTGCGTCTCAAGCTCTGGCCGCTGCCGCGCGCGCGTGCGGCGATGTGCGAGGCGCTGCGCCACACGGACGTCTGCCTGCCGAGCTGGGACGACGTGACGGCGCTCACCGGGCTCGACGAGCGCGACGCGATCGTCGACGCGCTGCTCGGCTACGGGCCGAGCGTCGTCGCGCTGAAGCTCGGCCGTGAAGGCGCGTATGTCGCGACGCCCGACGAGCGGCGCGTCGTGCCCGGCTTCGTCGTCGACGCGGTCGACGCGACGGGGGCGGGCGACTGCTTCGGCGGCGCGTTCGTCGCGCGGCTCATCGCGGGCGACGATCCGTTCGCGGCCGCGCGCTACGCGAACGCGGCAGCCGCCTTGTCGACGCAGGGCTTCGGCGCGGTTGCGCCGATCCCGTCGCGCGACGCGGTCGAACGGCTATTGAATGCGTGACTCGAATGCGTGACGCGCGCGGCGGCGGCCGCGTGCTCCATCGGTTTTCATCAAGAGAAGAAAGGGAGGCAACGATGCAACGCGAAGTAGTGGTGGTAAGCGGTGTGCGCACCGCGATCGGCGATTTCGGCGGCAGCCTGAAGGATTTCGCGCCGACCGAGCTCGGCGCGCGGGTCGTGCGCGAGGTGCTCGCGCGCGCGCAGGTGTCGGGCGACGAAGTCGGCCACGTCGTGTTCGGCAACGTCGTGCACACGGAACCGAAGGACATGTACCTCGCGCGCGTCGCGGCGATCGACGGCGGCGTCGCGCAGCACGCGCCCGCGCTGACGCTGAACCGTCTGTGCGGCTCGGGGCTGCAGGCGATCGTGTCAGCCGCGCAGAGCGTGCTGCTCGGCGACGCGGACATCGCGGTCGCGGGCGGCGCGGAAAACATGAGCCGCGCGCCTTATTCGATGCCCGCCGCGCGCTTCGGTCAGCGGATGGGCGACGCACGCCTCGTCGACATGATGATCGGCGCGCTCAACGACCCGTTCCAGTCGATCCACATGGGCGTGACGGCCGAGAACGTCGCCGCGAAGTACGGGATCACGCGCGAAGCGCAGGACGCGCTCGCGCTCGAATCGCATCGGCGCGCGTCGCACGCGACGAAGTCCGGCTACTTCAAGGAGCAGATCCTGCCGATCGAGATCGCGTCGAGGAAGGGCACGGTCGTGTTCGACGCCGACGAGCACGTGCGCCACGACGCATCGCCCGACGACTTCTCGAAGCTCAAAGCGGTGTTCGTCAAGGAGAACGGCACGGTGACGGCGGGCAACGCATCGGGCATCAACGATGCCGCCGCCGCGGTCGTGCTGATGGAGCGCGGCGCGGCCGAGAAGCGCGGCGCGAAGCCGCTCGCGCGCCTCGTTTCGTATGCGCATGCGGGCGTCGATCCGGCGTACATGGGCATCGGCCCCGTGCCCGCGACGCGCAAGGCGCTCGAGCGCGCGGGAATCACGGTCGCCGATCTCGACGTGATCGAGGCGAACGAAGCGTTCGCCGCGCAGGCGTGCGCGGTGGCGAACGAGCTCGGCTTCGATCCGGCGAAGGTCAACCCGAACGGCTCGGGCATCTCGCTCGGCCATCCGATCGGTGCGACGGGCGCGCTCATCACCGTGAAGGCGCTGTACGAACTGCAGCGTATCGGCGGGCGCTACGCGCTCGTGACGATGTGCATCGGCGGCGGGCAGGGCATCGCCGCGGTGTTCGAGCGTCTGTGACGAGAGGGCCGCGCTGTTGAAGCTGATCATCGGAATCCGCGGCGCGGCGCTCGCCGTCGCGCTCGCAACGGCGGCGGGGCTCGCGTTCGCGCAGTCTCAACCTCAGCCTGCGGCCGCTTCGGACGGCGCATCGGGCGCGGCGCCTGCCGCGGCGATGCCGGCGGACGTGCCGTCGCTCGCCGCGCCGCTCAAGCCGAATCCGGCGTATGCGCGGTTGCCGCGCTATGAGGGGACGCTCGGCGGCCGGCCGGTGGTCGTGCGCCTCGGGCCGAAGACGGACGAGCCGGGCGTGCACGGCGAATGCCAGTATCTCGACACGGGCGCCGTCGTCCTGCTCGCGGGCGACCGCGACGGCGACACGCTCGAGATCGAGGAATCGGACGACGGCACGAACATCACGGGCGTGTGGATTGGCCGCTTCGACGCGTCGGGCGGCTTGTCGGCCGACCGGATGAACGCGGACCAATCGGATCCGCTGCCCGTCGTGCTGCATCCGGCGAGCGGCGCGTCCGCGCCGCAACATGCGGCGGCCGGGCAGCCGGCGTCGGCCGGCGCAGCGGCGCCAGCGGGCGCTCAGGGGCGGTCCGTCGGCGGCGTGAGCAACCTGAAGACCGCCGAGTAGCGCGGCCGGCCGGCGCGGCGGTCGATTTCGGCTGCTCGTCGGTTCGGTCTCGGCGGGCGACGTGTTCGCCGACACGGTCGCGGCCGCGCCGATTGTACCGGGCCAAACGCATGGAATCCGGCTAAGCTAGCCGGATTCCAATTTTTTCGGGCTCGTTCTGTATCGAGCCTTCCCAGTCATGACCGCATCCACTTCCAAGCGCGCGCTGCAGACCCGCGTCGTCCAGCCGGACGACCGCATTCCCGCCGGTTTCGAATCGTTCGTCGTGCCGGTCGCGCGAGCGTCGACGGTCGTGTTTCCCGATCTCGCGACGATGCGCAATCTCGATTGGCGCAAGGACGGCCAGTGGCGCTACGGCCTGCACGCGACGCCGACGTCGCTCGCGCTCGCGCAGCGGCTCGCGGAGATCGAAGGCGGCGCGCACGCGCTGCTGCAGCCGTCGGGACTCTCGGCGATCACGAACGTGTACTTCGGCCTCGTCAAGGAAGGCGACGACGTGCTGATTCCCGACAACGCGTACGGTCCGAACGGCGACTTCGGCAAATGGCTCGCGAAGGATTTCGGAATCACCGTGCGCTTCTACGATCCGATGATCGGCGCGGGAATCGCGGACCTGGTCCAGCCGAACACGCGTCTCATCTGGCTCGAAGCGCCCGGCTCGGTGACGATGGAAGTGCCCGACGTGCGGGCGATCACCGCGGTCGCGCAGGCGCGCGGCATCGTCACCGCGATCGACAACACGTATTCGGCGGGCCTTGCGTTCAAGCCGTTCGCGCACGGCATCGACATCTCGGTGCAGGCGCTGACGAAGTATCAGTCGGGCGGCAGCGACGTGCTGATGGGCGCGACGATCACCGCCGACGACGAACTGCACGCGAAGCTGAAGCTCGCGCGGATGCGGCTCGGGATCGGCGTGTCGGTCGATGACTGCTCGCTCGTGCTGCGCGGCCTGCCGAGCATGCAGGCGCGCTTCGACGCGCACAGCAAGAGCGCGCTGTCGCTCGCACGCTGGCTGAAGACGCGCCCGGAGATCGCGACGGTCCTGCATCCGCAACTGCCGGATTGTCCGGGCCACGACGCGTTCATGCGCGACTTCACGGGCGCGGGCGGCCTGTTCTCGGTCGTGTTCGACGAACGCTTCAGCGCCGGGCAGGTCGATCGCTTCGTCGAGGCGCTCGAGCTGTTCGCGATCGGCTGGAGCTGGGGCGGCGCGTGCAGTCTCGCGATGCCGTACGACGTGCAATCGATGCGCACGACCGCCTGGCCGCATCGCGGCACGCTGGTGCGCTTCTACGTCGGCCTCGAAGACGAAGCCGATCTGTGCGCGGATATCGAGCGCGCGCTTGCCGCGGCGCTCGCGTAACACGCGAGAGCGGCGCAGGCGGTTCGGCGAAGCGTCGCGTGCGACGTCGCACGGCGCTTGCCGCAGTGGCTCGCGTGCGGCTGCGCTTCTGCATGGCGAAATGCAAAAACGGCGCCGCGGGCCTTCGCCCGCGCGCCGTTTTCGTTCGAGGGACGCTGCGTGCAGCGACGGCGCCCGCGCAGCATTCCGGTCTGGAACAGCCGCGGCTTCAGAACGGCCGCATTCAGAACAGCCGCAGCAAGCCGTCGAGGCCGACGTGATCGAACGCGGCGCTCGCCGCGCTGCGCACGACCGGCTTCGCGCGAAACGCGATCGAGAAGCCGCCCGTGGCCATCATCTTCAAGTCGTTCGACCCGTCGCCGAGGATGATCGCGCGCGCCGGCTCGATGTCGAGCGCGGCGCAGGTCTCGCGCACCGCGCGCGCCTTCACGTCCGCGTTGACGATCTCGCCGGCGACCTTGCCCGTCAGCTTGCCGTCGACGATCTCGAGCGTGTTCGAGTACGCGTAGTCGAGGCCGAGCCGCGCCTTCAGCCGCTCGGTGAAGAAAGTGAAGCCGCCCGATACGAGAAGCGTCTTCAGGCCCGCCGCCTTCACGCCGGCGAGCATCGATTCGGCGCCCGGCGACAGTTGCAGCCGCTCGTCGTAGACGCGCTCGAGCGCGCTCGCGTCGAGGCCGGCCAGCAGCGCGACGCGGCGCGTCAGGCTCTCGTTGAAATCCTTGATCTCGCCGCGCATCGCCGCCTCGGTGATCGCCGAGACTTCGGCTTTCAGGCCGCAGAAGTCGGCGATTTCGTCGATGCACTCGATCGTGATCAGCGTCGAATCCATGTCCATCGCGACGAGGCCGAAGTCGGCGAGCTTCCGGGTTGCGTCGACGAACGCGTAGTCGAGCGCATGCGCGCCGCAGTACGCGTCGACGTCGGCGCGCTGCGCCGGGTCCGCGCCTTCGATGCGGATCGCCCGCGCATCGAGCGGAACGACGCGCTTGCCGCGCGCGAGCGCGGCGAGCGGCCGGTGATGCGCATCGGACAGCGGCGCGGTGCTTTGGATGACGAGATTCGTGGTCATGGATGGGTCACGGTGGAGCGGATGACGGGGGCCGACGAGGTGAGTTCGGCGAACCCGTCATTGTAGCCGGTCGCGGCGGGGGCACCGGCCAACGGGCGGTAGGGGGATGTCTCGGTCGCCGAGGGATGGCTGGCGGCGAATGGCTCGGCGGCGGACGTCGCTCTTCGGGCGTCG
Source organism: Burkholderia oklahomensis C6786 (assembly GCF_000959365.1). Lineage (NCBI taxonomy): Bacteria > Pseudomonadati > Pseudomonadota > Betaproteobacteria > Burkholderiales > Burkholderiaceae > Burkholderia > Burkholderia oklahomensis. The sequence continues at coordinate 3,632,838 of NZ_CP009555.1, forward strand.
GGTCGGCTCTCGGCTCTCGGCTCTCGGCTCTCGGCTCTCGGCTCTCGGCTCTCGGCTCTCGGCTCTCGGCTCTCGGCTCTCGGCTCTCGGCTCTCGGCTCTCGGCTCTCGGCTCTCGGTCGGACAGCGTCCGATGCTCGGCGTTCGCGGTCGAGGCGGCGCGACGGCGCAAGCGATCCGGCGCAAAAGCACGTGAAAGATCGAGGTGTTGCGCGCACGACCTTGGCACGCTCGCGCGCAACTCGTATGCGTGTTCCGACGGCGGGCGCGGCCGTGACATGCGCGTGATTCATCGCGCACGACATGCAAACGACATGCAAACGACATGTAAACGACAAGCTAGCGACAAGCGAGCGACAAGCGAGCGAAACGAACGCCACGCGACAGGCCGCGACGTCGCGTCGCGCGAGCGTCGGCGCGCATGCGCCTGGTGCGCCGATACGCGGATCGCAGGCGCGCGAGCGTGCGTCGCGCATACTTGACGCACGTCGTGCAAGCACGGGTAACACCCGATGCGCGGCAAGCGCCACGCGTGCCGCTTCGCGTTAGACTGGCACTGCGTCATGCATCGATAACCCGGCGATTCGCGCAGTTCGTCGCCATAAAAGGAGAGGTCCGCATGAGTCAACGCATTCTGTCGCCGCTCGCCGCGTCGTGCGCCGTCGCGACGCTGCTCTCGGCTTTTGCCGCACATGCGGCGCCGCCCATCAACGCGAGCGTGCTCGGCGGCAACGACGGCCAGCTTCAATACACGGTCAAGGTCGACTCGAAGCAGTTCGGTTCGATGCAGGAGACGCGCAAGATCCGCTCTGGCGAAACCGACGACTTCAACTGGAAGTCGGTGCCGCCGTCGGGCGCCGTGCCGATGCCCGACGCCTGCCCGAACGCCGACATGCTGCCGCGCGACGCGAACGGCGCGATGGTCCGGCAGACGCAGGTTCGGCTCGCGCCGTCCGTCGACAGCAAGGGCAGGGCGAACGTGCAACTGAGCTTCCAGGCGAGCGCGCCGAACGGCACGAAGAAGGTGGCGGCGGGCGGCAAGACGTTGCAATGCCCGAACGTGGTGTCGGTGAGCCAGGTCAAGTGGCTGTCGATATCGACCGGCGGCTCGAAGTCGATCACGATGCGCGACGGCTCGAAGGTCACGGTGTCGATCAAGCGGTAAGCTGGGTTGGTTGCGCGGGCGCCGTTCGCGCAGCGTGTGGCGTACGCGCGGCATGCATGGCCGCGCGGCGCGTGCCGGATTTCGATGCGTGCTCGGCGCACGCGCTTCGCGTGTGGGGCGCGCGGTGTCGCCGAACTGCACTGGCGACGGGCCGCGCCGATTCGCGCGGGTGGTTGCCGCGCGACGAGACGAGATTCGACGATCGTTCGAATCAGCGACAATCGCTGCCGCTACGCCGCTACGCCGCTACGCCGCCAAACCGCGAATGGCAAGGGCGCCGCGAACGGTCAATTCTCCGGATCGCCAAACCGCCGGGTCCCCGAACCGCCACGACCCGGCGAATCACCGACTCGTCAAGCCGATACGTCGTCGATCCGCGTCGCGAACAACCGCATCTCACCCGCCGCTCTTCGCCGCCGCCCGCTCGACGAGCCGCGAAGCGAGAAAGCGGTGTTCGGCGGAGAAGAGCCGCCGATACGTCGACAGCACGGCGCCGACGGTGCCGAGCGCGGATGCCGCGGCGATCAGGAACATGATGACGATCTGATAGCGGACCGCCTGCAACGGCGACTGCCCGGCGAGCACCTGACCCGTCATCATCCCCGGCAGGCTTACGACGCCGACGACGGCCATCTGGTTGAGCGTCGGCAGCATCCCGGCGCGCACGGCCTGCCGCGCCGCATCCTGCGCGGCCTCCCAGCGTGTCGCGCCGAGCGCGAGCGCCGTCTCGACGCGATCCCGCCGCGCGGTCAGCTCCTCCATCATCCGCTCGATGCCGAGCGACACGCCCGTCAGCGTATTGCCGAGGATCATCCCGAGGATCGGGATCGCATATTGCGGCGCGTACCACGGATGGATGCGGATCACGACGAACAGGCCGACCGCCGCGACGAACCAGCTGCTCGCCCAGATCGACAGGATGCTGTCGACGCGCTGGCCCGCATAGGTGCGCTTGCCGCGCGCGGCGCCCGCGAAGCCGGCGATCAGCGTCATCAGCGCGACGAGCGGCAGCACGACGTACCAGTGCGGATGGCCGAACACCCAGCCGAGCACGTAGCCGATCGCGAGCAGCTGGACGACGGTGCGCGCGGCGGCCCACGCGAGCTTGCGGCCGAGGCCGAGCGACAGCGCGACCGAGATCGCGCCGTTGATCGCGACGAGGGCCGCCGCGATTCCGACGTCGACGAGGCTCAGATCTTGCAGCGGCGTGTTCATCGGACCTCCTCCGTCGCGGCGACGCCGAGCACGCCGGCGCGCATCGTCAGGCGCCGCGCGCCGACGCGCGCCGCCTGGGCCGGATCGTGCGAAATCCACAGATACGAGCGGGCGCTCGGCGCGGCGTCGAACCATGCGGACACGAGCGCCTCGATTGCGCGGGTCGAATCGGGGTCGAGTGCGGAAGTGGGCTCGTCGAGCAGGAGCACGTCTGGATCGAGCTGCAGCACGCGCAGCAACGCGGCGATCTGCGCCTCGCCGCCCGACAGCTCGCTCGAGGCCTTGCGGAGGAAGTCGTCGCCGCGGCCGGCCTGTGCGGCGAGGTGCGCGACGCGGGCGCGATCGAAGCGCGCGTCGCGATAGACGGCGAGCGAATACGGGTAGCGCAGCAGGTCTTCGACCGTGCCGTCGGCCGTCGCCGGGCGCTGCCGCACGTATGCGACGCTGCGCCGGTAGCGCGGGATCGCCGCGCGCGGGACGCGCTTGCCGTGCCAGAGCAGCCGGCCGCCGTCGATCGGGTCGAGCAGGGCCAGAACCCGTAAAAACACGCTCTTTCCCGAGCCTGACGGCCCGGTGAGCGCGATTCGCTCGCCCGGCGCGAGCGCGAAGTCGGTCGGGGCGAGGAGCGTCCTGCCGCTCGCCGCGTCGCGGCGGGTGATCTGTCGGGTCTCGATCAGGACATCGGCTGTCATAAATGCAAAAAACGCAAAAAACGGTAAATGGGGGCGGGTAGTGCGGCGTCGTGCGCCATAATAACCGTCAGTGGCAGCGTCGCGCGCGCTGCGCGGCGCTGCCGGTTCAGGATGCACAATGTGACGGAATCTGGCATGACGCTCACCCGTACCCTCGGCAAAACGGCGGCGTGGATCGTCGGCATCGTCGCGGTATTGACCGCGGCGCTCGGCGTGTTCATCTTCACGTTCGACTGGAATCGCGCAAAACCCTGGATCAACGAGCAGGCAAGCGCGTCGATCGGCCGGCCGTTCGAGATCCGCGGCGACATCAAGGTCGGCTGGCGGCGCCCCGACGGCGAAACCGGCTGGCGCGCGTGGGTGCCGTGGCCGATGTTCTCGGCGAGCCAGGTCGTGATCGGCAACCCGGCCTGGGCGAAGGCGCCCAATTTCGCGACGCTCGACGAAGCGCGCTTCGAGCTCGCGGTCCTGCCGCTCCTCGCACACGAGGTCGTGATTCCGACGATCGAGCTCGTCAACCCGGCGCTCGACGTCGAACGCCTCGCCGACGGCCGCAATAACTGGACCTTCGAATTCAAGAAGACTGCCGGCCCCTCGCCGTGGAAGGTGCAATTGCGCGACTTCGGCTTCGCAAAGGGGACGGTCGTGTATCGCGATGCGATCACGAAAGCCGATCTGACCGTCGCGATCGACACGCTCGGCCAGCAGATCCCGCTCGGCGACGTGCTCAGGCAGCAGGAGGAGACGTCGCGGGCGGCGTCGGCGCAGCGCGTCGGCAAGAAGGGCGCGGCGCAGCTGACCGCGAAGGCGCAGGCCGAGATCGCATCCGGGGCGTCGGCGGCCTCGGCTGCGACGGCGCCCGGATCGGGCGGCGCTTCCGCGGCGAGCGGCGCGTCGGGCGCGAATGCGGCGGCGTCGGCCGGCAAGGCTTCCGCAGCGGATCGGGCGGCGATGGCCAAGGCGGCAAGCAAGAACGTTTCATCGAATGCGACTGCCGCATCGGCGACGCCCGCGCCGTCCGGCGCGAGCGCCGCGCGCGTTGCGGCGGGCAAGCCTGCCGCGCCGGGCGCGGGTGCGGCCGGCGGATCGGCGACGTCGGCCACCTTGGCCGTCCCGGCGTCCACGATCGCCTCCGGCGCGAGCAGCGCCAGCGCGGCGTCCGGCGCGGCCGCTGCGAAGAAGCCGACCGGTCCGACCTACGCATTCGGCCTGACGGTGAAGGGACGCTACAAGGGCGTGCCGGTCGACGGCACGGGCAAGATGGGCGGCGTGCTCGCGCTGCAGGACGCGTCGCGCCCGTTCCCGCTGCAGGCCGACGTGAAGGCGGGCGACACGCGCTTGGCGATCGTCGGCACGCTCTCCGACCCCGTGCATCTCGCGGCGATCGATCTGCGCCTGTGGCTGCAGGGCTCGAGCATGTCGCATCTGTATCCGCTCACGGGCGTGACGCTGCCCGACACGCCGCCGTACGCGACCGAAGGGCGCCTCATCGGCAATTTCAAGCGCGGCGGAAGCACGTTCCGCTACGAGAACTTCAATGGCCGCGTCGGCGGCAGCGATCTGCGCGGCACGCTCGAGTACGCGCAGCGCGAGCCGCGTCCGCTGCTGTCGGGCGAACTCGTGTCGAACCTGCTTCAGTTCTCCGACCTCGCGCCGATCATCGGCGCCGATACGGCGGCGAGCAAGGCGCGGCGCGGCGACACGACGAAGCAGCCGCCGGGCCGCGTGCTGCCTGTCGAGACGTTCCGCACCGACCGCTGGCGCGCGCTCGACGCCGACGTGAAGTTCACCGGCAAGAAGCTCGTCAAGCGCGCCGATTTGCCGATCACCGACCTGTACACGCACGTCGTGATGCAGGACGGCGTGCTGTCGCTGCTGCCGCTCAAGTTCGGCGTCGCGGGCGGGTCGCTTGCGACCGACGCGCGGCTCGACGGCAGCGGTGCGCCGCTGAAGGGGCGCTTCTCGGTGTCGGCGCGCCACCTGAAGCTGAAGCAGCTGTTCCCCACGCAGAAGGTGATGCAATCGGCGTTCGGCGAGATCAACGGCGACGCGGCGCTGTCGGCGACCGGCAACTCGCCGGCGGCGCTCGCGGCGACCGCGGACGGCGAGGTGAAGGCGCTCGTCACCAACGGCGCGATCAGCCGGCTGCTGATGGAGGCGGCCGGGTTGAACGTCGCGAACGTCGTCTACGAGAAGCTGTTCGGCGACCGCGACGTGAAGATCAATTGCGCGGCGGTCGATTTCGTCGCGACCAACGGGGTGCTCGATACGAAGGTGTTTGCGTTCGACACCGACGATGCGCTGATCAACGTCGACGGCCCGATCAGTTTGCGCGACGAAACCCTGGACCTGAAGATCCATCCGCACACGAAGGGCTTCCGTGTGTTCTCGCTGCGCTCGCCGCTTTACGCGAAGGGCACGTTCAAGAATCCTGACGTCGGCGTCGATGTGGGCGCGCTCGCGTTGCGCGCGGGCGCGATGGTCGGCCTCGGGCTGATCAATCCGTTCGCGGCGCTGGTTCCGCTGATCGCGCCGAGCAACAACAAGGACGTGCCGTGTTCGGTGTTGTTCGCGCAGTTGAAGATGCCGCCCAAGGCGCTCGCGCCGAACGTGTCGAAGAGGTAGTCGACGGAGCCGCTCGCAGCGGCGGACGGCTTGGGCGGCGGTCTTCGCGATCTCGTGCAAGACTGCCGCCGTCGCGCCCGCTGTCGCCTTTCCTCGCTGCCGCCGTGCGGGATGTGTGCGCCGCCGCCGAGCTAGGCCAAACGCGTCCGTTCCCGTGCCGCCGCGGCGCAAGCCGATCGATCCCCGATTGTCGCAACACAAGCCGCTCGTGGTCGTTTGCCCGCGCATTGCATGCCTGTCGAGCGCGCTTGCGAGCAGCACGTCACCGACTCCTGCTAAAATATCCGGTTTCCCGTCGATCTCTCCTCTTTCACGAGGCCACGCTGTGCTTTCTACCGCCAACATCACGATGCAATTCGGGCCCAAGCCCTTGTTCGAGAACATCTCGGTCAAGTTCGGGGAGGGCAACCGCTACGGCCTCATCGGGGCGAACGGCTGCGGCAAGTCGACCTTCATGAAGATTCTCGGCGGCGATCTCGAGCCGTCCGGGGGCAACGTCGCGCTCGAGCCGAACGTCCGTCTCGGCAAGCTGCGCCAGGACCAGTTCGCGTATGAAGACGTGCGCGTGCTCGACGTCGTGATGATGGGCCACACTGAGATGTGGGCCGCGATGTCCGAGCGCGACGCGATCTACGCGAACCCGGAGGCGACCGACGACGACTACATGCACGCGGCCGAGCTCGAGGCGAAGTTCGCCGAGTACGGCGGCTACGACGCCGAGGCGCGCGCGGGCGCGCTGCTGCTCGGCATCGGCATCGAAGAGAAATTCCACAGCGGTCCGATGCGCGACGTCGCGCCGGGCTGGAAGCTGCGCGTGCTGCTCGCGCAGGCGCTGTTCTCGAATCCGGACGTGCTGCTGCTCGACGAGCCGACCAACAACCTCGACATCAATTCGATCCGCTGGCTCGAAGATACGCTCAACAACTACAACTCGACGATGATCATCATCTCGCATGATCGTCACTTCCTGAACTCGGTGTGCACGCACATGGCCGACATGGACTACGGCACGCTGAAGGTCTGGCCGGGCAACTACGACGACTACATGCTCGCGTCCGCGCAGGCGCGCGAGCGTCAGGCGGCCGCGAACGCGCGCGCGAAGGAGCGCGTCGCCGAGCTGCAGGATTTCGTGCGCCGCTTCTCGGCGAACAAGTCGAAGGCCCGCCAGGCGACGAGCCGCGCGAAGCAGATCGACAAGATCAAGATCGAGGAATTCAAGCCGTCGTCGCGGCAGAATCCGTTCATCCGCTTCGAGTTCGAGAAGAAGCTGCACAACATCGCGGTCGTCGCCGATTCGATCACGAAGCAATACGAACGGACGATCTTCCAGAACTTCAACCTGTCGGTGCAGCCGGGCGAGCGCATCGCGATCATCGGCGAGAACGGCGCGGGCAAGACGACGCTGCTGCGTTCGCTGCTCGGCAACCTGACGCTCGATCACGGCACGGTCAAGTGGGCCGAGAACGCGAACGTCGGCTACATGCCGCAGGACACGTACGAAGAGTTTCCGAACGACATCACGCTGATGGACTGGATCGACCAGTACCGCAAGGACGGCGACGACGAGACGATGGTGCGCGGCACGCTCGGCCGCCTGCTGTTCTCGGCGGACGACATCAAGAAGTCGGTGAAGGTACTGTCGGGCGGCGAGAAGGGCCGCATGATCTGGGGCAAGCTGATGCTCGGCCGCCACAACGTGCTCTTGATGGACGAGCCGACCAACCACATGGACATGGAATCGATCGAGTCGCTGCAGATCGCGCTCGAGAAGTTCGAAGGCACGCTGATCTTCGTGTCGCACGATCGCGAATTCGTGAGCGGCCTCGCGAACCGGATCATCGAAGTGACGACGGACGGCACGCTCGTCGACTTCGGCGGGAACTACGAGGATTTCCTCGCGAGCAAGGGGCTGCAATAAGGGAGACGATGACGGCGGCCCGATCGGAAATGGCCGCCGGACAATCAGATTCGGTTTTGTTCGAGGTGGGGCAGGAATGTGGTCCGATGGGTTTCCTGCCCTCTGCCGTCGATGCGCGCTTTGCCGTCGGTTCTCGAGCGGGGCGGACGGTTCCCGCTTATCTCCTGCGTCGTTGATTGGCGTACGCCAATGGGCTCCAAGGAGACGAGCCCGAAGATGTCGTGGCGTACCGATACAGGTCGACTTGCTTGGGGCCGCTGACGATTCCGCCCACCACCGCTTGTCCAAGGTTGCCGCTACCGTAGGTGCTCGGCGCGGGGCCTTCGAGATACTCGGACAGATTCCACAGGTTTTCGCTTTGGCCTGCGCGATGAAGGTAGGCCACGGCTCGATCGGTTCCGGTGTCCCAATCCTCCATCCATTCGTCGCTCGTCATCCTACGCCAGAATTGCGTGACGTCGACTGGAGCGTCGATGTGCCAGATCGGACCGCCACTGCCTGCGAATACCTTGCAACCGGATAAGTAGTAGGTGAAGAACAGCATGTCCTTGGTCGAGATCGATCCGGGTTGCAGCGTTTGCAGTTCGCCTTGTTTCCACGGCAGCCAAAGTATTTTTGCCGACTCGCCGTGATTGCCCGAATCGAGATCGATCCTGACGCCGCCATTCATCGAGTGAAGAAATACACTCAAGGTGCCCGGCGATTTCTGATTGAGACTCTGATCGAATTCGACAGTGAAAGCGCTGCCTGTTTTCATTGCCTGGCGAATCTGGGTTTCGAGTGAATTAGACATGGTCGTACGTCCTTTCGAGGAAAGGCGATTCACATGGTGGGCGAAAAGGCGGGCCCAACGTACATCACCGAAAGTCGGTCGCGCGTTTCGAGCGGCTCGACGAAATGGGCCCGCAGGCCGTTGCGGCGCGAGAGCGTCTCCTATTGAAATGCAATCCTTCGAGTGTAGCTCGCCCGGTGCGCCCCACGTTCTCCGCAACGATGGGGGATAACGTCCGCTTCTTACCCCAAGCAATAGGGATGCCGGGTGAGTCGATGCGTTCGACTGGGTAGAATGACCACATTTCGACGGGAGACAAGAGGCTGCAATGAAGATCTACGAACAGTTCTACATCGGCGGCGCGTGGCGCCCGAGCGCCGGCAACGGCACGATCGACGTGATCGACTCCGGCACGGAGGCCGTGATCGGCCGCGTTCCCGAGGGCACCGCCGAAGACGCGAAAGCGGCCGTCGCCGTCGCGCGCGCCGCGTTCGACGGCTGGGCCGCGACGCCGCCCGCCGAGCGCGCCCGCTATCTCTACAAGATCACCGAAAACCTGAAGGCGCGCAGCGAGGAACTCGCGCAGTCGATCACGGGCGAAGTCGGCATGCCGATCAAGCTGTCGCGCGCGATCCAGGTCGGCGGGCCGGTCTACAACTGGGGCGCGTATGCGAAGCTCGCCGAGACGTTCGCGTTCGAAGAGCAGGTCGGCAATTCGCTCGTCGTGCGCGAGCCGGTCGGCGTCGTCGCGGCGATCACGCCGTGGAACTATCCGCTCAACCAGATCACGCTGAAGGTCGCGGCCGCACTCGCGGCAGGCTGCACCGTCGCGCTGAAGCCGTCCGAAATCGCGCCGCTCAATGCGTTCATGCTTGCCGAAGCGATTCACGATGCCGGGCTGCCCGCCGGCGTGTTCAACCTCGTATGCGGCTACGGGCCCGTCGTCGGCGAAGCGCTCGCGAGCGATCCCGATGTCGACATGGTGTCGTTCACCGGCTCGACGCGCGCGGGCAAGCGCGTCGCCGAGCTGGCCGCGGCCGGCGTGAAGCGCGTCGCGCTCGAACTGGGCGGCAAGTCCGCGTCGGTGATTCTCGACGACGCGGATTTCGCGGCCGCGGTGAAGGGTACGGTATCCGCGTGCTATCTGAACGCGGGCCAGACGTGCTCCGCGCACACGCGGATGCTCGTGCCGGAATCGCGCTACGACGAAGCGCGCGAGCTCGCGAAGGCGGCGGCCGAAGCATATGTCGCGGGCGACCCGCGCGATGACGCGACGCGGCTCGGCGCGCTCGCGTCGGCGGTTCAGCAAGCGCGCGTGCAGGACTACATCCGGCGCGGCATCGACGAAGGCGCGGAACTCGTCACGGGCGGGCTCGGCATGCCGGAGGGCCTGACGCGCGGCTTCTTCGTGAAGCCGACCGTGTTCGGCCGCGTGAAGCCCGATGCGACGATCGCACAGGAGGAAATCTTCGGCCCCGTGCTGTCGATCGTCACGTATCGCGACGACGACGACGCGGTGCGGATCGCGAACGATTCGCCGTACGGTCTCGGCGGTGCGGTGTGGTCGGGCAGCGACGAGCACGCGCTGCGCGTCGCGCGGCGCATTCGCACGGGCCAGGTCGACATCAACGGCGGTGCCTGGAACATGGCTGCGCCGTTCGGCGGTTTCAAACAGTCGGGGATCGGCCGCGAGAACGGTGTGTACGGGCTCGAGGAATATCTGGAATACAAATCGATGCAGTTGCGTCCGAAAAAGAACGCATAAGGAAGCATGCATAAGCGTGCATCAAGCACGCATCTTTTTGTGGCGACACGGCATGCGTTCACGCGGACGCATGCCGTTTTTCTTGACGACGGTCAAGACGCTTCGCCGGCAATCGCCGATCATCGAATTTTTTCTGCCGTATCGAGAGGTTGCGATGACCGGTCCCACACCTTTTCCGCCGCTCAAGATCCGCGGCCGTTCGCTGTTGCCCGTCGTGCAGGGCGGAATGGGCGTCGGCATCTCCGCGCATCGGCTTGCCGGGAGCGTCGCGCGCGAGGGCGCGCTCGGCACGATCGCGAGCATCGACTTGCGCCATCACCACACCGATCTGATCGAGCGCTGCAAGCGGCATCCCGATCGCGAAACGATGGAGGCCGCGAATCTCGAAGCGCTCGCGCGCGAGATTCAGCGCGCGAAGACATGGAGCGAGGGCCATGGGATGGTCGCCGTCAACGTGATGAAGGCGGTGCGCTCGCATGCGGACTATGTGCGCATCGCATGCGAATTCGGTGCGGACGCGATCGTGATGGGCGCCGGATTGCCGCTCGATCTGCCGGATATGACGCAGGGGCATGACATCGCGCTGATTCCGATCCTGTCGGACAGCCGCGGGATCGCGCTCGTGCTGAAGAAATGGATGAAGAAGGGGCGCCTGCCCGATGCGATCGTGATCGAGCATCCGGCGCATGCGGGCGGCCATCTCGGCGTGACGAATCTCGACGACATGGGCGATCCGCGTTTCGAATTCGCGCGCGTCATCGAAGAGACCGTGCAGACGTTCGCGTCGCTCGGGCTCGAGCGCGAGCAGATTCCGCTCATCGTCGCGGGCGGCATCAACAGTCACGATGCGGTGCGTGCGGCGCTTGCCGAAGGCGCGGACGGCGTGCAGGTGGGCACGCCGTTCGCGGTCACCGAAGAGGGCGATGCCCATCCGAACTTCAAGCGCGTGCTCGCGAATGCGACGCCGGACGACATCGTCGAGTTCGTGAGCGTCACGGGGCTGCCCGCACGCGCGGTGAAGACGCCGTGGCTCGAGCGCTATCTGCGGCACGAGGCGCGCATCCGCGCGAAGATCGGCGCGCTCAAGCAGCGCTGCCCGTCAGCGCTCGAATGCTTGACCGTATGCGGATTGCGCGACGGCATCGAGCGCTTCGGCCACTTCTGCATCGACACGCGCCTCGCCGCCGCTCTGCGCGGCGACGTCGCGAACGGACTGTTCTTCCGCGGCCGCGAGTCGCTGCCGTTCGGGCAGGCGATCCGCAGCGTGCGCGACCTGCTCGAGCTGCTGCTGACGGGCACCGCGCCCGAGCCTGCGACAAACCGTCCTACATTCTCGCTTGCGTGAGACTTGATGTTCATCAATATAAGTGGGGAACCATCCCCTGAGAATGAAGCCTGTTCTTAGGGGGTCCTTAACATGCGTCGTCAAACAATTCGTAATTGCACCACCGCCATCGCCTGTGCAGTCGGCCTTGCGATGATTCCGTCGCTGTCGCATGCGGCTTCGCCCGGGGAGGGCATCAATCAAGGCGATATCATCGCGCGCGTTCGCGGGATCAGCATCATGCCGGACGAACGCACGAGCAATACGCTGTCGGCGTTGAACGTGGGCGTGAACAACGCAATCGTCCCCGAACTCGACTTCACCTACATGATTCGCGACTATCTGGGCGTCGAGCTGATTCTCGGCACGTCGCGGCATCAGCTCACGTCGTCGCTCGGCGATCTCGGCGGCGTCGGCGTGCTGCCGCCGACGCTGCTGCTGCAGTATCACTTCAATCACGCCGGCAAGGTGCGGCCGTACGTCGGCGCGGGCATCAACTACACGCTGTTCTACAACAACGGGCTGCACGCGGGCGGCGAGGGGATCGGGATCAACAACCACAGCTTCGGTCCCGCGCTGCAGTTCGGCGTCGACGTGCAAGTGACGAAGAAGCTGTTCGTCAACGTCGACGTGAAGAAGATCTGGATGCACACCGATGCGACGCTCGGCGGCCAGCCGCTTGGCCGGCTGAACATCGATCCGCTCGTCGTGGGCGTCGGCGTCGGGATGAAGTTCTAAGTATCGAGAGAATCGAAAAGTGTTGGGGTTGGCGGCACGGCTTCATGCGTGCCGTCTTTTTTTTGCGCCGCTTCGTTTCGGGATGCTGATGGAATCCGTGTGCGCCGCTCGTGCGGCAGGCCGCGCTTACAGCTTGTCGTACTGAAAGCGCATCGCGGTGCCTTCGCGCGTGATGCGCTCCCAGACCGCCTGCTTCTCGGCGTCCGTCATGAACACCCAGTTCGAGACTTCGAGCGCGGTGCGTCCGCAGCCTTTGCAGACTTCGTCGAAGAGCGTCGAGCAGACGCCGATGCAGGGGCTGTCGGGTTTGTCGTGAAGATTCGAGGTCATTGGAACATTGAATTCGGTGGTCGCCGCGCGAGCGGCAAGCCGTTATGTTAAAGCATGTGCTCGGAACGTCCGGCGACGCCGTCGAGGGCGGTTCCGCCGACGCGGCCGAGTCGAGCGGTACGGGCCTGGGCCGAGGTGCCGCGGCGATATCGCGGGATGTCGCGGCGATGAGTCGAGCGGCGATGTCTCGTCGGCTGGCGGGCGGCGCGCCGCTTTCGCGGTCCGTGGCGATTCGCATCGGTGTTCGCGCCGGCCGGCTTCGGCCGTCGGGCGACCAACTGTGATGAAGCCGGGATGGTCGTCCGATTGCTGCGCAGCCGGCGTTGCCGGGTGGGCGATAGTACGGCTCGATGCAAGCGCCGAATCGAGACGCTTGGCTGAAGCCGTCAATCCGGAACGGCCAATCGGGAATGATCGATCCGGCGCCGCTCATCCGGAGTTGCCCGTTCCGCACTGACAATCGGCGCGCTCGACTTTCGGCTCGGTCGAAGCGCTGAGTTGGAGAGGCGTCAAGCGAAGCACTCAATTCCCGCGCAAGACGAGCCGCGTCGCGGAAACGCGAAGCCGAAATCGCGCCGGTCTTCCAACCGAAGTCCCAACCGAAGAACCGCCGGCGGAACGCAAATCGAGCAAATCGAACAACTGCGCGTCGCCGACGTTCCGCTCGTCTACGCCACCGTCGCGAGTTGCCAGACGAGCGCCCCGTTCAGGAGCAGGATCACGGTGGCGCACACCCACGCGGCCGCGAGCGGCACGCCGCGGGCGCGCCAGTTGCGCATCAGCTCGCGGCTCGACGCGAACACGATGAGCGGAACCATCGCGAGCGGCAACTGCAGGCTCAGCACGACCTGGCTCGCGACGAGCAACCGGTTCGACCCGTGCTGCCCGAACAGGCCGACCGCCGCGAGCGCGGGCCCCATCGCAAGCGCGCGGGTCAGGAGCGCGCGCTGCCAGCGCGGCAGCGTCAGCTTCAGGAAGCCTTCCATCACTGCCTGTCCGGCGAGCGTGCCCGTCACGGTCGCCGACAGCCCGCACGCGAGCAGCGCGGCGGCGAACAGCAGGCCCGCCCAGCGGTTGCCGACGAGGGGCGCGATGAGCCGGTGCGCGTCGGCGAGATCGGTGACGTCGTGATGGCCGCTCGCGTGGAACACGGCTGCCGCGACGATGAGGAGCGCCGCATTGATCACGAATGCGAACCCGAGCGACACGAACGTATCGAGATTGACGCCGAAGAGCGCGTGCCGGATCGACTGCTCGTCGCGCACGTTCGCGTGGTGCTTGACGAGCGTCGAGTGCAGGTAGAGGTTGTGCGGCATCACGGTCGCGCCGAGGATGCCGGCCGAGAGCCACAGCATGCCGGCGTCGCGCAGCAGTTGCGGCGACGGTGCGGCGCCCGCGAGCGCCGCGTGCCAGTCGGGCCGCGCGAGCGCGACCTCGATCACGAAGCACAAGCCGACGAAGAAGATGAGCGACGTGATCGCCGCTTCGAGCGTGCGCCGGCCGCGCCGCTCGAGCGCGAGCATCGCGAGCGTGCCGACCGCCGACATGAGCACGCCTGTCGTCAGCGACACGCCGAGCAGCATCTGCAGCGCGACCGCCGCGCCGACGACCTCGGCGACGTCGCACGCGACGATCGCGATTTCGGCTGCGATCCACAGCAGCACGGTCACGCGCGGGTCGAAGCGTTCGCGGCATAGCTGCGCGAGGTCGCGCCCGGATACGACACCGATCCGCGCGGCGAGCCATTGCAGCAGCATCGCCATCAGGCTCGCGGCGATCACGACGCCGAGGAGCGCATAGCCGTAGCCCGCGCCGCCCGCGAGCGCGGTAGCCCAGTTGCCGGGGTCCATGTAGCCGACGGCGACGAGCGCGCCCGCACCGACGAACGTTGCCCAGCGGTGGCCGCCGCCCGGCCCGCCGGAGGCGGGCGGACGGCGCGACGACGCGGAGCGGGCAGCGAGCGGATTGCTGTTCATGGTGGCGGTTCGACGGTCGGTTCGACGCGCACGGCCGGGGCGGGCGCGGTGTTCGGACGGGCGCGCGGCTCGTCCTCCTGTATGGAACGACGAACGGGCGCCGCCTGAATTTAAGGTAGATGATCCGTTTGTCGTGCGCGGACCTTTTTTGAGGATGGACACGCGGCGATAACCCGATAAAATTGCGCCCACCTGGCCGCGCCGCAGTGACCCGCCGTGCAATCGAAAAGTGCAAATGTGTTCCGTTTGTGCGACAAAGGCGGGAAATTTTTGTGGCGGGGCCGGATTAGTGGTAGCTTTCGAGGTTTTCAAGGGGCGGCGCGAAATGGCGCGCCGCGGCGGCGAGGCTGACTGCGATCGAATCGGTTCGATCAGGGAGAACGGGATGAAGGCAAAGGTGGCGGGCCGGTTGACGGCACTTGCGCTCTGCGCGGGCGCATCGGTGGCGGCGGCGAAGGATACGCAGCTCAACGTCTATAACTGGTCGGACTACATTGCGAAGGACACGATCCCGAACTTCGAGAAGCAATCGGGCGTCAAGGTTCGCTACGACAACTACGACAGCGACGACACGCTGCAGGCGAAGCTCCTGACCGGCAACTCGGGCTACGACATCGTCGTGCCGACCAGCAACTATGCGGGCAAGCAGATCCAGGCCGGCATCTTCGCGCCGCTCGACAAGTCGAAGCTGCCGAACCTCAAGTATCTCGATCCGCAACTGATGGCGCTCGTCGCGGGCGCCGATCCGGGCAACAAGTACGTGGTGCCCTGGGCGTACGGCACGACGGGCCTCGGCTACAACGTCGACAAGGCGCAGAAGCTGCTCGGCAAGGTGCCGCTCGACAACTGGGACATCCTGTTCAAGCCGGAGAACATCTCGAAGCTGAAGACGTGCGGCGTGTCGGTGCTCGACGCGCCGGACCAGATGTTCGCGGCGACGCTGCACTACATCGGCAAGGATCCGATGAGCACGAACCCGGCCGACTACCAGGCCGCGATGCAGGTGCTCAAGAAGATCCGCCCGTACATCACGCAGTTCAACTCGTCGGGCTACATCAACGACATGGTCGGCGGCGACATCTGCTTCGCGTTCGGCTGGTCGGGCGACGTCGTGATCGCGAAGCACCGCGCGCTCGAAGCGAAGAAACCGTACAAGGTCGAATACTACGTTCCGAAGGGCGGCGCGCCCGTGTGGTTCGACGTGATGGCGATCCCGAAGGACGCGAAGAACAAGGACGCCGCGCTGCAATGGATCAACTACATCGAGGATCCGAAGGTTCACGCGGCGATCACGAACGCGGTCTACTACCCGAGCGCGAACGCGGAAGCGCGCAAGTACGTGCGTCCGGACGTCGCGAACGATCCGGCCGTGTACCCGCATCCGGACGTCGTGAAGACGCTGTTCCTGCTGAAGCCGCTGCCGCCTGAAATCCAGCGCCTGCAAACGCGTCTCTGGACCGAGCTGAAATCGGGACGCTGACGCGAAGCGCGCAGTATCGCGGCAACCCTGAGAAGCCCCTGGTGTCCCCGGGGGCTTTGTTCGTCAAACGTAGGAGCACAGCAGCACATCATGAATAGTCAGTCGGACGCGGCGGTGGCGGGCGCGCCGTCCTATCGGCCTCAGACGGGCGCCGACGAGCGCGCCGAGAACTTTGTCCAGATCATCGACGTCGTCAAGAAGTTCGGCGAGACCTTCGCGGTGCGCAACGTCGACCTGACCGTATGCAAGGGCGAGCTGTTCGCGCTTCTCGGCAGCTCGGGATGCGGCAAGTCCACGCTGCTGCGGATGCTCGCCGGCCTCGAGACGATCACGTCGGGCAAGATCCTGATCGACGGCGAGGACCTCGCGCAGATGCCGCCGTACAAGCGGCCCGTGAACATGATGTTCCAGTCGTATGCGCTGTTTCCGCACATGACGGTCGAAGCGAACGTCGCGTTCGGCCTCAAGCAGGAAGGCGTGCCGAAGGCCGAGCTGAAGGAGCGCGTGCGCGATGCGCTCGAGCTCGTGCAGATGGCGCGCTATGCGAGCCGCAAGCCGCATCAGCTCTCGGGCGGCCAGCAGCAGCGGGTCGCGCTCGCGCGCTCGCTCGTCAAGCGGCCGAAGCTGTTGCTGCTCGACGAGCCGATGTCCGCGCTCGACAAGCAGATCCGCCAGCGCACGCAGATCGAGCTCGTCAACATCCTCGACAAGGTCGGCGTCACCTGCATCATGGTCACGCACGACCAGGAAGAGGCGATGACGATGGCGAGCCGGCTCGCCGTGATGAGCGAAGGCCAGATCGTGCAGATCGGCACGCCGCACGAAGTCTACGAATATCCGAACTGCCGCTTCTCGGCCGAGTTCATCGGCTCGACGAACCTGTTCGAAGGCACGACCGTCGAGGACGAGCCCGATCACGTGTTCATCGAGTCGCCTGACCTGCCTTGCCGGCTGTACGTGAACCACGGGATCACGGGCCCGCTCGGAATGCCGGTCACGGTGTCGGTGCGCCCGGAGCGGATCGCGCTCACGCGCAAGCCCGCCGACGGCGCGTACAACTGGGGGCACGGCGTCGTCACGAACGTCGCGTACATGGGCGGCTACTCGCTGTATCACGTGAAGCTCGATTCCGGGAAGATCGTGATCGCGAACGTGTCGAGCCTCGCGATCGCCGATCTCGACTCGCCCGGCTGGGGCGACGAGATCTACGTGCGCTGGAGCGCCGCGGCGGGCGTGGTGCTGACCTCATGAACGCGCTTTCGTCCCTGCTCGCGTGGCCGGTGAAGCGGTTCGGCCTCACCGGGCGCACGGCCGTGATCGCGGGCCCGTTCTTCTGGCTCGTGCTGTTCTTCCTCGTGCCGTTCATCCTCGTCGTCAAGATCAGCTTCGCGGAGCTTCAGCTCGGCATTCCGCCGTACACGGAGCTCACGTCGCTCGCGGACGGTGTGCTGCACGTCACGCTGAACCTGCAGCACTACGCGTTTCTCTTCAGCGACAGCCTGTACTTCGCGACCTACGTGAACTCGGTCGTCGTCGCGGCGGTGACGACGCTCTTGTGCCTGCTGCTCGGCTATCCGATGGCGTACTACATCGCGCGCTCGAACCCGGGCACGCGCAACATGCTGATGATGGCGGTGATGCTCCCGTTCTGGACGTCGTTCCTGATCCGCGTGTACGCATGGATCGGAATCCTGAAGAACAACGGGCTGCTCAACAACTTCCTGATGTGGACGGGCCTCATCAGCACGCCGATCGAGCTGTACCGGACAAATATCGGCGTCTACATCGGGATGGTCTATTCGTACCTGCCGTTCCTCGTGATGCCGCTCTACGCGCACCTCGTCAAGATGGACCTGCGCCTGCTCGAAGCCGCGTACGATCTCGGCGCGAAGCCGTGGAAGGCGTTCGTGCAGATCACGCTGCCGCTGTCGAGGAACGGGATCATCGCGGGCTGCCTGCTCGTGTTCATTCCGGCCGTCGGCGAGTACGTGATTCCCGAGCTGCTCGGCGGCGCGAACACGCTGATGATTGGCCGCGTCATGTGGAACGAGTTCTTCAACAACGCGGACTGGCCGATGGCCTCGGCCGTGACCTGCGCGATGGTGCTGCTGCTCCTCGTGCCGATGGCGATGTTCCAGCACTTCCAGGCGAAGGAGCAGGAGGGCCGTCGCCGATGAAGCCGAATCGCTTTCTGCAGGTGTTGATGCTGGCGATCGGCTTCGGATTCCTGTACATCCCGATCGCGAGCCTCGTCGTCTACTCGTTCAACGAGTCGAAGCTCGTCACTGTCTGGTCCGGTTTCTCGACGCGCTGGTATGCGGCGCTCATCGAGGACGACGAGCTGATCTCGGCCGCGTGGCTGTCGCTGAAGATCGCGGTGATGACCGCATTCGCATCGGTGTTCATCGGCACGTGGGCGGGCTTCGTGCTCGCGCGGATGGGCCGCTTTCGCGGCTTCGCGCTCTACAGCGGGATGATCAACGCGCCGCTCGTGATTCCCGAGGTGATCCAGGGCATCTCGCTGCTGCTGCTGTTCATCGAGCTCGGCAAGTGGTTCGGATGGCCCGCCGGCCGCGGGATGTTCACGATCTGGCTCGGCCACGTGATGCTGTGCATCTCATACGTCGCGATCATCGTGCAGTCGCGCGTGCGGGAGCTGAACCCGTCGCTCGAGGAGGCCGCGCTCGACCTCGGCGCGACGCCGCTCAAGGTGTTCTTCTCGATCACGCTGCCGCTGATCTCGCAGGCGCTCGTGTCGGGCTGGCTGCTGTCGTTTACGCTGTCGATCGACGACCTGGTGCTGTCCGCGTTCCTGTCCGGGCCCGGCTCGACGACGCTGCCGCTCGTCGTGTTCTCGCGCGTGCGTCTCGGCCTCAATCCCGAGATGAACGCGCTCGCGACGCTCTTCATCGTCGCGGTGACGATCGGCGTCGTGGCCGCGAACTACGTGATGCTGCGTCAGGAGCGGCGGCGGATGGCGGAGGCCGCCTGACGCGAAGGCGGGCGATCTCGGCGGCTAGCCCGGTGGCCGAGATGCCGGACGCCGGTCGTTCGCTCGCCTGAACGAAGTCGAAGAAAATTCGAAGAAGAAGCGCGTGCGGCGGATGCCGCACGGGCTTTTTTGTCGGCATCGCCGCGCGGACCGCCGTCGCCGCGCTCCGACACGCGAGCGCCCCGCGCAGCGGGCGCGTCAGCGGCCGAGCGCCGCCTTCCCGAGCAGACCGGCCGCGACGCACACGAGCGCGACGGCGAAGCCCGTCTGCACGTGCCGCGCGGACAGGAAGCGCGACACCCAGCGCCCGGCCGCCATCCCGAGCGCGGTCGTCACGGTGAACCACAGCGTGACGTCGAGCGGCGCGGGCGTGCCGCTTATCATCGTCGCGATCACGCCGCCCGTGCCGACGAGCGCGATCACCATCAGCGACGTCGCGACGATCCCGTGCATTGTCACGTTCGTGAACTTGCGCAGCATCGGCACGATCACGAAGCCGCCGCCTACGCCGAGGAGACCCGTCATCAGCCCCGTCAGCGCGCCCGTCGACGCGAGCGCGATGCCGGCCGGCCACGACCAGACGAGGCGTCCGGTGTCGGGATCGATGCGGCCGACGCAAAGCGGCGAGCGGTGCGGCTCGCCCGCCGCATGCGCGAGCGCCTGGCGCAGCAGGCGCGCCGCGACGATCAGCATCACGAGCGCGAAGAGGGCGAGCAGCACGCGCTGCGGCAGCACGTGCGCGAGCCGCACGCCGAGCGTCGTCAGCGGCACGCCGGCCGCGGCCATCAAGAGCGCCGCGCGATAGCGGACGAGTCCGCGCCGGAAGCCCTCGAGCGCGCCGAGCGCCGCGCTGCCCGCGACCGCGACGAGCGCCACGGGCGTCGCCTGCTGCATCGGCCAGCCCATCCCGACGACGAGCGCGGGCACGGCGAGAATGCCGCCGCCCGCGCCCGTCAAGCCCAGCACCGCTCCGACGATGCCGCCGAGCACCAGAGAAATCAGCATGCTTCGTTGTTCCGGTCGTTGTCAGCGAAGGGCGGCGATCAGCCGACGATCTCGGGTTTCGCGAGCCATTCGCGGCCCTTGAGCATCGCCTGCCAGTAGAGCGGCGGCAGCAGCCGCTCCTTGAGCAGCCACGCGAGCCGCGACGGGCGCTTGCCGTCGATGAGCCACGCGGGGAAGGTCGGCGCGAGCCTGCCGCCGTACCGGAACTCGGCGAGCACGATCTTGCCGCGCTCGACCGTCAGCGGGCACGAGCCGTAGCCGTCGTACGCCGCCTCGCCGTGCGCGCGGCCGAACGCGGCGAGCACGTTGTGCGCGACGACGGGCGCCTGCTTGCGCGCAGCGGCCGCGGTCTTCGCGTTCGTCGTGTTCGTCACGTCGCCGAGCGCGAACACGTCCGGGTGGCGCTTGTGCCTGAGCGTCGCCGGATCGACGTCGATCCAGCCCGCCGCGTCGGCGAGCGGGCTCGCGCGGACGAAGTCGGGCGCCTTCTGCGGCGGCACGACGTGAATCATGTCGAATTCGCGCGTGATCGTCTCGACGCCGCCTTCCGGCAGCGTGCGCGCAAACGTCGCGCGCTTGCCCGGGCCGTCGATCGCCGTCAGGTTGTGGCCGAAGTTCAGCGCGATGTCGTAGCGCTTCACGTACTCCATCAGCGCGGGCACGTAGTCGGCGACGCCGAAGAGCGCCGCGCCCGCGTTGAAGAACTCGATGTCGACGTTGTCGAGGCGGTTCGTGCGCCGCCAGTGGTCGGCCGACAGGTACATCGCCTTTTGCGGCGCGCCCGCGCACTTGATCGGCATCGGCGGCTGCGTGAAGAGCGCGCGGCGGCCGCCGAATTCGCTCACGAGCTGCCACGTGTAAGGCGCGAGATCGTAGCGATAGTTCGACGTGACGCCGTTCTTGCCGAGCGTCTCGGGCAGGCCGTCGATCGCGTGCCAGTCGAGCTTGAGGCCCGGACAGACGACGAGCTGCCTGTAGCGGACGAGCCGGCAGCCGTCGAGCACGACCGTATGCGCATCGGGCTCGAACGCGGCGACGGCGGCCTTGATCCAGTGCACGCCGCGCGGCAGCACGGCGGCCATCCGGCGGGCGGTCGTCTGCGGCTGGAACACGCCCGCGCCGACCATCGTCCAGCCGGGCTGGTAGTAATGGATATCGGCCGGATCGATCACGGCGATGTCGAGCGAGCGGTCGCGCGCGAGCAGGCTCGACGCGACCGCGAGGCCCGCCGCGCCGGCGCCGACGATCACGATGTCGTGGCTCGCCTCGACGGTCTGCGTCGACGCGCTCCGGCTGCGCTGCATGATCCGACGCCCGAGCGCGGCGAGATCGTAGCCGGCCGCGCGGCCCGCGGCGACGATGTCGTCCAGCGGCCGCAGGCTCGCCTGCGACAGCCCCCACAGCGTCGCCGAGCGCATCCCGGTGCGGCAGTACGCGAGCACGGGCGCCGGAAGCGTGCCGAGCAGCGCGCCGAACTGTTCGCCTTGCGTGTCGGTGACCTTGCCGGAGTCGACGGGCAGGTAGCGGACCGCGATGCCGAACGGCTCCGCGGCGGCCTCGATTTCGGCGACGGTCGGCTGGTCCGGGCCTTCGCCGTCCGGCCGGTTGCAGACGATCGAGCGAAAGCCCGCTTGCGCAAGCGCCGGCAGATCGGCGGCGACGATTTGGGGGGAGACCGACAGCGTATCGGTCAACGTGCGGATATCCATGGTGTGCGTGTGCGTGTCGCGAGTGTGTCGTCGTTGGGGAAGGCGGGCAGGATCAGAGCGCGTCGAGCGGGATCTTCAGGTAGCGCATGCCGTTGTCCTCGGGCTCCGGCAGGCGTCCCGCGCGCATGTTGACCTGCACCGAAGGCAACATCAGCACCGGCATGTCGAGCGTCGCGTCGCGCGTGGTGCGCATCGCGACGAAATCGTCTTCGGTGACGCCGTCCCGGATGTGGACGTTCTCGCGCAGTTCGTCGGCGACGGTGCTCGCGTACTGCATCGCGCGGCCGTTCGGCTGGTAGTCGTGGCACATGTAGAGGCGCGTGCCGGGCGGCAGGCTCAGCACCTTGCGAATCGACCGGTAGAGCGTGCGCGCGTCGCCGCCGGGGAAGTCGCAGCGCGCGGTGCCGTAGTCGGGCATGAACAGCGTGTCGCCGACGAACGCGGCCGCCTCGTGCGCCGCGTGCCCGTCGGTGACGACGTAGGTCATGCACGCGGGCGTGTGGCCCGGCGTATGCAGCGCGCGGATCGCGAGCGAACCGAGCGCGAGCGTGTCGCCGTCGTCGAGGAGCCGATCGAACTGGCTGCCGTCGCGCGCGAACGCGGGCCCCGCGTTGAACAGCGCGCCGAACACGTCCTGCACGCGCGTCACGTGGCGGCCGATCGCGATCTCGCCGCCGACGCGCGATTTCAGGTAGGGCGCGGCCGACAGATGGTCGGCGTGCACGTGCGTCTCGAGCAGCCAGCGCACGCGCGCGCCGACGGCGTTCACGCGCGCGATCAACTGGTCCGCGCTCGCGGTGCGCGTGCGGCCGGATTTCGGGTCGTAGTCGAGCACGCTGTCGATCAGCGCGCATTCGCCGCTGCCGCCGTCGAGCAGCAGGTAGCTGACGGTGCACGTCGCCGGGTCGAAAAAGCCTTCGACGGTCATCGTGGACGCTGTTGTCACGAAGTTCCTCCTGGATCCGATTCATCGATATGGCGATCGATTGAACAAGAACCGTGCCAAGCAGACAGCATTGCCGATCGCCGGGGACAGGGACTTGATTCATATCGTGTTTTTGCGTTGACGCCGCGCAACGCGCGATGCAGCCGAGGCGGTTTTCGCGCACGTTCGCTGCCACGATTGGCAGTTCGATGGCAGAATTGGCAGTCGATGCGGCCGCGGGCCGCGCAGCCGGAGCCCTAGCCATGGATCAGCGCGACGTCATCCCGATCGTCCCCGTCTCGCCGCCCGACGTGGGCGTGCTCGTCTCGTACCTCGACCAGGACCCGCAGCCGATGATCGTGCTCGATCCGTCCTACCGGATCCTCGCCGCGAACACCGCGTACCAGCGGCAGTTCGGCATCGCCGGCGAAGCGCACGTCGGGCGGCGCTGCTATCAGGTCTCGCATCACTACGACGCGCCGTGCGACCAGGCGGGCGAGCATTGCCCGATGAAGCAGGCGGCCGAATCGCGCAGCCTCAACCGCGTGCTGCACATCCATCACACGCCGCGCGGGCCCGAGCACGTGGACGTCGAGCTGCGGCCGATCTTCGATGCGCAAGGCGAGGTGATCGCGTACGTCGAGCGTCTGACGACCGTGCGCAGCGCGTCGGCGAAGCCGAGCGGCGAAGGGCTCGTCGGCGGCTCGGAAGCGTTCAACGCGGCGCTGTCCGCGCTGCAGCGCGTCGCGCCGTCGATGCTGCCCGTGCTGCTGCTCGGCGAATCGGGCACCGGCAAGGAGCTGTTCGCGCGCGCGCTGCACGAGGCGAGCGCGCGCGCGATGGGGCCGTTCGTCGTCGTCGATTGCTCGGGTATCGCCGAGACGCTGTTCGAAAGCGAGCTGTTCGGCTACGAGAAGGGCGCGTTCACCGGCGCGACCGCGCGCAAGCCGGGCCTCGTCGAAACCGCGCAGGGCGGCACGCTGTTCCTCGACGAGATCGGCGACGTGCCGCTGCCGATGCAGGTGAAGCTGCTGCGGCTCATCGAATCGGGGACGTTCCGCCGGGTGGGCGGCATCGAGGTGCTGCGCGCGGATTTCCGGCTCGTCGCGGCGACCCACAAGCCGCTCAAGGCGATGATCGGCGACGGCCGGTTCCGGCAGGATCTGTACTACCGGATCAGCGCATATCCGATTCACCTGCCGGCCGTGCGCGAGCGGCCGGGCGACATGCCGCTGCTCGTCGATTCGATCCTGCGCCGGATCGCGACGCAAGGGCCTGTCTCCGGGCAGCGCTTCGCGGTCGCGCCGGAGGCGCTCGCGCGGCTCGAAGCGTACGCGTGGCCGGGCAACATCCGCGAGCTGCGCAACGTGCTTGATCGCGCGTGCCTGCTCGCGGACGACGGCGTGATTCGCGTCGAGCATCTGCCCGACGACGTCGCGCGCGCGGGCGACGCGCCGGGGCGGCCCGATCTGTCGGCGAAGCTGTCCGACGATGAGCTCGCGCGCATCGCGCGCGCGTTCGAGGGCACGCGACGCTCGCTTGCCGCGCACATCGGGATGAGCGAGCGCACGCTGTACCGGCGGCTGCGCGCGCTCGGGATCGCGACGCGGGACGCGTGAATCGGTCAGGCGGCGAGCCGGCATGGCGGCTCGCGTCGGGCGCGTGCCGGTTGCGCATGGTGCTTTCCGGCGGGGTCCGGATGCGTGTCGCCCAATGCACGCTTCGCGACGAATAATAAAACTTATACAATCATTAATTATTGTTTTACGATAAAAATCGACCTACAATCCGGGCCATGATCTCATTCGTCGAGGAATTCACATGCACTCCGATCGCGTCGCCCGTCTCAGTCAACGGATGGCTGCCGTCACGCTCTGGTTCATCGTCGCGATGATGCTGCTCAACGCCGCGTGCTGGGCCTACCCGTCGTTGAACGCGGTCAAGTCCGGCGCGGGCCTCGGGTTCGGTCTCACCGATTCGCTGATCTCCGGGCTCGGCGTCGACGTCGCCGCGTTTCCGTGGTGGCAGAAGGCGGGCGGCATCGTGCTGTCGAGCGTGCCGCTCTTCGCGCTCGCGAGCGGCTTGCGCCACCTGCGGCAACTGTTCCGGACCTACGCCCGCCGCGATTACTTCTCGGCCGAAGCCGCCCGCCATCTCGGCAAGATGGGACGTGCGGTCGGCATCTGGGTCGTGCTGAGCGTACTGTGCGAACCGCTGCTGAGCGTGTGGGCGACGATGCGCGAGCCCGTCGGGCACCGCGTCGTCACGCTGAGCTTCGGCTTGCCATACGTCGTCGCGCTGTTTACGGCCGCCTGCATCGCAGTCGTCGCGCACATCCTGCGGCAGGCAAGCGAGCTCGACGCCGAGCACCGGCAATTCGTCTGACGCGCGCGCCATGCCGATCATCGTCAAGCTCGACGTGATGCTCGCGATCCGCAAGGTTCGCTCGAAGGATCTCGCCGCGGCCGTCGGCATCACCGAGCAGAATCTGTCGCTCCTCAAGCAAGGGAAGGTCAAGGGCATCCGCTTCGCGACGCTCGAGGCGATCTGCCGCCATCTCGATTGCCAGCCCGGCGATCTGCTGGAATTCAGCGACGAGCCCGGCGTCGATGCGGGTTGAGGCGGCAGGCCGGTGGCCGGGCCCCGCGTGATGCGCGCGGGCGAGGCGACGGAGGGCGGCGCCGGGCGGCATCGGCGGCAGTGTCGGCAATTGGGGGGCGGCGTGCTCGCGCTGGCGATCGCGACGTCGATTCACGTGCTGGCCTGGCTCGCGCTCGAACGCCGGCCGCCGTCGGCGGCGGATGTATCGACGCCCGGCGCATCGACGTCCTATGTGCCGAAGCCGGAAAGGCGAGCGTTGATCGTCAGGCTGATCCCGAGGTCGCGGCCGTTACCGCCGCCGTTACTGTTACCGTCGCCGTCGCCGTCGCTTTCGGCGCGGCGCGCGCCGGCGCACGCCGCATCGATGCGGGGCATGCGGGCGGCCGCGCGCGCCGGCGTTCGTTCGCCGCCGCGTCGCGGTGGCGGCGACACGCTGCCCGATCCGGTGCAAGCGCACGCCGAGGCGAACGACGCGCAATGGCTGCCGCCGCAGACGCCGGGCGCAACGGCTGCCGGCGCCAACTGGCGGGCGGATCTGGACTCGGTCGGATCATTCCGGTCGATCGGGCGAGGATCGGCGGCCGCGGCGGTTGGAGCGGCGGGCACATCGTCCGGCCTCGCTCTTCCACGAAAAGAGACGGCGGCGTCGACCCTGGCGCGCGAGATGTCGAAAGCGAGCCGTGCCGATTGCCGGAACGCGTATTCGGGCATGGGCCTGCTCGCGATTCCGGCGCTCGCGATCGACGCCGTCAGGGATGACGGCTGCAAGTGGTGACGCGGTCGATTGCCGGGCGGTGAGCGCCGCTTCGGCTCGACGCGATGAATCGGGGGATGAACCGGAAACGAACGGGAGAGCGAACCGGAGAACGAACGGGAGAACAAACCGGCGCGATCAGCCTCGGCGCGCCTGCGCCGACGCGCGACCTGCCAGTGTCGCGCGCCCGCATTCCACGCGCGGCCGCTCGACCCGGTAAAGCGTCTCGCGCCGCGTCGCTCAACCGACGATCTCCGGTTGCGCGAGCCATTCGCGGCCCTTGAGCATCGCCTGCCAGTAGAGCGGCGGCAGCAGCCGCTCCTTGAGCAGCCACGCGAGCCGAGACGGCCGCGTGCCGTCGATGAGCCAGGCGGGAAACGTCGGCGCGAGCCTGCCGCCGTACCGGAACTCGGCCAGCACGATCTTGCCGCGCTCGACGGTCAGCGGGCACGAACCATAGCCGTCGTACGCCGCCTCGCCATGCGCGCGGCCGAGCGCGGCGAGCACGTTGTGCGCGACGACGGGCGCCTGCTTGCGCGCGGCGGCCGCGGTCTTCGCATTCGGGGTGTTCGCGGCGTCGCCGAGCGCGTAGATGTTCGGATACGCACGATGGCGCAGCGTCGCGGGATCGACGTCGACCCAGCCGGCGACGTCGGCGAGCGGACTTGCGCGGACGAAGTCGGGCGCCTTCTGCGGCGGCACGACGTGGATCATGTCGAACGCGCGCGTGACGATCTCGGTCGAGCCGTCGCCGCGCGTGTGCAGGAACGCTGCACGCCTGCCCGGGCCGTCGATCGCGATCAGGTTGTGGCTGAAGTTCAGCGCGATGTCGTAGCGCTTCACGTATTCCATCAGCGCGGGCACGTAGGCCGGCACGCCGAAGAGCGTCGGCGAGGCCGAGTAGAACGCGACATCGACTTTATCGAGCCGCCTCGTGCGCTGCCAATGGTCGGCCGACAGATACATCGCCTTTTGCGGGGCGCCCGTGCACTTGATCGGCAGCGGCGGCTGCGTGAAGAGCGCGCGGCGGCCGCCGAATTCGCTCACGAGCTGCCACGTGTAAGGCGCGAGATCGTAGCGATAGTTCGACGTGACGCCGTTCTTGCCGAGCGTCTCGGGCAGGCCTTCTATCGCGTGCCAGTCGAGCTTGAGGCCCGGGCAGACGACGAGCTGCCTGTAGCGCACGACGCGGCACGCTTCGAGCAGCACGGCGTTGTTCAACGGCTCGAACGCGGCGACGCCGGCCTTGATCCAGTGCACGCCGCGCGGCAGCACGGCGGCCATCCGGCGGGCGGTGGCCTGCGGCTGGAACACGCCCGCGCCGACCATCGTCCAGCCGGGCTGGTAGTAATGGGCGTCGGCCGGATCGATCACCGCGACGTCGAGCGTCGGATCGCGTGCGAGCAGGCTCGACGCGACCGCGAGGCCCGCCGCGCCGGCGCCGACGATCACGACGTCGTGGCTCGCGACCGCCGTGTCGGACGCCGGCCGGCCGCGTTGCGCGATGCGGCGCGCGACGCCCGACAGATCGTAGCCGGCCGCTTCGCCCGCCGCGACGATGTCCCGCAGCGGGCGGGCGCCCGCCTGCGACAGCGCCCACAGCGTCGCCGAGCGGATGCCGGTGCGGCAGTATGCGAGCACGGGCGCGTCGAGCGTCGCGACGAGCGCGCGGAACTCCGCGCCTTGCTCGTCGTCGACGTTGCCGGCTTCGACGGGCAGGTAATGGACCGCGATGCCGACGCGCGCCGCTGCCGCGGCGATTTCTGCGAAGGTCGGCTGGTCCGCGCTTTCGCCGTCCGCCTGATTGCAGACGATCGTCCGGAAGCCCGCGTCGCGGATCGCGGGCAGATCCGCCGCGACGATCTGCGGCGACACCGACAGCCCGGCCGCGAGCTTGTTGATCTTCATGGTCTTCTCCGTTTCTCCGCTTGACGCGAGGCGATGCGCGCTTGGATTGCGGCGAGCGGGATCGCAAGATGGCGCACGCATGTCCTTCGCGTCGGGAAACTCGACCGTACCGTGCCGGTCGCGAGATCGAAGATGCTTGCGTGGGATCTTCGGACTCGGTGGCGAACGTTGAAGATCCTCAAGTCGATCGTAACGAAGCACAACCATATTTTCTTGAAGTAGATCAAATTTGCGGGATGACGACGCGTTCGGTCGCCGTGGCGTGGAGACTAGGGGGCATTGCAAAAACGGGGATGGAATTGCCTCCGCAGCGCTTGCGCCGCGTGTCCTCCGAGGCGGGTGTGCTGTTCCGCACGGCAGCGACGTGTGTCGATCTCGGGGCCCGGGGCCCGGGGCGAGAGCGCGGCGGCTCGGCGCATTCGGCCGGGCGCGGCCGACAGAAGGTGTGTGAAGCCGAGCCGATGATGCCGGCCCCATGTCGGCCGATCGCCGGCCGCGCGCAGCGATTCGAGCGCGTCGCCGAACGCGGCGGCGACGGTCGATGCAAAGGCTGCGGGAGCCGGGATCCACGGGGACGGTTCGCCGCGCGGCGCACGCGACACGAGATGCGTCGTCGCCATCGCGCCGTTCTCGAAATAGGCGCGATACGGCTGAAATTCGGGCCCGTAGATCGCCGTCGCCAGCGCCTTGAAGGAGCGATGTCAGACGAGCGCGGCGGGCGACGCACGTTCGTCGCGACAATCCCACTGACGAAGCAGCGCAACGTGCTCGCCCGCATGCGCGTCGAGGAGCGGCAGCAGCATCGGTAGTCGCTGCCGGGCGTGGAAATGGGTCGTGTCGCCGAGGACGGCTTCCATGTCGCCGACGGTCCACGTCGACTTCGCCTTCAGCAGCGTGTCCACACGCCATGCTCGGAAGCTCGGGTTCCAGAGCAGTGCGGGCGGAACGTCGTCGCGCGCGTCGGCGATCGGATTGTTGCAGTTGACGATGACGCCGCTCGGCGGATTGAGCAACTCGGGAAGCGCATCGAATTCGAGGAAGCTGTCCCAATCGTTCGGCGCGAGCGTGTGCTTCAATCCGGTGCGGCGGCGCGGCACGCGTCCGACCGTCTTGACGCCGGTGTCGACGCTGCGCGACGCGAACATGAAATTCAGCGACAGGCTCTGAATGTCGGCCAACGCACGCCGGAAACCCGGCCAGTCGCGCGCCTTCGTCAGCCCGAACAGGCCGCGTACTTCGACATCGGATATGAGCGGACGAGGGCGCGGGTATTCGCTTGCGGTCGCGATGCGCCGGCAGGCGAAGCCCGTCAGCGGTTTTGGACTTCGAGCCATCCGTCAGGAGCAGGCTTGATCTGCGAACCGACGACGAACGCGGACAGGCTCAGCAGCGCGACGATGCCCAGCGCGTAGAACATCGCGGAGCCGCCGTGGTGCAGCAGTGCGAGGCCGCCGAGCCATGGGCCGAGCAGGTTGCCGACGTTGCTGAGCGAATGCGCGCCGTAATAGATGCCGCGCATCGGCTCGGGCGTGATGCTGTCGAGGACGGCGTATTCCGACGGGATCGCAGCACTTCGCCCCACGTGAAGACGACCATCGACACGACGAGAGCGGTCATGTTCGGCGAATTCGCGAAGCCGGCCGCGCCGATCGCGAGCATGCTGCCCGCGGTGAAGAGAATGAGGCGCCGGTCGGTGCCGATGATGCGCAGCTTCGCGGCGAGCGGAAGGTCGGACGCCGCCGCTCCATGCGGTGGGCTGCCGAACACGAGCCGGGCCGTGATCGCGTAGATCGCGATCGAGAACAGCAGGTATACCGCCCCCGTGATGAGGAACACGGGCGATTTGTCGAGCAGGCCGAGCGACGCGCCGAGCAACGGCCCGATCGCGAAGCCGACGTTGATCGCCAGGTAGCGTCGTGCAAACGCGCGAAGTCGCTGCTCGGGCGGAAGATTGTCGCTGATGGTCGCCTTCGAGACCGGTTCGTAGAACGAGCTCGCGAGATTGATGAAGAGGTTGACGGCGAAGACTTGCCACGCGTCTGCCGCGAAATGAAGCGCGGCGAACGACAGGCTCGATACGAGCAGACAGCCGATCAGCACCTTGCGCCGGCCGAGCACGTCGGACAGATGGCCGCCGAACGTGCCGACGAGCGCGCCCGTGCCGAGCAGCAAGCCGATCGACGCCGCGTCGAGTCCCATCCGTTGGTGCAGATAGATGGCGAGAAACGGCAGGCTCATCGCGCGCGCCATCACGACGAAGCCAGTGCCTACGATCAGCAGCCAGATGAGGAGCGGGTGTCTTGCCTTTTCTTGACTCATGTGCGTCTCATCGAGAACCGTTGAGGACCGGCCGTGCCGAAGCGGCGCACATCGCGGATGCGCCGCATGAGCCGACGTGCGAGCGCGCTTCGCCACCGTGTCGCGGGTCCGCCATCAACTGCGGCCATTCCATCGCCCGCTCGCCGTAGTTCGCACGCATGAAGCGCGCTTCGTCCGGCGACAGATAGCGCTCGTAGATCCGCATCTTCGTCTCCGAAAACGCTCGACGTATTCAACGCGCCAGCCTAGTTCGGCAAGTTCGCTGAGCCCTGCGTGCCCGCGGTGTCGCGCGCATTCGTCGAACTTGCCGCGCTCTTCGCGTTCGTCGGGCCAGTTGCGGCAATCGCACGCGGTGCGTTCGCATCGGTCGCAACGTTCGTTGCAGCAGGAATTCCGACACCGGTGCCCGCGGCGCGAGCGGCATCCGCAACAGCATCGACTGTGCCGGCAGTACCGGACATGCCCGTGCCGCCAGCGTCGTGCATGCGCTTCGCGTCGCCGGCATCCTGCGCACCGTCCGCGCCGCTCGCGCGCTTCGCATCCTTTCCGCCGTCCGTCGGCGTGCCCATCGCCTGATAGAGCCGCGCGGTATCGACAAGCCGCGTGCCCGTCGCGCGAATCTCGTCGAGCCGCGCGTTGCGGTACTGCTGTTCGCTCGCGCGCGCGGCCGACGGCGGCAGCGCGCCGAGCCGCACGCGCGCCGCGGTGTCGTCGAACGCGCCGCGCGCGGCGGCGGCCGAGCGGTTCGACGCGTCGAGCGCGCTCGCGTCGTTGTCGAGCGCGGCGAGCCTGTCGGCGACGTCCTGGAATGCGGCGAGCACGGTCTGCTTGTACTGGTCGACGGCCGCGTCATAGGTCGCGCGCGCCGCGCGGCGCTGCGCGAGCAGCGCGCCGCCGTGGAAGAGCGGCTGCGTGAGCGATGCGCCGACGCTCCAGATCGCGCCCGCGCCCGACAGCATCGCGGGCCAGTTGAAGCCCGCATGGCCCATCGACGCCGACAGCGACAACTGCGGGAACAACTGCGCGGTCGCGACGCCGACCTCGGCCGCGGCCGCCTGCAACCCGGCTTCGGCGGCGCGGATGTCGGGCCGCGCCTGCAGCAGTGTCGACGGCACGACGACGGGCACGTCCTCGGGCAGATGCAGGTCGGCGAGCGCGAGATCGGCGCTCGCCTGATCCGGCGTGCGGCCGAGCAGCACGGCGAGCGCGTGGCGCGTCGTCTGCCATTGCTGGCGCAGCGCGGGCAGGCTCGCTTCGAGCGCCGCCGCGCTTTGCTGCGCGTTCAGCATGTCCGCGTGCGACGCCGCGCCGAGCCGGTAGCGCGCGGCCGTGTCGTTCGCCTGCTCGCGTGCAAGCGCGACGAGCCGCTCGGTCGTCGAGACCTGCTCGGCGAGCGCGGCCGACGTGACGGCAGCCGTCACGATGTTCGCGGCGAGCGCACGCCGCGCGGATTCGAGCTGATACGCGCTCACGTCGACGCGCCTGGACAGCGCGCGGTTCGCGAAACGCGCGGCGCCGAACAGGTCGAGCGTGTAGCTCGCCTGCAACTGGCCCGCGAACACGTCGTAGAGCACGGTCTGCGGACCGAAGGTCGGCACGCCGAGCGCCCGCTCGCGCGTCGCCTGGCCGCCCGCGTCGATCGACGGCAGCAGCGAGCTGCCGATCTGCGCGCGCAACTGCTCGCGCGCGGCGGTCAGGCTTTTCTCGGCGGCGGCGAGCGTCGGGCTGTTGCGCAGGCCTTCGTCGACGAGTGAATCGAGCGCGGGCGACCGGTACTGCTTCCACCAGTCGGGCACCGGCTGCGCGCCGACGTCGAAGCGCTGCGCGACGCCCTGCGCCGCGGCGGTGCGCTCGGGCAGCGGCGTCGCGCCGTAATGCGCGGGCGACGGCATCGCCGGCGGCGCGTCGCTCGGCGCGAACAGCGAGCAGCCGGCGAGCGGGCCGGCCAGTGCGGCGACGGCGGCCGCGGCCGTCGCGCGCCGCGCGGCGCGGGCCGTGAACGGTTGGATCGAAACGCGCATGGTCAGGCTCCCGTGGGCGTGGCGGGCGGCTCCGGGTCGCGCTCGTCCGGCTTCACGCGGAACCACGCGGCATAGAGCGCCGGCAGGAAGAAGAGCGTCAGCACGGTCGCGCTCGTGATGCCGCCCATCAACGCGGTCGCCATCGGGCCGAAGAAGTTCGAGCGCAGGAGCGGAATCAGCGCGAGCACGGCGGCCGCGGCCGTCAGCGTGATCGGCCGGAACCGCCGCACCGTCGCGCCGACGATCGCGTCGAAGCGGCCGTGGCCGGCGGCGATGTCCTGCTCGATCTGGTCGACGAGAATCACCGAGTTGCGCATGATGATCCCGAACATCGCGATCACGCCGAGCATCGCGACGAAGCCGAACGGCTTGCCGAACAAGAGCAGCGTGCCGACGACGCCGATCATCCCGAGCGGCGCGGTCAGCACGACCATCAGCACGCGAGAGAAGCTCTGCAGCTGGATCATCAGCAGCGTCAGCACGGCGATCACCATCAGCGGCATCTGCGCGTTGATCGACGTCTGGCCCTTCGCGCTCTCCTCGACGGAGCCGCCGATCTCGATCCGGTAGCCGACGGGCAGTTGCCCGCGCAATTCGTTCAGCTTCGTGTCGAGCGCGTGCGTGACGTCGATCCCTTGTGCGCCCGCCGCCACGTCGGACTGCACGGTGATCGTCGGCTGGCGGTCGCGCTCCCAGACGACGCCGTATTCGAGCGTGTTGTGGAAGCGCCCGAGCGAGCCGAGCGGCACCGGACCGTTCGGCGTCGGCATCGCGAGGTTCGCGAGATTCGCCGGATCGACGCGCTGCGCGCGCGGTGCGCGCAGATCGACCGCGATCAGCTTGTCGCGCTCGCGGTACTGCGTGACCGTCGTGCCGGACAGCGTCATCGCGAGGAAGCCCGCGACGTCCTGCGACGTGACGTTCAGCTCGCGCGCCTTGTGCTGGTCGAGCTCGAAGCGCACCGAGCGCTCGGCGGGCTCGTCCCAGTCGAACTGGACGTTGACCGCGCGCGAGTCGGCGCGCATCGTCGCCGCGACCTTTTCGGCGATCGAGCGCACGGTCGCGATGCTGTCGCCGCTCACGCGGAACTGCACCGGATAGCCGACGGGCGGGCCGTTCTCGAGCCGCGAGATCCGCGTGCGCACGGCCGGGAACTGGTCGCGCAGCATCGGCGCGAGCCACGCGGAGAGCTTTTCGCGATCCTCGACCGACTTCGCGGTGATCACGAACTGCGCGAAGTTCGGCAACTGCAGTTGCTGGTCGAGCGGCAGATAGAAGCGCGGCGCGCCGGAGCCGACGAAGTTCACCGAATGGTCGATCTCGGGCCGTTTTTCGATCAGCTTCTCGAGGCGCTGCGCCTGCCTGAGCGTCGCGTCGAACGAGGCGCCTTCGGGCAGCCGCAGATCGACGAGCAGCTCGGGGCGATCGGAGCTCGGGAAGAACTGCTGCGGCACGAGCGAGAAGCCCGCGAGCGCGACGACGAACAGCGCGATCGTGATCGCGAGCACGATGAAGCGCCGCTCGATGCACCACTTGATCCACACGCGCAGCCGCGTGTAGAAGCGCGTGTCGTAGATGTCGTGGCCGTGCGCGTGATCGTGCGCGGCGTCGGGGGCGTGCGGCGCGCCGGCGGCGTCCTTCGGCGGATGCTTGCGCTCGGGCAGCATGTGATAGCCGAGGAGGGGAATCAGCACGACGGCCGCGAACCACGACGCGATCAGCGCGATCGCGGACACCTCGAAAATCGACCGCGTGTATTCGCCGGTGCTCGATTTCGCGAGCGCGATCGGCAGGAAGCCGGACACGGTGACGAGCGTGCCCGTGAGCATCGGGAACGCGGTGCTCGTATAGGCGAACGCGGCGGCGCGCGCGCGGCTGAAGCCCTGCTCGAGCTTCACGGCCATCATCTCGACCGCGATGATCGCATCGTCGACGAGGAGGCCGAGCGCGAGCACGAGCGTGCCGAGCGACACCTTGTGCAGCCCGATGTCGAACAGGTACATGAAGAGCGCGGTGACGGCGAGCACGACCGGGATCGAGATCACGACGACCATCCCGGTGCGCAGGCCAAGCGACACGAGGCTCACGATCAGCACGATCGCGACCGCCTCGGCGACCGCCTCGAGGAAATCGTCGACCGAATGCGACACCGCGTGCGGCATGCTCGACACTTCGTTCAGCTTGAGACCCGCGGGCAACTGCGCCTGCAGCGCCTTCGACTTCGCGTCGAGCGCCTTGCCGAGCCGGATCACGTCGCTGCCCGGCTGCATCGTGACGCCGATGCCGAGCACGGCGCGGCCGTTCGCGCGCATCTGCGTGGCGGGCGGATCGTCGTAGCCGCGCTTGATCGTCGCGAGGTCGCCCAGGCGGAACGTGCGGCCGTTGATGCGGATCAGCGTGTCGGCGATCGCGTCGACGCTCTCGTACTGGCCGCTCGGGCGGATGAACACGCGGTCGTGCGCGGCCGTCAGCACGCCCGGCGACGACACGTCGTTCTGCGCGTTGATCGCCTGCGCGATCTGCTGCGGCGAGATCCCGAGCCGCGCGAGGCGCGTGTTGTCGACCTCGACGAAGATCCGCTGGTCGGGATCGCCGAAGTAGTCGACTTTCGCGACGCCCGGCACGCGCAGCAGCACGACGCGCAGCTGGTCCGCGTAGTCGTGCAGCTGCGCGGGCGAGAAGCCGTCGCCTTCGAGCGTGTAGATGTTCGTGTAGACGTCGCCGAATTCGTCGTTGAAGAACGGCCCCTGGACGCCGGGCGGCAGCGTCAACGAGATGTCGCCGACCTTCTTGCGCACCTGATACCAGGTCTCCTGCACGTCCTTGACGGGCGCGGAATCCTTCATCGCGAAGAAGATCAGCGATTCGCCGGGGCGCGAGTAGCTGCGCAGATAGTCGATCGCGGGCGTCTCCTGCAGCTTGCGGCCGATCCGGTCGGTGACCTGCTCCTGCACCTGGCGCGCGGTCGCGCCGGGCCAGAACGTGCGGATCACCATCACGCGGAACGTGAACGGCGGATCTTCCGACTGCGCGAGGCGCGTGTACGCGAGGATGCCCGCGATCGTCGCGAGCGCGATCAGGTAGACGACGAGCGCCTGATGGCGCAGCGCCCATGCGGACAGGTTGAAGCGTCCGCCTTCTTCTCGGCCCGCCGTCATGACGCGACGTCCTCCGGATGAAGCGGCGGCACCGCGCGCACCTTCTCGCCCGCGCTGACCGTGTGCACGCCTTGCAGCACGACGCGCTCGCCCGGCTGCAGCCCGTTCGACACGGTCACCGTGCGCTCGTTGTAGCGGACGACGTCGACGCGGCGCAGCTCGAGCGTGTCGTCCTGCTTGCGCACGACCCACAGCGCGGGCGCGTTGCCCGCGTGGAAGAGGGCCGTCGACGGCAGCGTGAAGCGCGTCTGCGCGGGCGCGTTGCCGGATGCGTTAGACGAGAACGACGCGTTCGCGGTCATCCCGAGCCGCACCGCGGGATCGGGCTGCGCGAGCGTGAGCTTCACGCGGTACGTGCGGCTTTGCGGATCGGCGGCGGGCGCGATCTCGCGCACGCGCGCGTCGAACGTGCGGCCGGGCAGCGCCGGCAGCGTGACGCGCGCCGCATGGCCGGGGGTGAGGAGCGGCAGCTCGCTTTCCGGCGCGTCGGTGACGACGTCGACGTCGCCCGACCACGCGAGCTGATAGACGGGCTGGCCGGCGGACACGTTCTGCCCGGTGTCGGCCTGCTCGGCGGTGATGTAGCCCGCGTGATCGGCCACGAGCGTCGCGTATTGCAGCTGGTTCTTCGCGAGCGCGAGCTGCTGGGCGGCCTGGTCGCGCTGCGCGCGCGCCGATGCGTACGCGTTCTCGGTCTGCTCGAGCTGCGCGGGCGCGATCAGGTTCTCGCGCGCCTGCGCACGGTCGCGGACGACCTGCTGCTGCGCGAACGTGAGCGAATGCGTCGCGGCGTCGAGCTGCGCCTGCGCGCTCGCCGCGTTCTTCGCGACGTCGGACGTGTCGAGCAGCGCGACGACCTGACCCTTCTTCACGGCGTCGCCCAGGCGCACCTTGCGCTCGACGATCTTGCCGGCGATCCGGAACGACAGCGGCGTCGCGTAACGCGGCTGGATCTCGCCGGGCAGCGACACGGCGGCGGCGACGCCGTCCGCCTGGACCGGCACCGCGACGACGGGGCGCGGCGCGGGCGGCGCGGCTTCCTTGCGGTGGCAGGCGGCAACGATGAGCGCAACGCCGATCATCAGCGCGGCGCGAGAACCGGAACGATTCACGGTGACCCCTCGGACAGGAGAAAACGGAAAAAACCGGCAAGCCGGATGCGCTTGCCCGGCATCGCACGCGGAAAAACAATCGGCGCGCACGTTGCTGACTTCCTTAAAAAAACTTGGCTGAATTTTAATACAGGGTTGTATCTGGATGCAAAGGTGTTTCGATTCGCGAGAAGATGCTAGACTCCCCGACCATGAGACCGACCCGCCTGACCCGAGAACAAAGCAAGGACTTGACGCGCGAGCGTCTGCTCAACGCTGCGCACAAGACTTTCACGAAGAAGGGCTACGTGGCGACGAGCGTCGAGGACATCGCGTCGGCGGCGGGCTATACGCGCGGCGCGTTCTATTCGAACTTCCGCAGCAAGGCCGAGCTGCTGCTCGAGCTGCTCAGGCGCGATCACGAAGAGGCGGAGTCCGATCTGCAGAAGATCTTCGAGAGCGGCGGCACGCGCGACCAGATGGAGGCGCACGCGCTCGAGTACTACAGCCAGTTCTTCCGCAACAGCCAGGCGTTTCTGCTGTGGGGCGAGGCGAAGCTGCAGGCGACGCGCGACGCGAAGTTCCGCACGCGCTTCAACGAATTCGTGAAGGAAAAGCGCGATCGCTTCGCGCATTACATCCTGACGTTCGCCGAGCGCGTGGGCACGCCGCTTCTGTTGCCCGCCGACGTGCTCGCGCTCGGGCTGATGAGTCTGTGCGACGGCGTGCAGTCGTACCATGCGGCCGACCCGCGGCACGTGACGGGCGATACCGCGCAGGAGGTGCTCGCCGGCTTCTTCGCACGCGTCGTGCTCGGTCGCACGCCGGATTGACGCCCGGTTCTCGGCGGCGTGCGCGGCGGCGCGCTCGGCGGCCGGCTTCGTCCGCTCGTGCCGCGTGAGGCGCGGCGGGACGCAGTCCGCAGCGACCCGGAGCGACGGACAGGACTCGCGCGCCGCCGCGTCGCCGTCGCGACGAATCGTCGATTCCGGCGCACGCCGGCCGACGGCGCGGCTCGGCGCCGGCGGATCGTTCAGCGGTCGGCGTTGAGGCGCCGATACGCGTCGAGGAGCGACGTCTTGTAGACGACGCCCGCGAGCGTCGGATCGTCCGCGCGCTCGACGACGGGCAGCCGCTCGCCCTGGAACTGCATGAAGTGCTCGAGCGCGGCGCCGATCGGCATGTCCGGCGTGAGCAGCGGAAACGGCGTGTGCAGGTAGTTCGCCGCGCGCTTGTGCGTCGTGTCGCGCTTCTCGAGCAGATCGGACGTGATGTCCTTCAGCGCGACCGCGCCGCGAAAGCGCCCGGCGTCGTCGGTCACGTACAGATACTTGACCGGATATTCGAGGAACACGCGCGTCATGTCCGCGACGCTCGCCGTGAGCGGCACGACGGTCGCGGCGGGCTGGATCAGGTCGCGCATCTGCGTGGTGCGCAGGCGCATCCGTGCCTCGTCGTCGCGATGCCGGCGCAGCGTGATCTCGTACATCGACGTCTTGCCGATCGCGCGCGCCGCGAAGTACGCGACGACGCAGGACATCATCAGCGGCAGCACGACCTGGTAGCTCAGCGTCATCTCGAAGATCATCAGGATCGCCATCAGCGGCGCCTGCGTCGCGCCCGCGAGGAATGCGCCCATGCCGACCATCGCGTACGCGTACCACGCGGACACGTGCGCGGGCATCAGCGCATGCAGCGCGATGCCGAACAGCGAGCCGACCACGGCGCCGACGAAGAGCGTCGGCGTGAAGATCCCGCCGACCGCGCCGGAGCCCGCCGTCGCCGCGGTCGCGATCAGCTTGAAGACGAGCACCGCGACGAGCGCCTGCCAGGTCCACGGCGAATGCAGGATCGCGTTGACGACGCTATAGCCGTTGCCCCAGACGTCGGGCACCCACACCGAGATCACGCCGACGACGAGTCCGCCCAGCGCGAGCCGCACCGGCAGCGGCGCGGGCAGGCGCTTGAACTGCGTCTTCGACAGATCGAGAAGGCGCAGGAACTGCGGCGCGGCCGCGCCGCAAAGCAGACCCAGCGCGACGAAGAACAGCACTTCCCAGCCGGCGACGGCCGGAAACACCGGCATCTCGTAAGGCGGCTTGTAGCCGGCGAACTCGCGCATCACGATGTTCGCGACGACCGACGCGACGACGACGGGCCCGAAGCTCTCCATCGCGATCGAGCCGAGCACGATCTCGCAGACGAAGAACGCGCCCGCGATCGGCGCGTTGTACGCGGACGTGATCCCCGCCGCCGCGCCGCATGCGACGAGGAGGCGCAGCCGCGGCGGATCGAAGTGCGCGAAGCGGCCGACGAGCGACGCGGCGAGCGCGGCCAGCTGCACCATCGGGCCTTCGCGGCCGATCGAGCCGCCGCTGCCGATCGTGAGCAGCGACGACGCGCTGCGCCACAGGCTCTGCCGCACCGGCACGATGCCGTCGCCGAGCGCGACGGCTTCCATGTAGTCGCTCTTGCTTTCCTTGCGCGCGCCGCGCTGCGCGACGAGCAGCACGCAGCCCGCGAGGAAGCCGCCCGCGGCCGGCAGCCAGAAGCGGACCTGCCACGGCAGGTGCTTCGCCATTTCGGTGAAGCTGCCGCTCGTGCCGGAAACCGCGCGCTGGATCAGCTCGATCCCTTCGCGGAACGCGACCGTCGCGAGCGCGCCGCCGATGCCGACGATCACGGACCAGACGAGCATCGTGTGCGCGTCGGACAGGCGAAACAGGGTTTGCGCACGGGTGCGCAGCTTGAGCAGGAACGAGAGCACGACGAAGGTGGTTCTGCGGATGAAATCGAGCGGAAGAATAGCATCGCGCCGCGTGCGCGGGGCGGACCCGGCGCACGCGGCGCGGCGGCGCGACGAAGAAGGCGGCCGTTCAGCCAAGCCAGCGCTCCGTCGCCCAGACGATCGCATAGCCGCCGAAGGTCAGCCACGCATACAGGATGAAGCCCGTCGCGAGCGCACGGGGGCCGGCCGCGCGGATCTGCGACATTCGCGTCTCGATGCCGAGCGCCGTCATCGCCATCGTCAGCGCGAACGTGTCGAGCGCATTGAGCGTGCCAATCGCGGCGGCGGGGAGCATCTGCAGCGAATTCACGATCACGAAGCCGAGGAAGCCGAGCGCGAACCACGGCACCGCGAGCTTGCGCGACGCGCCGTGACCGGCCGCCGAGCTGCGCGCCGCGCGGGCGAGCCACGCGCCCAGCACGAGCAGCACGGGTACGAGCAGCATCACGCGGGTCATCTTGACGATCGTCGCGACGCGCGTGACTTCCGGGCCGACGTCGCTCGCCGCGCCGACCACCTGCGCGACCTCGTGGATCGTGCCGCCGAAAAAGAGGCCGAGGCCCGTCGCGTCGAGGTGCAGCCAGCCGGCGCGGTAGGCGAGCGGGTACGCGAACATCGACAGCGTGCCGAACAGCACGACGCTGCCGACCGCCATCGCGCTCTGGTGCGGCTTCGAGCGCAGCGTCGATTCGAACGCGAGCACGGCGGCCGCGCCGCAGATCGCGCTGCCCGCGGCGGTCAGGAGCGCGGCGTCGCGATCGAGCTTCATCAGCTTGATGCCGGCCCAGGTGCCGACGGCGAGCGTGCTCACGACGACGAGCGCCGACACCGTGAGCCCCGGCAGGCCGACTTGCGCGATTTCCTGCAGGCTCACGCGCAATCCGAAGAACGCGACCGCGATCCGCAGCAGCTTGCGCGCGGAGAAGTCGACGCCGGCCGCCCAGCTCGCGGGCATGCCTTCGCGCAGCAGGTTGCCGTACAGCGCGCCCGCGACGATTCCGACGATGAGCGGGCTCAGGCCGAAATGCGCGACCGCGGGCATCTGCGCGACGCTCGTGACGGCGAGCGCGAAGAGGCCGACGAACAGGATGCCGTTGAGCCGTCCGCGCATCGACGACGCGGCGGCGCTGAGTTGGGGAGAGGTGAGCGTGGACATGGCGTCGTTCGATTCGTTTTCCGTGACAACGGACCTAATCCTAATTTGGATATATCGATATGAAAAATCGTCATTTGTAACGTAAGATATCCGGAAACCCGATATTTTCGAGCGATGACCCCTGATCAACTGATAACGTTCGCCGCGGTTGCCGAGCATCGGAACATCAGCCGCGCGGCGCTCGCGCTCCATCTGTCGCAGCCCGCAGTGTCCGGCCAGCTGCGCCAGCTGCAGGACGCGTTCGGCGAGCCGCTGTACCAGCGCGACGGGCGCGGCGTGCGTCTCACGCCGGTCGGCGAGGCGCTCGCGCGGCATGCAGTGCAACTGCGCGACACGTTCGCGCAGGCGCGCGCGTATC
Source organism: Burkholderia oklahomensis C6786 (assembly GCF_000959365.1). Lineage (NCBI taxonomy): Bacteria > Pseudomonadati > Pseudomonadota > Betaproteobacteria > Burkholderiales > Burkholderiaceae > Burkholderia > Burkholderia oklahomensis. The sequence continues at coordinate 3,673,622 of NZ_CP009555.1, forward strand.
GCGACGCGGTGCGCGGGCTCGAGCGCGGCACGCTGCGGATCGGCGCGAGCACGACGCCCGCGAGCTACCTGCTGCCGTACCTGCTCGCCGCGTTCCACCCGCTCGCGCCGGACGTCGCGATCCAGACGATGAGCGGCAACACGTCGGACGTCGTCGCGTCGCTCGCGTCGCTCGACGTCGCGCTCGTCGAAGGCCCGCCCGGCGACGCGCTGCCGACCGGCACGACCGTTCACGAGTGGCGCGAGGACGAGATCGTCGCGATCGTGCCGGCGTCGCACCCGCTCGCGGCGCGCCGCGCGCCAGGCCGTCCGCGTGCGACGCTCGACGAGCTCGCCGCGTATCCGCTCGTGCTGCGCGAGGCGGGCTCGGGCGTGCGGCAGCTCGTCGAGCGCGCGTTCGCGCGCGCGGCGACGCCGCTCGCGGTCGCGTTCGAGATCGCGGGCGTCGAGGCGGTGAAAGAGGCGGTGCGTGCGGGAATGGGCATCGGCTTCGTGTCCGCGATGTCGCTTCGGCATGACGACGCGGCGCTCGCGATGGTGTCGATCGCGCCCGAGCCGCTCACGCGCCATTTCTCGATCCTCGTGCCGCACGGCGCGACGCCGTCGCGCGTCGCCGCGCGCTTTCTCGAGCTGTGCGTCGCGCAGGCCGATCGGGCTTGAGGCGGGCGGTGGCCGGCTATCGACGGCCGCGGTCGGCGCGGTCGCCCGGCGGCCCCGGCGCAAGGAAGCAGAGGCCGGCCGGCACGGCGATTTCGGCGACGAACGCCGCCAGCAGGACGGTGTTCGGCACGCGCGCGCCGCGCAGGCGGCCATATCCGAAGACGACGATGAAGACGGCGCTCGTGAGCATCAGCGCGAGGCCGAAGATCCGGTTGCGGCGATACCAGAGCGCGGCGTCGCGCAGCGTCGCGCGTGTCCTGACGCCGTAGAAGCGGTTGGGGCCGATTCGCTTTGCCGCGAGCGGGACGGCGAGAAGAAAGAAGAGTGCGCTCGCAAGCAGGTACGGAAGGTCGAGCATGCCGTTTGCTCCTGTGGGACGGGCGGGACGAAACGCCGGGGCGCCGGCCGGCGCGGGACGACCGATTTTCGTCCGCATCCCGGCGGCGCGCCGTCGGCTATTCTGCACCGGCGGCGAGCCGTCAACGCCGCGGGTTCACCGGCGGCCGTGCCTAGGGATTTCCTCTATAGTCCGCTTCGAACGCTCGGCGCACTATTCGTTCACTGGCGAATGGAACCGGTTCCAAGATCGTGGTTCCAGTGAAACCCGATCGCAGAGGAGGCGAGCAAAGCATGATCGACATCGTGATCGTCGCGAGCGCATTCGGCGCGGACGCGGTACGCCGCGCGGGTCATCGCGCATTCGTCGCCGCGGCGGCGGACGCGGGCGCGGCGGGTTTCGAGGTGCGGCGCGAGCTGTTCGCGTCGGACGACGACGCGGCGACGCCCGCGCTCGGGCAGCTTGGCGACGCGCTCGCCGCGGCCGGGCTGTGGTCGGTGTACTCGACGCCCGCGACGCTCTACGCGGACGACGGCGGCCTGAACCGCGACGCGCTCGCCGCTACGCTCGCGGAAGCCGACGCGCTCGACGCGCGCTTCGTCAAATTCCAGCTGGGCGGCTTCGCCGCGCACGCGCACGCGGCCGAGATCGCCGCCGCGACGCGCGGCGCGCGTGCCCGCGTGCTCGTCGAGAACGGCCAGATGCGGCAGGGCGGCGCGCTCGCGCAGTTCACGTCGCTGTTCGCCGCGCTGCGCGACGAAGCGTTCCCGGCGCTCGTCGGCATGACGTTCGACATCGGCAACTGGCTGTGGGCGGGCGAAGCGCCGCTCGCCGCCGCGCGCGCGCTGGCGGACCACGTCGAATACATCCATTGCAAGGCGGTCGACGGCGAAGGCGCGCGCCGCTTCTCGATCGCGCCGCCGCCGCGCGACCGCTTCTGCGACGACGCGCTCGCGCTGCTGCCGCGCACGGTGCCGCGCGGAATCGAATTTCCGTTCGACGCGGCGCGCGTGGCCGACGATGCGACGACGCGCGTCGCGTGGCTGAAGGCCGCATGAAACCCACCCGCTCGCGCCCGATTCGGCCAAGCGCCGCGCTCGCGCCGACTCCGGGCCACTGACCGAAGGAGTAAGCCAACACCATGCCAGCCCCGCTCGACGTCGTCACCTATGGCGAAGCGATGGCGATGTTCGTCGCCGCCGAGCCCGGCCCGCTCGACAGCGCGACGCAATTCACGAAGCGCATCGCGGGCGCCGATCTGAACGTCGCGATCGGCCTCGCGCGCCTGGGCTTTCGCGTCGGCTGGATCAGCCGCGTCGGCGCCGATTCGTTCGGCCGCTATGTGCTCGACACGCTCGCGCGCGAGCGCGTCGACGCGTCGCGCGTGACGGTCGACGCGCGCTATCCGACAGGCTTCCAGCTGAAGTCGCGCGCGACCGACGGCGCGGATCCCGCAGTCGAGTATTTCCGCAAGGGCTCGGCCGCGAGCCGCCTGTCGCTCGACGACTACGCGTCCGACTACGTGCTCGGCGCGCGGCACCTGCACCTGACGGGCGTCGCGCCCGCGCTGTCCGAATCGTCGCGCGAGCTCGCGTTCCACCTCGCGCGCGCGATGCGCGCGGCGGGCAAGACGGTGTCGTTCGATCCGAACCTGCGGCCGACGCTGTGGCCGTCGCCGGAAGCGATGGCGCGCACGCTGAACGCGCTCGCCGAGCATGCGGACTGGGTGCTGCCGGGGCTCGCCGAAGGCCGGCAGCTGACGGGGCTCGACACGCCGGCCGAGATCGCGCGCTTCTACCTCGAGCGGGGCGCGCGCGGCGTGGTGATCAAGCTCGGCGCGGCGGGCGCATACTTCCGCACGGCCGACGGCCGCGAAGGGACGGTCGCGGCCGAGCGCGTCGAACACGTCGTCGACACGGTCGGCGCGGGCGACGGCTTCGCGGTCGGCGTCGTGAGCGCGCTGCTCGAAGGCCGCGCGATCGAAGACGCGGTCGGGCGCGGCAACCGGATCGGCGCGCTCGCGATCCAGGTGATCGGCGACTCGGAAGGATTGCCGACGCGCGAACAGCTCGATCGAATCGAAAACCTGAGCAATGCGCCGAATCGGCTAGAGGCGCCGCTCGCCCGATAAGCCGCCCGTCCCGACGCAGGACGGGCACAATCGCGGCGAACCGCGCGTTTCATACGGCGCCGCTCGAAACAGGAGACTCACATCATGCCCGCAACGCTCGCGCTTCGCCGCTGGTGGACGATCATGCCGATCGTCTTCATCACGTACAGCCTCGCGTATCTCGACCGCGCGAACTACGGCTTCGCCGCCGCGGCCGGGATCAACCAGGATCTCGGCATCAGCAAGGGGCTGTCGTCGCTGATCGGCGCGCTGTTCTTCCTCGGCTACTTCTTCTTCCAGATCCCGGGCGCGATCTACGCGGAGCGGCGCAGCGTGAAGACGCTCGTGTTCTGGAGCCTCGTGCTGTGGGGCGGCTGCGCGGCGCTCACGGGCGTCGTCAGCAACATCCCGTCGCTGATGGCGATCCGCTTCATGCTCGGCGTCGTCGAGGCCGCGGTGATGCCCGCGATGCTGGTCTTCATCAGCAACTGGTTCACGAAGCGCGAGCGCTCGCGCGCGAACACGTTCCTGATCCTCGGCAATCCGGTCACGGTACTGTGGATGTCGGTCGTCTCGGGCTATCTCGTCCACGAATTCGGCTGGCGCCACATGTTCGTCGCCGAAGGGCTGCCCGCCGTCGTGTGGGCGGTCTGCTGGTGGTTCCTCGTGCAGGACAAGCCCGCGCAGGCGAAGTGGCTCACCGATCAGGAAAAGCGCGATCTCGACGCCGCGCTCGCCGCCGAGCAGGCGGCGCTCAAGCCGGTGCGCAATTATCGCGAGGCGTTTCGCTCGCCCGCCGTCGTCAAATTATGCGCGCAGTACTTCTGCTGGAGCATCGGCGTGTACGGCTTCGTGCTGTGGCTGCCGTCGATCGTGAAGAACGGCTCGGCGCTCGGCATGGTCGAAACGGGGTGGCTCTCCGCGCTGCCTTATCTCGCGGCGACGATCGCGATGCTCGCCGCATCGTGGGCGTCCGACAAGCTCGGCTCGCGCAAGGGCTTCGTGTGGCCGTTCCTGCTGATCGGCGCGGCCGCGTTCGCCGCGTCGTATGCGCTCGGCTCGACGCACTTCTGGATCTCGTACGCGCTCCTCGTCGTCGCGGGCGCGGCGATGTACGCGCCGTACGGGCCGTTCTTCGCGATCGTGCCGGAGCTGCTGCCGAGGAACGTCGCGGGCGGCGCGATGGCGCTCATCAACAGCATGGGCGCGCTCGGCTCGTTCGTCGGCTCGTACGTCGTCGGCTATCTGAACGGCGCGACGGGCTCGCCCGCCGCATCCTACGCTTTCATGAGCGCCGCGCTCATCGCGGCCGTCGTGCTCACGCTGTCCGTGAAGCAGGCAGGCGAGACGCCGCCGCTCGCCCATCCGTTGCAAGGAAAATGAATCGATGAAGCATCGCATCGTCGTCTACAAGCCGCTCCCTGACGATGTGCTCGCGACCCTGCGCGAGCGCGCCGACGTGACCGTCGTCGATGGCGCCGACGCGCTCGCGCGCGCGCTCGACACCGCCGACGGCGCGCTCGGCGCGAGCCTCAGGATCACGCCCGAGCTGCTCGATCGCGCGCCGCGCCTGCGCGCATGGTCGACGATCTCGGTCGGCTTCGACAACTTCGACGTCGCCGATCTGACGCGTCGCGGGATCGTGCTCGCGCACACGCCCGACGTGCTGACCGAAGCGACGGCCGACACCGTGTTCGCGCTGATCCTCGCGAGCGCGCGGCGCGTCGTCGAGCTCGCCGAATACGTGAAGGCGGGGCAGTGGCGGCAGAGCATCGGCGAGTCGTTGTACGGCACCGACGTGAACGGCAAGACGCTCGGCATCGTCGGGCTCGGGCGGATCGGCGCGGCGGTCGCGCGCCGCGCGGCGCTCGGCTTCCGGATGCGGGTGCTGTACACGAACCGCAGCGCGAATCCGGAAGCGGAAGCGCAGTTCGGCGCGCGCCGCGTCGAACTGGACGAGCTGCTCGCGACCGCCGATTTCGTATGCCTGCAAGTGCCGCTTTCGCCGGACACGCGGCATCTGATCGGCGCGCGCGAGTTCGCGAAGATGAAGCAGAACGCGATCCTCGTGAACGCGTCGCGCGGGCCCGTCGTCGACGAAGCCGCGCTGATCGACGCGCTGCGCGCGGGCACGATCCGCGCGGCGGGGCTCGATGTGTTCGAGCGCGAGCCGCTCGCCGCGGATTCGCCGCTGTTGTCGATGAATAACGTCGTCGCGCTGCCGCACATCGGCTCGGCGACGCGCGAGACGCGGCACGCGATGGCGCGCTGCGCGGCGCAGAACCTGGTCGCGGCGCTCGACGGCACGCTCGCGCGCAACATCGTCAACCGCAACGTGTTGCCGCGCGCGCAGCCGGCGAGGTGAACGTCGCGCGGATCGTGCGCGGCGTGTTCGCCGGGCGCGAAGGAAGCGGGGGAGCGGAAGATTTGCGATGCGGCCTCGCGTGCGCGCTTCGGCGCGTCGTGCCGAGCGGCACGACGAATCGCGCGCTTTCAGCGCGGGCGTCCGATGCGGCGCCGCTCTGCGGCGGCATGGCGGCGACATTCGGTCGCCGAATCGTCAGCAGTCCGACAGCTTGCGGGCTTGCCCGCGAACGCAGGCTTCGATGCGGAGAATGCGATGATGCGCGACGCAGCGACCCTTCATTCGATTCACGCCGCGCAACGGCGGCAACGCGCTGCCGCTGCGCGACGCACATCCGGCATGCGCGCCGCTTCGCCCGCGGCGCGCCCCTCCACGCTAGAGGAGGCCGTCTTGGTACGGCCCGATCGCCTGCGTTATGATCGCCCGCTAATCGTCGCGGAGCCGTCGCGGCAAGATGGGCGCTCGTGCGCCGTCCGTAGCTTTGCCGGGCCGGAATCGGCCGACAGGAGACATCGCCAGTTGGCCTTTCCATCCAACAACAATGACCCGCCCGTTCGCGAGGCGGCGCGGGCCGCTCGTCACGAGGCGCCACTGTGAGCGAATCCCGAACTCAACCGTCGCGTCCCGCGACGATCAGCGACGTCGCCCGCGAGGCGGGCACCGGCAAGACCAGCGTGTCGCGCTATCTGAACGGCGAGACGAACGTGCTGTCCGCCGACCTGCGCAAGCGCATCGAGGATGCGATCGCGCGCCTGAACTACCGTCCGAACCAGATGGCGCGCGGCCTGAAGCGCGGCCGCAACCGGCTCCTCGGCCTGCTCGCCGCGGACCTGACGAATCCCTATACGGTCGAAGTGCTGCGCGGCGTCGAGGCCGCGTGCCACGCGCTCGGCTACATGCCGCTCATCTGCCACGCGGCGAACGAGCTCGAGATGGAGCGTCGCTATCTGCAGTTGCTCACCACCTACCGCGTCGAAGGCATGATCGTCAACGCGCTCGGCGCCGACGAGAATGCGCTGAAGTCGCTGCGCGGCGGCGGCATCCCGACCGTGCTCGTCGACCGCAACGTCGAAGGCTTCGAGGCCGACATGATCGGCCTCGACAACACGGCCGCGATCGAGATGGGCTTGCAGCACCTGTTCGCGCAAGGCTTCCAGTCGATTCATTTCGTCGTGCAGCCTTTCGAGCACGTCAGCTCGCGGCGGCTGCGCGAGGCGGCGTTCCGCGCGAAGATCGCCGCGTCGGGGCGCACCGTGCATCCGACGATCGTGCTCGAACCGAAGAACCCGGATTCGACGCAGCGCGCGCTCGCGGCGCTCGACGCGCGCATCGACGCGGCCGCGGGCGAGCCGGCGCGCCCGGCGATCTTCGCGGCGAACGCGCCTGTGGCGCTCGCGATCGCGCGGCATCTGCACGCGCGGCTCGGCGACGCGTGGCAGAAGCGAGTCGCGCTGATCGCGATCGACGATCCCGACTGGGCGGAGCTGATCGGCGTGACGACGATCCGCCAGCCGACCTACGACATCGGCTATCGCGCGGTCGAATTCGTCCACGAGCGGATCGACGGCGGCACGGGCGACTTCCACGAAGCGCTGCTGCCCGGCGAGCTTTGCGTACGCGCATCGACCGCAAGCTGAGTATCATTCGGGGCACGCACCGCACCGGTGCGGGTTCCGAACAAGGATTGTCATGACCGTTGCTCCCGTCACGCTGGCGGCGCTCGTCATCGCCACGCTCGTCGTGGCGTTGCTGCCGATCGGCCTCTATCGATTCCTCCGCAAGCCGATGGCGCTCGACCGGCGAGACGCGATCGTCGGCGTCGCCGCCTACGCGCTGTTCGCGACGCTGCTCGAACGCGGCCTCTACGCGGTGCTGCTCAACCAGCCGTCGGCCGTGATGTGGCTGTCGAAGCCCGTCACGTTCGCGGTGTTCGGCACCGTCGTCGCCGCGCTCTTCGAGGAAATCGGCCGCTATCTCGGGCTGCGCTTTCTCGTGCGGCGCTACGGCGCGTCGGACGGCGACGCCCGCGGCTTCGCCAACGGCATCGGCCACGGCGGCGCGCAGGCGTGGTTCGTCGGCGTCGTCGTGCTCGCGCAATGGGTCTATCTCGCGTGGCTCGCGAACCGCGGCGAGCTGAACGCGCAACTCTCGACGATGCCCGCCGATCTCGCGCTGCGCATCCAGGTGACGCTCGCGACGATGTCGCCGGCGTCGGTCGCGGTGTCGGCGCTCGAGCGCGTCGCCGCGTTCGTCGTCCAGGCCGCGCTTTCCGTGCTGATGTGGCGCGGCATCCGCGCGGGCAAGCGATGGATTCTGCCGGCGATGATCGTGCTGCATCCGATCATCGATCTGCCGTCGATCCTGTATAACGGTGGCGGCGTGCCGTTCGAATGGATGGTCGCGCTGTATCTGCTGCTGACGGCGGGCTTCGCCGCCGCGCTGATGAAACTGTGCCGGCCCGCGCGCGCCGCACGCTGAACCGAAACACGACGATGGATGATTATCAATACGACTGCGCGAGCGCCGAATTCGACGAGCTCGCGCGCGTGATCTGCGATCTCTTTCCCGAGCAGACGCACTTTGCCGAGCGTACCGACGAAGCGGGGCGCTTCCTTGCCGTGCATTGGCTCGCGATGCGCTTCGGCGCGACGCCGCGCAAGATGACGCTCGACGTGCGCTTCGCGCCCGCCGCGCTGCTGCGCTATCTCGCGTTCAAGCCGATGCAGCGCGCGCGCAGCCACGCGGTGTTGCGCGCGTACGTGGAGGCGATGCTCGGCACGCTCGAGGAGCGGCACGCGGCGGGCGAGGCGGTGCCGCGCGAGGCGACGCTCGAATTGGGCGACGAGTTCGCGTGACGGGCGGCGCGCGTTTGCGGTCGCCGCGCTGGCAATCGGCCGCGACGCGCCCGCGGATCGGCGATCGGCCGGCGCCGTGACGCGTCGTCGCGGACACGGCCCCGATCCCGCCTGCCGGATGTGCGGGCGCGCGCTTGCACGGGCCGTTCGTTTCGCTTCTTAGCGAATGTTCCTCCCACGGGCCTGATCGACGCCCGGCTTGAGCGCGGTCCGGCGACGGCCCGCCTTCCCCGCGCGGAACGCCTTCGCCCCGCCTGCGACGCGCACGCGTTTTCGCGCGAGCGTGCCGTGACACGCATCGGTGCCGCGGTGCGATGCATCCGCGCGCAGCGCTTTTCCCCGGATTGTCCTGCCCTTCGATGGTTGCCCTTGCGTCGGGATCGTTGCGCAGGTCGGCGTCTTTCAGCGCGATCGCATCGGTTTGCGCCGAAAAAAAACCGTCGCGCCGATTTGAAACCGGATCCGCACGGGCGCAGCGCTTGTCGACGGCGCGGCGGCGCGGTCAAGATGCCCGCATCGCATCTCGATGTGCCGAGCGGTTTCGCCAACCGGCCGATCGACTCCGATCGTATTCGACGGTCGGTCGGCATGACAAAAGGGGAAGTCCATGCAGATACGTCACGTTGCGTCGCGTGCGATGCTCGCCGCCGCGCTCCCGATCATGCTCGCGGTCGTTGCGTCCTCGAACGTGCGAGCCTCGCCGACACTGCCCGCGCTGCGTGCGGACGCGAACCAGGTGTCGGTGTCCGGGCTGTCGTCGGGGGCGTACATGGCGGTCCAGTACCAGGTCGCGTATTCGGCATCGGTGATCGGCGCGGGCGTGGTCGCGGGCGGTCCGTATTACTGCGCGAAGGGCGAACTGGCCAATGCGAAGAACTGCATGCAGGGCATGCCGGATTCGAAGCAGTTGCTGACCAGGGCGCAGACTTTCGCCACGAGCGGCCAGATCGATCCGCTCGCGAATCTTCAGCGCGCGAAGGTCTATCTCTTCAGCGGCACGAAGGATGTGGTCGTGAGCCAGCCCGTCGTCGACGCGACGTGGTCGTTCTTCTGGCAAGCCGGCGTACCCGTGAAGAATCTCGCTTACGTCGTCGACGTGCCGGCCGGGCATGCGTTCGTCACGCCGTCCGCGGGCGGCGTTTGCAGCGCGAATGCCGCGCCGTACATCAATCATTGCACCGTCGCGCAGGCGGGCTACGATCAGGCTGGGGTGCTCCTTCAGACGATCTACGGGCCGCTTTCGCCGCCCGCCGCGCAGCCGACGGGGCGTGCGATCACGTTCGACCAGCGCGAGTTCGCGCCGGTGTCGAGCGGGCTCGCGACGGACGGCTATGCCTACGTGCCGCGCGCGTGCGACGCGAACGCGGGCTGCAAGGTCCACGTGGTATTTCACGGCTGCCTGCAATCGGCGGACGTCGTGCGCAACATGACCACGTACAGGAACTGGGCCGATGCGAACAAAATCGTCATGCTGTACCCGCAGGTGGCGGCCGATTTGCCCGCCAATCCGCAGGGATGCTGGGACTGGTTTGCGTATACCGGGCAGAACTACGCGCTGAAGTCGGGGGCGCAGATGCGCGCGGTGCGGAAGATGATTGAGCGGGTGACGTCGGCGCGTTGACGCGGGAGCGTGGTCGCGCAAGAGGCGCGGCGGGCGTCGAACGGCGGCGTGCCTAGCGTGCGCGAGCTTCGTTCGCCGTTCGCCGCGCGAACGGCAACCGGCGCGCGGACGCAGGACCGGCGCACGGGGTGAACGGCACGCCGCCCGCGACGGCGTCAGTCCGCCTCGCGGTACACGTGCGCGAAGCGCTTCGCCTGCACGACGCCGTAGTCGCCCGGCGCGTACTGCATCACCCAGTCGCCCGCGTCGCCGCGCAGCGTGTCGCCGCCCGTCGAGCGCGCGATCGAGAACGGCGCGTTCATTCGCTTCGCGAGCACGACGGCCGGGCGGTTGCGGTAATCGCCCGGCTCGCCGTGCGCGAGTCCTTCGGCGGCGGGCGCGTACTTCGCGTCGAAGCGCTCGCGCGACACCACCCAGCGGTCGCCCGTAGACCCGGTGACGAGCGCGTCGCCCGCCGCATAGCGGTTCGGGCCTTCGAGGCTCATCAGCTCGCCTGGCTGCGCGGCGAATTCGACTTGGACCGTCTCGTCCTTGACGACGCGCAATGCGTCGGGATCATTGCGGAGGTCGACGTTTTTCAGTTCGATCATGTCGATTTTCGTCAATAAAAGCGCATCACTTTAGCGCGAATCCGGACGCGCGTGAACGCCAACCTTGCGGGTGGCGGGCGTTGATACGAATATGAAGTGATCGCGTCTCGATTTGCCGTCCGACTGTCTCGACCCGTCCGAGCGACGCCGGCCGTTGCCGCCGTCGCTCGGCGCAGACCAAGGGGAAATCCATGCAGATGCGCCACGCCGCCGCGTTCACGATCACGCTCGCCGTCGTCGCGCCCGCGAGCGCGCAAGCTTCGCCGCCGCTGCCCGCGCTGCGCGCGGACGCGAACCAGGTATCGGTGTCCGGGCTGTCGTCGGGCGCGTACATGGCGATCCAGTACCAGGTCGCGTATTCGGCGTCGGTGATCGGCGTGGGCGCGATCGCGGGCGGGCCGTACTATTGCGCGACGGGCAGCCTCGCGAATACGGGCGTCTGCATGGGCCTCGTGTCGAACATGGTGCCCGATTCGGGGCTACTGCTGGCCGCCGCGCAAGGCTTTGCGGCGAGCGGCCAGATCGATCCGCTCGCGAACCTGCAGCGCGCGAAGATCTATCTGTTCAGCGGGACGAAAGACACGATCGTTCACGAGTCCGCCGTCGACGCCACGTGGGCCTTCTTCTGGCTCGCCGGCGTGCCCGTGTCGAACATCATCTACGTCGCCGACATCCCGGCCGGGCATGCGTTCATCACGCCGTCCGCGGGCAACGTATGCGACGCGAATGCCGCGCCGTACATCAGCCACTGCAATGTCGGCCAGTCGGGCTACGACCAGGCGGGCGCGCTGCTCGAGACGATCTACGGGGCGCTCGCGCCGCCCATTGCCCAGCCGACCGGACGCGCGGTCACGTTCGACCAGCGCGAGTTCGCGGCGGCGTCGAGCGGGCTCGCGGCGGACGGCTACGCGTACGTGCCGCGCGCGTGCGACGCCAATGCCGGCTGCAAGGTCCACGTCGTGTTTCATGGCTGCCTGCAGTCGGCGGCCGTCGTGCGCGACATGACGACGTACGACAACTGGGCCGATGCGAACGGGATCGTCGTGCTGTATCCGCAGGTCGCGAAGACCCGCGTGCCGAACAATCCGCAGGGATGCTGGGACTGGTTTGCGTATACCGGGCAGAACTATGCGCTGAAGTCGGGGGCGCAGATGCGCGCGGTGCGGGCGATGATCGAGCGGGTCACGTCCGCGCGGTGACGGAAGGGCGCGGCGTGCGCGCCGATGCGCGAGCAGCGCGGGAAAGCCGCCGGGACTCGCGCGAGCGGAGGGGCGGGCGATCGGCGCCGGCGATCGTGGATCGGTGACGCGAATGCGCGCTTGCGGATTGCCGCTGGGCGGTTCGCCGTCCGTCCGTTCGTCGACGCGGTCGCGCAGTTGCGCGGCGCGTCACGTCGACGAACGTGAGCGCGCCGCGCGCAGACCCGCGCGATACGCGTTACTGCGCGGCGCCCGAGCTCGCGGCGCCCTGGCCGTCCGCCTTGCCCGAATGCTTGCGTGCGCGGGCCTTGCCCGGCTCCGGGTGCAGCCACTTGCGGAACGTCGAGTCGGCGAGCGCCTTCTGCTCGGCAGGGAAGCTCGCGTACAGCGGCGCGAACGCGTCGGCGAGCTTCTTCGCGCCGTCGGCATTCGTCTGCGTCATCTCGGCGTACTGCTTCATGTCGTCGAGCGCGGACGCGTTCTTGTTCGCGATCCGTTCGCGATAGAGACGCGCCATCGTCTCGCCGTTGTCGCGCATCGTATCGGCGAACGTCTTCCATTGCGATTCCTGCTCCGGCGTGATCTTCAGCTGGTTGTGCAGGTACGTGATGCGCTCCTCGACGCGCGCTTCGTGACGCGCGGCCGCGGAGGGGGCGGAGGCGGCGGCCGCCGGCGCCGACGCGGGCGTCTGGGCGTGCGCGAGCGCGGCCGTCAGCGCGAGCGCGGCAGCGAAAGTCAGCGTGATCTTTTTCATTGGAGCTCCTGTGTGGTCGTCGGACGGGGTCCGGATGCGAGGCGCGGCGCGCCCGACAGCATGCGCGACGCGCGTCCCGCGCTATTAGTAGCACGGTATCGGGCCGTTGGGCGGCGATGCGACATCTGCTTACAACCGAAACGAATCGAAATCGCGAGGGCGTGGTTCGGCGCGGCAGCGCACGGATCGTGCGGCCGGCGGCGGGCGCGCCCACGCGGCGCGCGTCGCGCGATCCGCCGTCCGATGCGGCGCGGCGAACGCGCGCATGGTTGGGTGCACGGCTGTTCGGCGCTATCATCGCGGCACTTCCATTCGCCGATCCGCCATGCGTCCACCCCGACTCGATCAACTCGACGAACTCGACCGCAACCTCGTCGCGCTGCTGCAGGCGAACGCCCGCGCGAGCGTCGCGGATCTCGCGCGGCAGCTCGGCGTCGCGCGCACGACCGTGCTCGCGCGGATCGCGCGGCTCGAGCGCACGCAGGTGATCGCGGGCTACAGCGTGCGGCTCGGGCAGGACGTGCTCGATGCGAGCATCTACGCGTACGTCGGCATCATCCTCGCGCCAAGGTACGGCAAGGACGTGCTGAAGCGCCTCGACCGCATGCCCGAGGTGCAGCTGCTGTGCGCGGTGAGCGGCGAGTACGACTACGTCGCGTGGCTGCGCGCCGATTCGCCCGAGCGCCTGAACGATCTGCTCGATCAGATCGGCGCGCTCGACGGCGTCGAGCGGACGACGACGTCGATCATCCTCGCGCGCAAGATCGACCGCGGGACGATCGGCTGACGCGCCGCGTCGCCCGATGAGCGAAGGCGGACCGGACAACCCTGAAGAGAGACCGGGATCATGACGACGAGCCAAACCTATTCGCGCCCCGAACGGCTGCTGCAGATCGCGTCGTGGGGCATCGCCGTGGCGTTCGCGCTGTTCCTCAACATGCTGGGCAGCCTCGTGATCCGCGACATGGCGTTCGCGCCGCGCGGCGGGCCGCCGACGCTCGCGCGCTACGCCGACACGCAGGCCGACGCGTCGCTGCGCGCGACGCGTCGGGAGCTGCAGCGCGAGCAGGGCGCGCTGACGGACAAGGCCGATGCGTTCACGACCGCCCGCAACCGCGCGCAGCAGGACTACGATCAGGCGAAGGAGAGCTTTCGCAACTGGATCGCGACGCGCAGCGCGACGGGCGACGCGAGCCGCAACCCGGACGTGCTCGCGCGTACGCGCCAGCTCGACGAGCTGCAGGCGGCGGTGGCGGGCTGGCAGCGCCAGCAGGATCAGATCAGCGACCAGCTCGACGCGCTGCGCAAGCGGCAGGACGACGTGAGCGCGCAGCTCGCGCAATCGCAGGCGCAGGCCGAGCGCAACTTCGAGCAGGCGAGCCGCCGCTACGAGCTCGTCGTGTTCGCGTGGCGGCTCGCGTTCACGCTGCCGATCCTCGTGCTCGCCGTCTGGCTCTTCGTCCGTTACCGGAAGGTGCGCTACTGGCCGTTCGTCTATGGCTTCGGGATGTTCGCGCTGACGGCGTTCTTCGTCGAGCTCGTGCCGTATCTGCCGAGCTTCGGCGGCTACGTGCGCGTCATCGTCGGCATCGTGCTGACGGTGTTCGCGGGCGTCTACATGCTGCGCGCGTTCCAGCGCTACGTCGAACGCAAGCGCGAGGAGATGCGGCGCAGCCAGCACGAGCGCGCGCAGGCGATCGGCTACGAGAAGGCGATCGCCGCGTATCGGAAGAAGCTCTGCCCATCGTGCGACAGGCCGTGGAACCTCGGCGGCGACGGCGCGACGTTCTGCATCCACTGTGGGCTCAAGCTGTTCGAGCAGTGCGGGTGCGGCACGCGCAACTTCGCGTTCTTTCCGTTCTGCGGCGGCTGCGGGACGGCGGTGAGCCGCGCGGATGACAAGGGGCGGCGCGCGAATGCCGCATGATGCGCGGCCGTTTGCGCGCGCCGTCGGGTCACTGCGATTCGATCACTTTGCAGGGCTTGCTGCAGTCCGTGTAGGCCATGCACTTCTTGTTCGAGACGAGCCCCTCCAGATTCTCCCGCGCGAGCTTCTTGGCCGCCGTGCACGCGTCGTGGCTCTTGCCCGGGGAGACGCCCGTGGCCGACAGTCCGCGGTCGGCCTTGCACGGATCGGCGGGCGCGTTTTCCTTGATCGAGCAGCGTCCTTCCTGGCTGATTTTCGCGGCATGCGCGGCGGGCGCGGCGGCGAGCGACGCGAAGCCTGCGACGACGGCAAGACGGATCAGACGGCATGCGTTTCGGGTCACGATTGTCATTGTTCTTCTCCAGCGGATGGGGCCGAGACCGGCCTCGGACGAGTCGGAGCGACGGGCCGGCGACGCGTTCGGCGGCGCGCCGGGAGCGGGCGGGATCGGCGCGCCAGCCGAACGAGGCCGGCGTCGACGATACCCGTGATCGAGCGTAAGTAGGCCGAAAGCATGCCGTCAAGCTGCGAAATCTGGTGGGCGGGCGACGCACGCCGGATAGCGGCCGAGGCCATGCGGTGCGGCGGTGCCGAGGGGCAGGCGGTTCGTTCGAAACGGCGACTTATCGATCGTTTTCGACAATTCGTCGAAAACGATCGGCAATTCGTCGAAAATTGACGTCGTTCCGCATCAGTTTTCGTCTATAAAGTGTTTTTGCACATCCCTACACTCTCCGACAGGGCAACACGCCGTCTACAACAATCATCTTGTCAGGAGAGAAGACATGAAAATCGCCATCGTCGGCGCAGGTCTCATCGGTCACACCATCGCTCATTTGCTGCGTGAAACCGGCGACTACGAAGTCGTCGCGTTCGATCGCGATCCGGACGCGCTCGCGAAGCTCGCGAAGGAAGGCATCGCGACGCAGCGCGTCGATTCCGCCGACGCGACCGCGATCCGCGAAGCGGTGAAGGGCTTCGATGCGCTCGTCAACGCGCTGCCGTACTACCTGGCCGTCAACGTCGCCGCCGCCGCGAAGGCCGCGGGCGTCCATTATTTCGATCTGACCGAGGACGTGCGCGCGACGAGCGCGATCCGCGAGCTCGCCGAAGGCGCCGACCGCGCGTTCATGCCGCAATGCGGCTTGGCGCCCGGCTTCATCGGCATCGCCGCGCACGAGCTCGTCAACGGCTTTTCCGAAGTGCGCGACGTGAAGATGCGCGTCGGCGCGCTGCCCGAGTATCCGACCAACGCGCTCAAGTACAACCTGACGTGGAGCGTCGACGGCCTCATCAACGAATACTGCCAGCCGTGCGAAGCGGTTCGCGACGGCCGCCGCCAGTGGGTGCAGCCGCTCGAAGGGCTCGAGCATTTCTCACTCGACGGCATCGAATACGAGGCGTTCAACACGTCGGGCGGCCTCGGCACGCTGTGCGAGACGCTCGAAGGCAAGGTCGAGACGCTCGACTACAAGTCGGTCCGCTATCCCGGCCACCGCGAACTGATCCAGTTCCTGCTCGAGGACCTGCGTCTGTCGACCGACCGCGACACGCTGAAGTCGATCATGCGCCGCGCGGTGCCGTCGACGAAGCAGGACGTCGTGCTCGTGTTCGTCACGGTGACGGGCGTGAAGCACGGCCAGCTCGTGCAGGACGTGTTCACGCGCAAGATCTTCGCGAAGGAAATCTGCGGGATGCCGATGAGCGCGATCCAGATCACGACGGCGGGCGCGATGTGCGCGGTGCTCGATCTGTTCCGCGAAAAGAAGCTGCCGCAAGGCGGTTTCGTTCGCCAGGAGCAGGTGCCGCTCCACGCGTTCCTCGCGAACCGCTTCGGCAAGCTGTACGAAGGCGGCACGCTCGAGCGGATGCACGCGCTCGCGTAACGCATTCGCCACGCGCGCGCGCTCGCGCACGCGGGCGTGCTTCGCGGCCTGCCGGTGATGCGACGGCCGGACCGAGCCGCGATGCGCGAGCCGCGACCAAGCGCCGGGCGGGCCTTCGGGCCGCCCGGCGTTTTTTCGTGCGTGGCCGAGTCAGGGGCGAGGGCGGGGCCGGGCGGTCGCGCCGTATCAGGCGGGCAGCGGCGGCACCGTCGACGCGCCGCGCGCGGGCGGCGGCGCGATGTGGTCGAGCAGCACGTCGACGGCCGTATCCGACGGCGCGGTGTTGTCGAACATCAGGAGACCGTCGCACTGCGCGCCCGACGGAATGAAGCGGCGCTGCCGGTATTCGTCCCAGTGCGCGAGCTTGTACGCGTCGTTCGGATTGCCGCGCGCGACGATGCGCGCATGCGCGGTCTCCTCCGACGTGTGGACCCAGACGATGCGCAGCTCGACGTCGGGCCCGATGCCGAGCCACGCGCGGTCGAAGAGGCGGCGGTCGCGCACCTCGCGCGACAGCGGCCCGACGACGATCACGCTGATCCCGAGCTCGAGGTTCTCGCGCGCGGTGTCGAGAAGCCCCTGGTATTCGGGATCGCGCAGATGCTGAAGATAGAGCGGACTGTCGCGGTCGTTCGGGTCGTGCGTCAGCGCGCCCATCGCGGCCGAGCTGTAGCGGCCGTACAGCGTGTCCTTGTCGAGCAGGCAGAACGCCTCGCCCGTCGTCTTCATCAGCGGCCGGATCAGCCGCTTCGCGAGCGTCGTCTTGCCGGTGCCCGCATGGCCGCAGAAAAACACCAGATACGTCACGAACGGCCGCCCTCCGAAACAGCGGGCCCGTCTGCCCGGCTCTTGTCGTCGGAGGCGTCGGCCGGGAGGGTGCCGTTCGCTTCGAGCCACATCGCGTTGATGATGCCGAAGCCGAGCGCGACGCCGATGCCGAGAATCCATGAGAAGTACCACATCGCAGCCTCCTTGACGGTCAGGCCGGCGGCGCGGGCCGCCGGACGATTCGAGGGCGCGCCGCCCGCACGAGCGGGCGGCGACGCGTGCACGATGCCGATCATGACCAATAACGGCGGCCCGCGCAAGCGACGCGCCGCCGCCGCGGCGCGCGACAGCGGCTAAACTGTGCGCCGGAATCGCTTCGAACCAAGCAAGAGCATGCTGATCAACTGCGCCGCATACCAGGATGGCCGCAAGCTGGCCGACATCGACATCGACGACATCGGCGACTACGTCGCGAAGCCGGAGTGCTTCGTCTGGGTCGCATTGAAGGACCCCGAGCCCGACGAGATCGAGCGGATGGGCGACGAGTTCGGCCTGCACGAGCTCGCGCTCGAGGACGCACGCAAGGGCCACCAGCGCCCGAAGATCGAGGAGTACGGCGATGCGCTGTTCGCGGTGCTGCACACGGTCGAGATCGACGAGCAAGGCGAGCTCCAGCTCGGCGAGCTGAACGTGTTCGTCGGTCCGAACTACGTGCTGTCGATCCGCAACCATACCGAGCAGGACTTCCGCGCGGTGCGCGTCCGCTGCGAGCGCGAGCCGCATCTGCTGAAGGAGGGTTCCGCGTACGTGTTCTACGCGCTGATGGACCAGGTCGTCGACCGCTATTTTCCGACGCTCGAGGCGCTGAGCGCGGAGCTGGAGGCGCTCGAGGACCGGATCTTCGAGAAGACGGGCACGGCGGCCGCCCGCGCGCTGATCGAGGATCTCTATACGCTCAAGCGCCGGCTCGTGATGCTGCACCAGCACACGGCGCCGCTCGTCGAGCCGCTCGCGAAGCTCGTCGGCGGCCGTATTCCGCAGGTCTGCGTGGGGATGGACCACTATTTCCGCGACGTCTACGACCATCTGCTGCGGATCGTGCGGACGATCGAAGGGCGGCGCGAGATGCTCGTCACCGCGATCCAGGTGAACCTCGGCATGATCTCGCTCGCGGAAAGCGAAGTGACGAAGCGGCTCGGCTCGTTCGCCGCGCTGTTCGCGATCCCGACGATGATCGCCGGGATCTACGGGATGAACTTCAACAACATACCGGAGCTGCACTGGCGCTTCGGTTTCTACGTGTGCTTGGGGGCGATGGCCGCCGCCGACCTGTTCCTGTGGCGGCGCTTCAGGAAAGCCGGCTGGCTGTGAGCCGGCGCGCGCGTCAGGCGGGCGTCGCGAGCTTGCCGACGACGACCGTCCACGGCCGCACCCGCCAGCGCTTGACGAGGCCGTTCGCGACGTACGGATCGGCTTGCGCGAACGCTTCGGCGACGGCGGGCGAAGGCGCGTCGAACACGAGCATCGCCTGATCGGCCGGATCGGCGAGCGCGCCCGCGAGCAGCAGCTCGCCGCGCGCGGTCGCCGCCTTCGCGAGCGCGAGGTGCTCCGCGCGATACGTGCCGCGCCGTTCGAGATAGTCGTCGACGAGTTCGTAGGTCAGCAGGTAGTGCATGGGGGGCTCCTCGAGCGATGGCGTGCCGGTCCGTTCGAGCGGGCCGGCGGCCGGTTGTACGGGCAACGCTTAGTATAGGCCGGGCGTCGCGCGCGCCGCATCGTGTAACAATCGGTCGCGCCCGCTCGCCTCGCATCGTCGGGGCCGCCGCTCGCGTCGCGCGCTTCGGCGCGCCCGGCGGACTTCGGCGTTAAATCGCGTCGCCGACGCGGATTTGGCCGCGTTTCGCGGCGAACACGCCGTTACAAAACGATACGGACCGCGGCCCGCGCACGCGTCAGACTTGCGCGCAAAGCGCATGCCGATTGCGCGGGCGCACCGCGCGGCGGACGCGGCCGAATGCGCGGCGCGTTCGAGACGCGCGCAATCTTCGAAACACAGGCGGCGGCGCGATCGCGATGCCGCATCGAACCACACGAACCCACTCGAATCGATGAAGCTCCGAACACTGTTGCTACTGGGAATATCGTCCGCGATGCTCGCCGCCTGCGGCTGGTTCCATGCCGGTCCCGGCGAGCGAGACATCGACGCCGCCGTGCGCCGCGCGCTCGACGCGGAAAACCGCGGGCCGCTCAACACGATGCTCGGCCAGCCGCTGCCCGTCGCGGCCGACGTCGCGTCGGTGAAGCCCGTCGGCGATTGCACGAAGGTCGCCGAGCGCACGTATTCGTGCAACGTCGCGATCGTGTGGCACGACGGGCGGCAGGACGAGGGCGACGCGTCGCTGCGCACGACGCTCACGTTCACGGAGGACAGCGACGGCGCATGGCAGACGTCGCACGTCGATGCGGCGCTCGCCGCGGGCGCGGCGAAGTCGCTGATCGACCGGATCAGCGGCGCGGTCGCGGCGAGCGGCGCGTCGGGGGCGCAGTGAGCCGTTCGTCGTCGGTTTTCGGCGGGTGGCGTGCGTGTCGCGGTGATCGTCGCGTCGAGCGATGCCGCGTGTGGCGGGTTGCCGGTGGCTTGAAACGGACGTGAACGGCGCGTAGTCGACTTCGGGCGGCGGCTTGCGTTCCGCCTGGACGGATCGTTGCGGCGATCGAAGCCGCATGGCGCATGCCGCATGCGGATCGCTTGCAGCGAAAGCCGGTTGGCCGACCGGAAAGCGTCGATGGCGGCGCGCGTGCCGTCGCTGTCGATGTCGCGCGTTCGCTTGCGATCAACGATCAACGATCGGCGGGAGTATCGGCAAAAGGCAAGGGCGGACACCGACTCGGCCGCGCGAGCCGCAAGTCGCGGCCCGCGCGTCGCGGTACGTCAGTGATGTGCGTACGTACGCTGCGTGCGCACCGCATGCGTGCGGCGCGCATGGTGCCGCCGTTGCTTGCGATGATGCGTCGTTTTCGCGGCATGGCGCGCCGGCGCGGCTTGCGCGCCGCCCGACAGATTCGACTGGCCTTCGCCGAATTGATAGGTCTGCGACGTTTGCGCATGCACGGCCGACGTCAGTGCGAGCGCGGCGCAGGCGGCCGCGATGAAGATCGAAAGCTTCACGAGTATGCTCCTGTCGAATGAGGCGCACGAGCATAGCGCGACTGCGGCGCGCGTACCTTTCCGTTTGCCTGCGTCGAATGATCTTTGACAATCGCGCGAGGCGCCGGACATTCGACGCCCGAGCGTCGCGCGACGAAGCAAACGCGCCGGCCGCGGATCGCCGCATGCGGCCGGACGCAGCGGGTCGGGCGGCGAGCTCAGTACGGGCGATTGTCGTCGCCGCGGCGGTCGCCGTCGCGCCGATCGTCGCCTCGGTAGCCGCCGCGATTGTCGCGCCGGCCATCGTCGCGCCGGTAGTATTGTGGCTGCGGATGCGCATGCTCCCATTCGCCGCGGTCCCAGTAGCGTTGGCCGTCCCAATAGCGGTCCCCGTGCCAGCCGATGCCGACATCGACGCCGACGGCAGGCTCCGACGGATACACCGCGCATCCCGCGAGCATCGCGCTCGCCACGAGCGGCAGTAAGATCAGTTTTTTCATCGCGATGCAGTCCTTTGAAGTCGGTTCGTATCCCGAATGATAGAAATCCGGCGAGCCTCGGCGTGTAAAGGATTGCAACCGTATATGACGGCTGCCGCGCAGGCCGGCGGCAGGGCGCTTTGCGAGAAGCGACGCGCGGCCGCCCGTCGAGCCGATCCGCGGACGAACGACGGCGGAACGTGTCGTTCGCGCGGTCGCCGCAAGCCATGCATTCACGATAACGATCATGCATGCCGCCGCCCGATCGCGTCGCGCCATACACAACGCATAACGCCGCATGACGCGCCGCGATCGGGCGCGCCCGCATCACTCGCTCAGCGGCGGCGGCGGCGGCAGGTTCTGCACCATCAGCGTCTGCGGATTCGACAGAGGAATGCCCGCCGCGCGCAGCCGCTTCAGGATCTCGAACAGCAGATCGCTCTTCGTCGTCCCGGCGATCCGCGGACTGCCGACGTAGCCCGTCACGCTGAGCGTGATCCCGTCCGGCGTCAGCTGGCTGAACGTGACGGACGGCGCGGGTTTCTCGAGGATCGACGCATGCTCGCGGTACGCGCCGAGCAGCAGGTCGCGAACCTGTTCGGGATCGGTGTTGAGCGGGAATGTGAGCATCAGCGTCGCGACGCCCTGCGTGCTGTTGCCCATCGTCACGTTGCGCAGGTTCTGCGAGATCAATTGCGAGTTCGGCACGATCACCGTCGAGCGGTCGGAGAGCTGGATTTCGGTCGCGCGCACGTTGATCCGTCGGATGTCGCCTTCGACGCCCGAGATGCTGATCATGTCGCCGACCTTCACGGGCCGCTCGGTCAGCAGGATCAGCCCGGACACGAAGTTCTTCACGATCTCCTGCAAGCCGAAGCCGATGCCGACGGACAGCGCGCTCACGATCCACGCGAGGTTGTCCCATTTGACGCCGAGAAGCGACAGCGTGAGCAGCACGATCGCGACGTAGCCGAGATTGCTGAACAGCGTGATGAGCGACGCGCGCATGCCCGGATCCATGCCGACCGCGGGCAGCAGCTCGTTGTCGAGCCAGCGGCGTATCGAGCGCAGCAGATAGATGCCGATCCCGAGCGCGAGCGCCGCGTTCAGGATCCGGTCGGGCACGATGTTCAGGCGCTGCAGCTTGTCGCCGCCGAACATCGAGATCACGCTCACGAGCAGGTCGGTCGGCGTCGTGCCGAAGCCGCCCGTCAACAGCGCGACGACGGCGACGAGCAGCAGCGCGCTCGAGCCGATGCCGGACAGCACGGTCTTCGCCTGATCGAGATGGCTGTCGTTCAACCCGAACAGATGCTTGATCAGCTTGCCGCTCGACAGGCTCGCGGAGAACGCGCTCGCGCACAGATCGCGCGTGAGGCGGGTCAGCAGATACAGGCTGCCGAGCACGATCTCGAACCAGACGAGCTCGTAGGTCAGAAAACGTGCGACCGAGATGTAGCCGATCAGCAGCGCGACGAACGCCGCGACGACGGTCAGCGTGACGCCCGCGTGGATCAGCCCGGCGAGCGTCGAGCGCGCCTCGGGCGGCTCGCCCGCCGCGGCGAGCGCGGTGCGGACTCGGTTCGCGCGCAGCAGCGACGCGCCGATCGTCACGACGACGACGAGCGACACGATCCCGCGGCCGAACAGCGTGACCTGCAGGCTCGTGTCGGCCGTCCTGTTCAACTGCTCGAGCGCGCCCGCGACGAGCAGAAGCGCGGCGAGAATCGCCGGAAACGGCCGCATCGCGAGCGCGACTTCGTCGGCGAGCGCGGGCAGGCGCCAGGTCGGATGGCGGGTGCACAACAGCGCGCGGCCGAGGCCCGCGATCAGCGCGCAGGTCAGCGCGAGTTTCGCGAGCTCGTCGGCGAAGTCCTGCAGCGCGCTCGACAGCGCGTAGTCGCGCGTGAGCGCGAGATAGACGAACTGCACCGCGATGCCTGTCGTCACGACGCTCGACAGCGCGATCGACGTCGCGAGCGCGCTGCGCCGCACACGGGTTTCCGGCAGCTTCGTCAGGCTGAACCATGCGAGCACGCGTTCGATGAGCCGTCTGCCGATCGTCCACACCGCGAGCGCGGCGGCGAGCAGGAGCGCGGTGCCGATCCGCCGGCCCGGCTCCCACGCCGCGCGTAGCACCTGCGCGATCTGCGCGCTGAACGCGTCGAGCTCCTGCCGGTCGTCGTCAGACGGGTGGAAGAGCGGCGCCCAGAACTGCGCGCCGAGGATGCTGCCCGAGCGCAGCACGAGCTGATCGCGCAACAGGCTGCGGCGCAGCTTCGAGTATTGCTGGGTCAGGTTCGCGAGACTGTCCTTTTCGTCGGCGGCCTGCTTCAGCGCGGCGTCGAGCTGCGCCTTGCGCGTATTCAGATCCGCGCGCTGCCGAGCGACGGCGGCCGTCTCGGGCGCGGCGCCCGGCGCGGGCGGCGGCCCGAGCACGTCGAGCTGCGCCTGCAGCTGCGCGCGCGTGGGCACGAGCGCGGCCGTCAGCTTCTCCACGTCGGACGTCAGCGCTTGCGTCGCCTCGTCGAGCCCGTTCAACTGCTTGCCCGTCGTCGCGGCCGACGCCTGCTGCTTGATTCGGTCGAGCGCGGCCTGCACGCGCTTGAGCTCGGCGAGCGCCTCGTCGCGCGAGATCGTCGGCGCGGGCGGCACGCTTGCGCTCGATGCGAGGTCGGCGGCTGCCGACGCGGGCAGCACGGCGCAGAGCAGATGCAATAGGAAGACGAGCGCGACGCATCGCGCGAATTTCGGATGACGGACCATCGGGAAACCTTACAGATCGGTTGCGCGAACGGACAACCGGGATGCGCTGTAGATTGCCACGGTTTTTCGGCTTGCGTATCGCCGACGACAATCCGAAACAATTGAAAGGAAAGCGAAATATTTTAAGGGCGCCGCGATGTGCTGCACCGGCCGTCACGTGCGGCGGCGCGCGCGCGTCCAATCCGCTCGATCGGAATGTACTGCCCGTCCTCGCCGATGACGAAGGTCGTCTTGAATGGCTCGCTTTCGGCGAGCTTCTCGGCCCACGGCATCGAAAAGAACGACACGACGAGCAGCGCGGCGAATACCCCGTACTTGAGCTTGCGCGGCCGGTTGTGCGACGGCGCGGGCAGCTTGCGCCGCCACTTTTTTCAGGCCCGTCGCGCGTGCGATCTTGTAGACGAGCCGGACAGCGAGCCGAACGGGCACATCCAGCCGCAGAAGAGACCCGGCCTCGGACGATCACCGTCGCGGCGATCACGATCCAGAAGACGAAGATGAGCGGATCGGACAGGAAGAGCCCCAGTTTCAGCCGCTCGCGAGCGAATGAGCGAGCGTCGGCCCCTGCGTGATCGACGGCTTCGCCATCTCATAACCGCCGGCGAAGCCGATCGCGATCAGCCAGTTCGCGGTCTTCGGCCGTGACACCCAGCGCTTGTCGGCGCGCATCGCGCGGCGCACCCGGCGGTCGAGCGTCGCGAAGAACAGCACGACGGCGAGCGTCCAGCCGACGAAGACGGCGATGCCGATGCGCTTTGCTGCCGCCGATGTTGCCGATGTTCTTCCTGTCGGGCGGGCTCTATCCGCTCGATCTCGCGCCGGACTGGATTCGCTCGGCGGCCGCGTTCGATCCCGCCGCATACGGTGTCGACCTGATTTCGCCGCCGACGGATTTGGGGCGCGACGCGCGCACTAACGGGACGGCATGCCGAGAATGCCCCGCGCGTCCTGGCCGGGGAGCGCGTCGGCGGCGTACGAGAAATCACCGTCGCGTTGCCGTTTGGCGAGCTGCTGCAACAGGATCCGATAGCGCAGGCCCGCGCGGTCGAAGCGCGAAAACAGATCGCGCCGCTCGCCGGCGTCCTGATAGCGACTGCTCTGCGGGCCGACCATGCGGTTGTCCTGCGGCGCGACCACATACGGCGTCAACGGCATCAGCACGCGCAGCGGCCAGGGCGCGGACGTCGCGTTCAACGCGAAGCTGAGCCGGCAGCGGTCGCGCGACTCCGGCAGGCACGGGTGGAACAACGGCAGGTCGGTACCCGGCGTGTAACGTCCATACGCAAGCGCGACCGAGCTGCGCACGTGCACATGGATCACGGCGTGAACGTCCTGATGCTTCGCGCGCACGCCGCCGAACCAGCGCATGATCGGCGCGACCGATTTGTTCGTGCAGCGCCGGATCATCGTCACCGTCTCGGACGTGAACTGCACGTCGATCCGGTCCTCGTCGGATTGCTCGTTGCCGAGCACGTTCGCATGCAGGAAGTCCGCGTGCGTCAGATCGAGCAGGTTTTCGACGAGGAGCGGCGAGCAGCAGTCGAGGCGGACGTTGCCCTGCATGTACGTCGGCAGTCCGCCGTCGCGCGACAGGAACGGCACGTCGGGCACGAGCGCGTCGCTCGCGTCTTCGGGATCGCCGTACCAGATCCATACGTAGCCGTACCGCTCGAGCGCCGGATAGCTTCCGGCGGAATCGGTCGGCGAGCCGGGAGCGGGGCGTGCCGGAGCCGGCAGGTCGGGATGCCGCCGCGACGCGTGGACGCGCCCGCCGGCGCGCCACAGATAGCAGGGCTGCGAGTGAATCTGCCAGCGCGATGCGCGCTCGCCGACCTCGAACGTGTGAGCGAGCGGAAACCATGCATTGCGCAGCCGAATCCGGTTGGGCAGCCAGTCGTCTTCGTTCCGGCGGCTTGCCGTCCCGATGTCTTGGTCGTCGACAGTCGGCATCATCTGCTCCTCGAACAAGGTAATCGATCGACGCTCACCGGGCCTGCGCACGCCGCCTGCGGGTGTGGGCGAGGCCAGGCGCGCGAGCACGACACGTCGAGCTTCGACAGCGCGCGGCCGTCGACGTGTTCGAGCATCGCGAACGGAGAACGGCGCAGACGGGCCCACAGGCGAAACAACGCCGCGCCGGCGCCGCCCGTATCCGCGGCGACGCCGCCGCGCCACAGGACGTTCGTCGTGCCGCGTGCCGCGGGCACGATGGCGATCGACGCCCACAGCATCGGCGCGCCGTCGCGCGTGTCGAGCTCGACCGACGCGAGCGCGCCGTCCTGCGGCGACGTGAGCCGAAGCGTCCACGGATAATGCGCGCCGAACCGATGATTGCGCCGGCTCGCCGCCCACGTGACGCCGCGCTCCATGCCGACGCGGCCGCCGCGCGGCTCCGGATCCGCGATCACGTAGTCCGTGATTCGCACGCCCGCGATGCGCATCAGCAAATGCGGACCGTCGGCCAGCGCGGCGACGTATTCGTCGCACGCCACCGCCACCGTCGCCGAGCCCGCGAATCGCTGCGTGCAGCGCGACGGAGGCGAGGCCGCGTCGGCCGGCTCGCCCGCGTCGACGCCGCGCGTCGCACGTCCCCACACGAAGCCGTCGCGCTCGCGGGTCTCGTACGCGCGCGCGACGTAGTGCGCCGGCACCCGTTCGTGCTCCGACAGATTCGGAATGGCGACGCATGCGCCCGTCGCGCCGTCGTAGGTCCAGCCGTGATAGCCGCACTGCAGCCGGCCGTCGGGCGTGATGCGTCCGAGCGACAGCGGCGCGCGGCGATGCACGCAACGATCCTCCATCGCGCGCACGGCGCCCGACGCGTCGCGATACAGCACGAGCGGCCGCCCCATGCAGACGACGCCGAGCGGCGCCTCGCCGTTCACCTGCTCGGACAGGGCGAGCGGCAGCCAGTGCGCCGCGGAATCGGAAAAAAGCGGAACGACGGTATCCATGGGCGTTCACCGCGATGGTCGCGATGCCTCCGGCAATCCCGGCAGATGCGTGTCCTGGGTTGGGTCTTGGCGGGCGGCGCGGACCTGCGGCGCCGGAAATCCCGCAGGCGAATCGTCGGCGGCCACGCGCCGCGCTTGCTGTCGATGCCGCTTCGCGAGCCGGTGGGTCGACATCGCGCTCAACCACGTCATCGTCAGCGTCGCGATCAGCAAGACCGTGTACAGCGAAGCCGGGATGATCCGCAACTGCAGACCGATCGCGAGCACCATCAGCTCGACGGTCCCGCGGCAGTTCATCAGCACGCCGATCAAGGTCGCCTCCGCGCGATCGATGCCGCATAGTCGCGCGCCGGCGTAGCAGCCGCCGAACTTCGCCGCGACGCCGCCGATCAGGAAGACGACGAGCCAGCCCCACGCCGCGCCCGTATCGAGCGCGGAAAACGACGCCTGAAGCCCCATGCTGACGAAGAACAGCGGAATCAGGACGAGGTCTGCGAGTCCCGCGAAGCGCGCGTTCCACAACTGCCGCAGGTCGTCCCGGCCCGACAGGCAGGCGGCCGCGACGAGCGCGCCGAACGCGCTGTGAAAGCCGAGCCGCGACGCGGCCCACGACGACAGCAGCACGTAGCACAGCGCGCAGATCAACGTCGCGGAATCGCTTCCGGCCCGGCGCGCACGATCGAGCAGCGAAAGGACGATCTTGCGCACGAGCGTGATCGACACGACGAAGAACACGACGAGCAGGCACACCGCGCGCATCGTCGACGCCGGCGACAGGCCCGATGTCGCGATCGCGCCGACGGCGGCGAGAATCAGCCAACTGAGCGAGTCGGTCAATGTCGCCGCGAGTATCGACAGCGTCGCCGAAGGGCGCTCGGCGATGCGCGCGTCCGAGACGATGCGCATCATGACGGGCAGCGCCGAAACGGACAGTGCGATTCCGCAGAACAGCACGTAGGCGAGATGCGACGCCTGCGGCTGGAACGCGCCGGACGACGCGACCGCGATGGCGCAGCCGGCCGCGAACGGCAACGCCATTCCGAATCCCGCGACGACGGTCGCGACGAGCGCGGCCGAGCGCTTCTGCGGAAGCTTCCACACGATGTGCGAACCCGTCTGGAACATCAGGAACACGAGCCCGAGTTCGCCGAGCCGGGAGAGGATGGCGGTCGAATCCTGGCCGAGCAGCACGCCGGGGCCGCCCACGGCAAGCGCGCCGAACGCGGACGGACCGAGCAGCAGCCCGGCGAGCAGCTCGCCGACGACGCGGCCTTGCCCCAGCCGTTGCGCGAGTGCGCCGAGCCCGGACGCCACGACGATCACGATGCACAGTTGCAGTATCCAATCAGCCATCTTTCGTCGCTTCCTTGGTCTTGACTGCTTGCGTTCGATGAATGCCGGCGGCGCGTGCGCCGCCGCGCGGCAGTCGTGCACGGCCGCACGCGGTCGCAACCGGCCGGCCGCCGCGCGGGCAGCCGGCTTCGGCCACGCCGGCCGCTCGGCGCGAGCGCGGCGGCCGCGCTCGCGGGCTATGCCGCGGCGACCCGCTGCAGGCCGAGCCGCGGCCGGGTCGACACGTAAAGCCCGTCGAGCGCCATGTTCTGCGACAGGCAGGGCAGGCCCTCGATCGCGTCGAAGAATCGCGCGTTGTCCTCGATTTCCGAGCTGCCGATCGCCGCGGCGAGCGCGCCCTTGTCCTTGCGAAGCGCGAGATTCTGATCGATGCGGCGGGACATTTCGCCCATCAGGTGCGACGTGGCCTGCTCGACGTCGGCGATGTCTTCGAGGCCGGACACGAGATTCAGGAACGCGCGCCGGATGTCGCCCGCCTCGATCATGTAGTGGCTCAGCTCGTCGGCCTTGCTGTAGTAGCCGAGCTTGCCGTGCGCTTCGTAGAACGTCTGCACGAACACGAGAAAGCGCAGGTAGGCCTGTTGATAGCTGTCGCGATAGTACGCGGCGGCCTCCCGCTCGGACACTTCGTCGCGCAGGATGCTGGCGAGCGATGCGGCGGCGAGCATCCCGCTGTACATCGCGAGGTGAACGCCCGTGGACAGCAGCGGGTCGAGAAAGCACGCGGCGTCGCCGGACAGGAAGTAGCCGTCGCCCGCGAAGGAATCGCAGGTGTACGAATAGTCCTGCTCGGTCTTGAGCGGCGTGACGAGGCGCGCGTGCTGCGTCAGCTTCGTCATCACCGGGCTCAGCGCGATCGCCCGCTCGTAGACCTGCTCGAGCGAGCCGGACCGCTTCGCCGCGACGAATGCGTCGCGGTGCATGACGACGCCGACGCTCGTCGGACGATCGGCGAGCGGTATCGCCCACCACCAGCCGTCCGGAATCGAGCTGACGAGAATCGAGCCCGGCGCGCAATCGTCGGGCCATGCGAGACCTTCCCAGTAGCCCCAGGCCGCGACATTGCGGAAGATCTCGTGGAATTTGCGGTTGTCCAGGTATCGGGTCGACATCAGCCCGTTGCGTCCCGACGCGTCGACGAGATAGTCGAATTCGACGACGGTCGTCTCGTCGGAGCCTTGCGCGACGCACAAGGCGGCGCACGGACGGCCGTCGTCGAACCGGATTTCGCGCACGCTCACGCCTTCGTGCACCTTCGCACCGACCGCTCGCGCATGCTGCAGGAGCAGGTGGTCGAATTCCTCGCGACGCACTTGGTAGCTGTAGTGATAGGTGCCGCCGAGCTCGCCGAAATCGAGTTTCCAGGTCTCGCCTTTCCAGTTGAAGTAGGCGCCCGGCTTGCGTTGGAAGCCGTGACGGTCGAACGTGTCGCGCGCGCCCATCAGCGTGAGGATTTCGAGGCACGACGGCAGCAGCGATTCGCCGATGTGATAGCGGGGGAACACCTCTTTGTCGACCAGCATGACATCGATGCCTTCTCGGGCGAGAAACGCCGCGCCGGTTGCCCCGGCCGGACCGCCGCCGATCACGAGGACTTTGGTGCGATTCGGAAGACGCATGCTTGCTTCTCCTTGTATTGGGGAACGTCAAGTTCGCGAGCGGATCCCGCCGCCCGGCGCGGCAATTCGGTTGGAATCACTTAATGATTGAGCCGGACTTCGGTCTCGCGAGAGTCATGCCCGGGCGGTGCCCGGATTCTTGTCAATTGGCGAGCGCGAGCTTGTTGACCTCGTACTTGTAGTCGAGGAAGGCAAGGAAGCTGCGGAAGTGATCGTCGACGATCGACAGCGCATCCGCTTGCTTGTCGGCGGACAGGCGCTGGTCGAAGAAGATCGATTCGTTGATCGCATGATCGAGCTCGCTGTCGATGTGCTCCGCGCCCAGATAGCGAAGCGTATGGCCCGTGTCCGCCTCGTAGGCCGCCGCGAGCTTGCGCGATGTGGTGAAGAAGACCTTCGACGTCGCTTCGCCGGCTTCCATCGACGCCATTTTGAGCAGCGGGCAGTCGCCGCACCGCCGCGCGCGCGACACGAGCGAATACATGTACTTCCGCACGGGCGCGCCGAGATCGTCCCAGATCACGTCGATTGCGCTTTCGCAATCGACGGCTCTACCGTTGACGCCGAGCGTCTTGATGTCCGAAACCATCATGCGCCAGTGCTCGCTGTCGACGTCGACATGATCGTTGATCGCGTTCTGCAAGTCGTTTTCCGGCTTTTCGTAGTGGTAATACATTCGATTGATATCGCGGAACGTCATCGCCAAATGAATCAGCAACGGCGACCAGACGCGCATCATTTCCTTGATTTGGGGGAGAGTGACTGCTTCGAGTTGCGGAAAGACCGGGTGGTCGAGGAGCGCTGCCTTTTTCTTACGAATTGTCGCGAGAATGTCCCTCATGACGAAAACTCCTGTTATGAATGAGTTGTATCGCTGCGGGTTTTTGATCGAGGCTGGGGATTATCGACCCAATTGTTATGCCTCACGAGGAGTCTAGGTATATATCCGGAGATGTCAATAAAAGGGGCGGAATATTTTTTAAAAATAACTAGAATTGGTAGTTGTCGTGATTTGAGGGTTGATGAAAATTTCACTTTTCCTTCAAATCTGTAAGATTACTTTGTTATTTAAATGATTGAGCATTTCGAAAAATAGATTAATGCGCGAGCATCTGAATAGTGCGAATTGAGAGGCCGGAAATTTTTATTGTTGATTCGATTGTGCTGGATGGGACGCGAAATTTACAAATCCGGGCGAGGGAAACAATCGGTCAATCTATTGAGAAGCGTGCTTCGACGTATCGGCGGCTCGGGAGTGAAAGCCAAAGCGAAAGGCGTGGCGATGGAGGGACGCGTGGCTTGCTGTGCTTGTTGGCGGCGAGGGCGGGTGGCGCGCTCCGCGCTCGGTTCATGATCGAACTCCGATGAGCCAACGTCATCGATACAGAGCGCACGGGCGTCGCGATTGCGGTCGACTCAGTATTGACGTGCGACGATGGCTTCCGTGTTGCCTGCATCCGCAATGGATCTGAGCGGCGAGGCCGGGCGGCGGCTCGAGTCTGATTTCTAGAAAGACCTGGCGATGATCTTGATCATCGGCTTTGCGATCCCGCGATTTGGCGATTTGGCGGCTGAAATCGGTCGCGCTTCACGGTGCGCGTACCGGCGATCGCCGGCCGATGAGGCAATGCAGCCGATAGACGAAGCGGCGCCGGTGCGGCGGCGGATACCACGCGCCGGACGGATCGCCTCGATCTTGCCGCGTCGCCGAGCGCCTTCGCCGGGACAGACGGTTACGCGCCGGCGCCTTGCATGACCGGCGCCCAATGAAGCCACGCTAATCGGGCGCTGACGGAGCGCATCGAGTCGGCCGGCGCGCCGCGTGCTATTCGTCCATCAGTCGTACCTTTACCTTCTTGCCCTTTACCTTGCCTGCGCCGAGCTTGCGCAGCGCATCGCGCGCGATGCTGCGCTCGACCGCCACGTACGTCGAAAACTCGGTCACGTTGATCTTGCCGATCTGCGCACCGCTAAAGCCCGCTTCGCCCGTCAGCGCGCCCAGCACATCGCCGGGACGAATCTTCTCCTTGCGCCCGCCGAGAATCTGCAGCGTTTCCATCGGCGGCAACAGCGGGGCGTCGCTCTCGGCTTCGAGCTCGGCGAGCGGATGCCATTCGACATCGCGCTTTTGCGCCTGCTCGATGCTGCCGACGCGCCCCATCTCGTTCATGCTCGCGAGACTCAGCGCCCAGCCGTCCTGATCCGCGCGGCCCGTGCGCCCGATGCGATGCACGTGCACTTCGGGATCGGGTGTCACGTCGACATTGATCACCGCTTCGAGTTGCGCGATGTCGAGACCGCGCGCGGCCACGTCGGTCGCGACGAGCACCGAGCAACTGCGGTTCGCAAACTGGATCAGCACCTGGTCGCGTTCGCGCTGGTCGAGCTCGCCGTGCAGCGCGAGCGCATGAAAACCCTGCGCGCGCAGCACGTCGAGCAGATCCCGGCATTGTTGCTTCGTGTTGCAGAACGCAAGCGTGCTCACGGGACGATAGTGATTCAGCAGCATGCCGACCGCGTGCAGCCGCTCGTCTTCGGTCACTTCGTAAAAGCGCTGGCGAATCTTGCTGTCTTCGTGACGCTCTTCGAGTTTCACTTCCTTCGGATTGCGCAGAAATTGCTGGCTCAGCTTGGCGATGCCGTCCGGGTACGTTGCGGAGAACAGCAGCGTTTGACGCTCTTTCGGACACTGGCGCGCCACTGTCGCGATATCGTCGAAGAAGCCCATGTCGAGCATCCGGTCCGCTTCGTCGAGCACGAGCGTATTCAATGCGCCGAGCGCGAGGCTGCCGCGCTCCAGATGGTCCATGATGCGCCCCGGCGTGCCGACGACGATATGCGCGCCATGTTCGAGGCTCGCCGTCTGCGGACGCATCGGCGTGCCGCCGCATAGCGTCAGCACCTTGACGTTCTCCTCGGCGCGCGCGAGGCGGCGGATTTCCTGCGTGACCTGATCGGCGAGTTCACGCGTCGGACAGAGGACCATCGCTTGCACGTCGAAGCGGCGCGCGTCGAGCCGTGCGAGCAACGGGAGCGAGAATGCCGCTGTCTTGCCGCTCCCGGTCTTCGCCTGCGCGATCAGGTCGTGACCCGCGAGCGCAATCGGCAGGCTCGCCGCCTGGATCGGTGTCATGTCGACATAGCCGAGCTGCGTGAGATTGGCGAGCGTGGCGGGCGCGAGCGCAAGCGCGCTGAAAGGCGTGGCTGTCGGTTTGTTCGTCATGTCGTGGCGTCGGATTGGATGAACGGACGGCCTTCGAGCTGCTCGTAGACGATCGTGCCGTCGTCGGCGTCGAACCGCTCGACGTAGTTGCGCGCGCCGCACAGCGGGCAGCGGAACAGCAGTCCCTGGCCTTCGTCCTTGATGACGACGTCGGACTGCGCCCACTGCGTGCCGCAGCTCTGGTTTCTACAAGTAAACACGGTCATTCTCCCGCTGGATTCTGTTGCGCGCCTTCGCTGGTTCGAGTGAAGGCGCGTGCGTTGCGCGGCCACGGCGTGTGTGATCCGGATGAATGGGCGGATGCCACGCGGCCGTTCGCTTGATGTTTCGTCGAGGTGGATGATTGATCAGGCGGCGATGGAGGATCGCGCATGTCGTGATTTTAACGGATGCGCGAGACAGGACTGCCGGATGCGCCGCAGCGTCACTCCTGAAGCCGTCACGGGAGCGGCGACGGGATGAGCGGGGCGGCCGCCTACGCACGCTCCGTGCGCGGCGTCCTCTTTCGGTGGCTGATCGAGCGGCGCGGCTGGAGGGCGGCGAGGATTCGTGATTATGGTCGGCGGCGCATAAAGGGGTATGACCAGGATTCGTCATCGTGCTTGGTGGAGCGTGATCGCCAATCCCCGCCAAGCCTCTGTCATGGATGAAGCGCAGGTTCAGGGCGTCCAGCGATAAACGGTGATGCTGGAGCCCTTGACGTTGTTCTTCGTGACCACGTACTCGCCCGTCGATCGAAGGTATGCCCTGATGCCGTACATCGAATCGATGGCGCTGCTGGCGTCCACGGTACCGTTGCTGGTGTTGACGAGCGTGGCGTCGAGGTTGCCTGTCGCGAGATTGAAGGCGTCGATGTTCGGCCAGGCTTGCCCGCTGCTGCTGAACCAGTAGCCGACGAAGAGATGGCTGCCGGCCGCGTCAATCGACTTGGCGTCGCCGTGGGGGAGGTTGATCACCGGATTGGGCGCCGTGGTGTTGCCCGCGCTCCAGCCGTGATACACCTCGATCCGCGTGCCGATCGACGTCCAATCCGTACTCCCGGCGATGCCCTGTCCGAGAATCATGGTGTCGCTGTCCGCGAGGTAGACGATGCGCGTCAGCGGCTGAATGCTCTCGGGAATGCGGATAGGGATGCCGGGTCCCCATGTTGGCTTGCCGCTGGCGTCGAAGCCGGTCAGCGGGTAGTGGTAGATGTAGCCGGTCTTGTCCAGACCGGCCCACACGCCCCCCTTGCTGTCGATGCAGAATCCGCCTGTGACCCGCTGGGTCGTTTGGAACGCGGTGCCCGGAATCGATGCATCCGGAATGGCGATGTAGCCATTCGCCTTGTTGAAATGGAAAAAATAGAAGATCGGAGGGTTCTGGCCGGACGCCACGAGTATCCGGTTCGCGCCAATGGCGACGAGTTGCCCGAAATGCTCGTCGCGCTGGACGTCGTTCACGTCGATGCGCGGGTCCGACGGGTAGGCGAACGGATCGACGGTGTTCGCGACGAAGGTGCCCCCAGCGCTGCCGGTGTAGATGTTGGTGCCGCCATAGAACAAGGCGCCATCCGTGGCCGGGTCCGGGGCGGCGACGCCCTCGAAGTTGAGGGACTGAAGCGTCCACCGCAGGTTGCCGGCACTGCCATACGCGTGAATGTCGGTGCCGCCGTTGCGGCCGAGATCCCAGCCGCCGCCCCACGGGTTGTTGAGCACATAGAGGTTGCCGGCGTTGTCCTTGCCGATGCCGGTGACGCGGGTGAAGCGCTTTGCGCCGACCTGGCCTTTGATTCCCGTGGTGGTGTCGAGATAGCCGCCCTGAATGCCGAATGTACCGGCCGGCGTCGGCGTGCCCGAGAGCTTGTAGCGCTTGATGTTCATGTCGGGGCCCTCGTCCCCGACCATGAGCTGCCCCGATGACGCATCGAAATAGAGCGCCGACGGCTGCGACCCGCTGGGCATCCGGATGGTGTTCAGCAGGGCGCCGGTTGGACTGAACTCGACGATCGCGCCTGCACGCTTCTGTGCGACCCAGACGTTGCCTGCACCATCCAGGGCGAGCGCGCCCGGGCCCGAGACGTCGATGTCCCGCTGCCAGACACCGTCGGTGGTGAAGATCCGGACGCGATTGCCATAGAAGTCGCTCGCATAGAGCAGCGAGCCCGCCGTGGCGAGCCCGGTGACGACGTCGACCCGAGGCTGGTTGCTCGACGCACTGACCTGAATGAAAAGATCGCGAGTTCTGGTGGCGCGGTTGTATCGTCCCACCGCGCCGCTTCCGTACGTCCTGCTGGACTGCAGCGCCGCGAAGATCGACGTCGCGTTGCCCGTGATCGCGCCGCCCTGAAACTCGGCGTGCGTGCCGATCGAGCCGAGGCTCTTGCCGTTCTGGTAGATTGCGACGCCGCCCTCGTACTCGTCCCACATGGAGGCCGTATAGATGACGCCGTCGGGCGCGACCCACATGGAGCGCGCGGTGTTGCCCACGTGGGCGGCGAGGGTGCCATAGGTGTTCGCCAGCCAGTCCGTGGTGTTTTGCGCCTGACAGGCCGGCGCAATCGTGGCGATAGCCGAGGCGAGAAGCGCAGCATGAATTCGTTTTATTTCGACCATGACTGATGCTCTCCTGAATGTAGCGATCATTCACGTGAAGGGTCGGCCAGCCGGATTTCTTGAAATCCGTGATCGGTGAAATCTTCGTCGAGATCATCCAGCGTAGTCCGTATTACGTCCAGCGTGCCGTCGACAAGTGGCAGGACGAGAATGACCTCTTCGACTCGAAACGAACAGCCGGCGACCCGCGCCGGTGCGCCGCTCGCGCAGCACGTCCTCACTGCCACTACAAATCGCCGTGTATTTCCAAAGGCCAAGTCCCGCCGCAAGCGCGTACCACCGGCATGGGCGGCGCCCTCTGCGACGATCGAATCGTGCTCCGCTTTGCTGAAGGCTGTCACCGTGATGCCGGCCTTGGCCAGCGGATGGCCCTTGCGGAACAGGCGGACAGACGTATGGTTGCCTGACCGGCGACGAAGCTTTTTTTGCGATGGAGAACGAGACGCCAGTCACGGTCCGCGGCGCGTCGTTCTGGCTGATCGATTTTTCGAAATACCGACGGGCGGCCGCCTTGTCTCGGTGGGCGCGCAGCTGGAAATCAGCGGCGGTGTTGCCCGCCTTGTCGTCGGCCCGGTAGAGGTATTTCCAGACACCATTGACTGATGCGAACGATTTCAATATCGAAAAATTAATTTCAATTTTTTAAGTTTATGTATATCGAAATGGAGATTCAAATTCTTGTGAATCAATTTGATCGGGTCGAATTGATATTTATTTGTGGTTTCTTTGATTTGCATTGAATCTTTTAAATTCATGTGAAAATTACAGAATGGGCATTGAGGTTTGCGGCTTGAGCCTGGGAATGATGTGGACCTCAATTGAACAAGTGGATCGATTAATTAAAATGAATAGGAGTTTTCATCATGAAG
The DNA here is from genome assembly GCF_000959365.1 of Burkholderia oklahomensis C6786. Lineage (NCBI taxonomy): Bacteria > Pseudomonadati > Pseudomonadota > Betaproteobacteria > Burkholderiales > Burkholderiaceae > Burkholderia > Burkholderia oklahomensis. The sequence goes on from NZ_CP009555.1 coordinate 3,709,698, forward strand.
AAAGTTATCGATAGAATCCGCGCAAAAAAGAAACCCTTGCCGATCATCCGTTCTTCCCGCAACTCGCCAACGTCACGGTTCCGGAAATCAAGGAATTGATGCGGACATGGGCGCCGCTTCTGATTCATTTTGCGATGACGTTCAGGGACATCAACCGGATGTACTACCATTACAAGAAGCCGGCGGACAAGCTGCAACGGGCAATCAACGAGCATGTCGACGTCGATAGCTCGCATTGGCAATTGATGGTGGCCGATCTCAAGACCCTGGATACGAATGACAAGGCCTCCGATTGCGAAAGCGCGATCAAACTGATCTGGGACGATACCGGCGAACCGGTTCGCGAATACATGTATTCGGTCATGGCTCGCGCGCGGCGCTGCGGCGACTGCCCGCTGCTGAGAATGGCCGCGATGGAGGCCGGCGAAGCGACCTCGAAGATCTTCTTCACCACATCCAGCAGGATTGCGGCCGCTTACGAGGCGGATACGGGCGACAGGCTGCGTTATCTGGGGGCCGAGCACATCGACAGCGAGATGGATCACCCGATTGATTCGTCGGTTTTCCTCGAACAGCCGTTATCCAATGAAAAGCGGGCCGAGGCGATCTCGCTCGTCGACGAACATTTCAGCAGCTTCCGGGCATTCCTCGATTACAAATATGAAATCAACCGGCTCGCGCTGACCGATCGACATTTCGAACATTCGCCAGGCTGACGCAACCTCAAGTACCTGCGCGCACTCGCGCAAGCGTAGCCGTCGCCTGACTTTGTGCTGCAGCCTGCTGCATCATTGCCCTTGTTCCGCATCTGCACGTCGCTGGACAAGGCGAAAGCTCGCGGGCGGTACGGGGCTGGTACGCGGCCACGTCGCTCGAGCACGGCTGGTTACGCCTCAAGCGGCTCGAAGCCGACCGGTTCATCTGGCCGGACGGTGACGAAATGGTGTCGTTGAGCGTCGAGCAACCGCATTGGCTGCTCGACGGCATCGACCTCGCGGTGAGATCCAGAAGCATCCGCGGCGCTATTACGCGCGGATCGGCTGAACGCGCGGCGTACTGGCATGGTCTCATCGGCCATGCCAAACGATACCGTCACGCCGAGTGCCGAGGCGTATCCGGCCCTGATCGCTGCGCTCGCCGGACGTGGGGCTTTGCGTGGCGAACTGCGGCTCGTGACGGCCGAGCGCGATCTGGTGGACGCACGACTGCGCGCAACTAGAGGGCCGGCCGGCGCGCGTCGGCCGGTCCGTCGCACAGGTCGACGCTTGAGCGAGGCGAGGACGCGGCGCGGCGCGTGCAGCGACGCTGATCGAGCCAGCGCCGACGACCGGACGGAGTTCGCCGCGCCAACAACGCCGGTGTGCGAGCGCGAGCAGGGGGCAGTACGGCGCCTCGATAATCGGACCGGATTCCTTTGGCGGCCCCACCCGATCGTCCTGCGAGAACGTTGGGGCCGGCGGTGCTCTTGCCGCTGAGACATTCTCACGTGCGCCAATCGGCAAAACGCCTATAATAGACGGGCAAATTGCCATGGAGAGGATGATGACCACCATCGCATTCAAGCCGACCGGCGCCGCCGATCCTCGGCGCGCCGAATTCAGCGTGCTCGAACGCTTGCTGGAGGCCCGCGTCCGATCTGGCGCCGATCTGGCCGAGCTCGCCAGCGCGCGGGTCGGGGTCGGCGTGATTGACCGGTTGTCGGAGCTGGGACTGAAGAACGACGAATTGGCGTTCATCATTCCACGCCGCACGCTGACCCATCGCCGCCAGCATCATGAACGCTTATCGACCGACGAATCGGACAAGGCGATTCGACTCGCGAAGATCCTCGCGCAGGCGACCGCGACCTTCGGCTCGCCGGACAAGGCGATGACGTGGTTGCGCGAAGGTCTGACGCGTTTCGGTGGCAAGTCGGCACTCGACATGGCGAGTACCGAGCACGGCGCGCGCCTCGTCGAAGAGGCGTTGATTCAGATCGACGAAGGGTACTTTGCCTGATGCTGCTGTGGCGAATCAGTAACCATGCCGATTTGAAGGGCATCGGCGGGCTGCGCGCCGCGGGTCGATGGCACTACGCGGGCCAGCCCGTTGTCTACCTCGCCGAGCATCCAGCGCTGGCCTTGCTCGAGACGCTGGTGCATCTGGAGATTCGCAGCATTGACCAACTACCGGACGGCTATCAGCTGTTGCGGGTCGACGTTTCCGACGCGATGACAGTGGCGGAGATTGCCGAGGATGACGCGCCGACCGATTGGCGGGTGAATCCGAGCTGGACACGCGGCGCGGGCACGGAATGGCTGGGAACGCAACCGAGTGCACTGCTGCGCGTGCCGAGCGCAATCGTGCCCTTCGCGCACAACTACCTGCTCAATCCCGTTCATTCGGACGCGGCTGACGTGCGGATTGTCGAGGTCGTGCAAGCGCCGCATGATAGCCGCATCTTGAGGCTGCTCGCGGGAGGCTAGCTCCCCCGGTGTTCGGCTCGCATCATTAGGTCGCCGCCTCTTGCGGCCATTCTTCAGGAATCGATGCAGGAGGTTTGGTTCAGGATGCCTCAAGCAGATCACGCGCAACCCGCCGCCCGGCGCGCGGAAGCGTTCACCGCATCGCGGGCGGCCACTTCCATGTGATCGGCGAGCCGTTGAGCGTGGCGACGGGCGTCAAGGATCAAGGCGCTTGTTGAGCGATCGTTGGAACGATCGCCGCCACGTTGCTCAGCGAGCCGGCTCACGATTGAGCGCCGCATTGTTCGCGCGCATGCATCACGCACGACGTTTCGCCCGGCATATACATCACCACGACACAACGATTGCACGACGTGCAGCCCGACCGCGTCGCTCGGCGATCCGTGTTTGTCCCTTTGGCGCGTTCACACTATCGAAGAGCTTCGACGATCAAGGCGAAGTTGATAAAGGCGATGAACATCAAATCGAGTTTGTCAAAGCGCGAGAAGATGCGCCGAAAGCCCTTCAGGCGTCGGAACAGCCGTTCGACTTCGTTTCGACGCTTGTACATTTCGCGGTCGTATTCCCAAGGCTCAACGCGTGTATGCAACGGAGGAACAACCGGGATGAAGCCGAGGTCGAGTGCGAGTTGCCAGGTTTCGTTGCCTTCGTATGCCTTGTCCATCAGGAGGTGCCGTGGTCGGTTCGGTGGTCCCGGACTTTCGAGCAGTGTGCGCCCCGAAGGTGTCAGAAATCTTGTGTGCTGAGGTTGGTTAAAAATCTCGGCTGATGGCGATGGTGAACCGCTCGCCGAACAGAATGGCGAACGGATTGACCACCTGCCGCCAAGTGATGGGTGGCATCTTCCAGTCCTTTTCGATATTGCGCAAGGCCGGATACAGCAGTTTGCTGGCGGCTTCGTCGCTCGGGAAGCGGCCGCGATCCTTGACGATTTTGCGCCACTACATGTGCATGCTCTCGATGGCGTTGGTGTACACGACCCGTCGAATCTCCGGCGGAAACACGAAGAACGGAATGTCATGCTCCCACGCGCGTTGCCACGATTGCACGATCGTCGGGTACTGCACCACAGGAACCTTCAGAGAAGTCTTGCAGCGCCTGCCTTGCTGGCGGCCGCGGCGCCTGCGCAATCGCCTTGCGGTCCTTCCAGCCGGCATATTCCAGGCTGTTGCGGATCAGATGCACGATGCAGGTCTGCACGATCGTGCGAGGGTAGGCAGTGCTGATGGCCTCAGTCAGTCCCTTCAGGCCGTCGACGACGGCGATCAGGATGTCCTGGCAGCCGCGCGTCTTGAGCTCGTTGAACACCTTGTGCCGTCTGCTGATTCGGATTCCTGGGCATCCCGGAAAAGATTATTCGCAATATCCTGAAAACATGAATGTCCTTGACGATTTGATTGGCGGAAAAAGCCGGCGCGGCACAGGAATTTTCGTTGCATGGCCAATCATTTTCACTGGAAATGCGATCCGTTATTACGGGACGTCGCATAGAGGCATGCGGCAGTTTTGGATGACACAATTCGCAAATAATATGAACAATTGAGTTCGATGGACGGCAATGCATTCGTTCCGGAGACGTCGCGCATGCACGGTTGAATCTTCGCTGCGTCGTCGATTGGCAGGATGCTCTTTTTTGGGCGGGGGCACCGCACTCATCGGGTAGGTCGCGCGCACCTCGATCCCCAAGCCGGCGACGAGCTGACGCGTTCATTCGAATGCGGCGTTCCGTTGCGTACATTTCTTCGAACGGTCAATCAAATGCGCCATACCGGTGCGTCCGCATCGATCTTGTAAGCGCAAAGAAACGAAATTGAAATGAATATTCCAAATAGTGGATGAATTTCGATTCGCTAAAAAAGCTATCCGAAATCGCACCGCGTCAAAGCGGTTTTTGTCGAAGAATTTTATTTGTTGCAAATGGTGACACGATGAATGGCGGGATTTAGAATGCTTTCGCCTATCCATTGCGGACGGAGTCGAGATGAAAGCAAAAGGAATGCAATACGGCCTGACGGCCGTTCTGCTGTCGATGCTCTCAGGCGGCGCGGTTTATCCGCAGACCGCGACGACCGGCACCATCAATTTCACCGGCAGCATCACCGACGTGCCGTGCGAAATCGACACGGCCGCCACGAGCAGTATCGTGACGATGGCCAAGGTTTTCGCGAACGACTTCAGCGGAGTGGGATCGACCACCGGCACGACGGCATTCAAGATCGTCCTCAAGAATTGCGGCGCATCGACGACCGGCGCGACGGTGCTCTTCACGGGCACGACTGACAGCGCCAATCCCGCGGCGCTCCAGACGACCGCGGGCGGGGCGGGAGGGGTTGCGTTGCAGCTCGTCGACGACTCCGGCACGCCGATCAGTATCGGCTCGAGCAGCAAGGCATACACGATTGCCGAGGGCGACAACACTTTCAATTTTGCGGCGCGCTATATCGCGACGTCCGCGACCGTGACGGGCGGCGTGGCCAATGCCACGGCGGTATTCGCGCTGACGTACAAGTAGCGGGCGCCGAATCGTTCCCGCATGCGGGCAAGTGAGGATGCAAAACCGGATTCTTTGACGCGGCCCCGAGCCGCGGCTTTCCCTGGGAGAAACGAAACATGCGCCTGCCTACCGTTTGTCATGCCGCTTTTACCGCCGTCCTCGCCCTGTGCGGCGCCGCAGCCCACGCAGGTATCCAGGTAGGCGGTACGCGGGTGGTCTTCGATGCGAAAGTCGATGTGCGCGATGCATCGGTTGCCGTGCGCAACAAGGGCGAGACGCCGTACGTGATCCAGATTTTCGTCGACGACGGAAACGGCAACACCCGCCGCATGCCGTTTACGGTGACGCCGCCGCTTTTTCGGCTGGACGGCGGCAAGGAGCAGCGCGTCAGCGTGCGCTACGTGAAGCGGGGCGCCGGGTTGCCGCAGGACGTCGAATCCGTTTATTGGATCAACGTCAAGGAGATTCCGCCCACCGAGAGGCACAAGGCGGACATCAACACGCTCAAGATTGCCGTCCTCACGCGCATCAAGCTCTTTTACCGGCCGACAGGCCTCGCCGGCAGTGCGGCCGACGCGCCGTCGCGGCTCAAATGGTCCGTCGTGCCGAACCCGATCGGGCAAGGCGTGGCGCTGAAGGTCAGCAACCCGAGCGCGTACCACGTGACCTTTTCGACGATCGAGATTCAGGCCGCGCAGAACGCGAGCATCAACGCCGACATGGTGAATCCGAAAGGCGAACTGATCGTTCCCATTCCGCCGAAGGCAGTTTCGCAGGTCGGCCCCGTCAAATTCAGCTATACCACCATCAACGATTACGGCGCCGTCACGCCGGCGACGGAAGTGACGGCCCAACCGGCCGGTTCGACCGGGGCTGCGCCGCAGTAGGGCGCGATGATTCGGCATCGTGTCGCCGATGTCGGCCTTTCGCGCATACGAGTGACCATGCTGGCCGCCGCGCTGACGGCGCTTTCGGCGACCGCTCGCGGCCAACAGACGCTGGAGTTCGATCCCGCCTTTCTCGAGTTGGGCGGCGGCCAGGGCGGCGCCGATCTTTCCGTGTACGCGACATCGAACCGTGTGCTGCCCGGCGTCTATCCGGTGTCGGTCTTCGTCAACGGCGAGGCGATCGATCGGCGTGACATCACGTTCGTGTCCGAAGGCGCACGCGAAGGGCGGGAGGACGCGACCCCCTGCCTGACCGCCCGGATGTTCGACGAATGGGGTGTCGACATCGCCGCGTTTGCGAAGCTTGCGCAAGCCGGCGAAAACGCATGCGTCGACATCGCCGACAGCGTTCCCCACGCCCAAACCGAGTTCGACAGCCATCAACTGCGGTTGAACGTAACGGTGCCCCAGGCCGCGTTGAAGCGGCGCGCGCGCGGTGCGGTGGACCCGGCGCGCTGGGATCAGGGTATCGACGCCGCGCTGCTCGACTATCAACTGAGCGCCGCCCAGTACGCGGGCGGCAATTTCGCGTCCGCCAATTCGCGCACGACGTTGTACGCGGGGTTGCGCGGCGGCATCAACCTGGGCGCCTGGCGGCTGTCGCACACGTCGTCGTTTCTGCGCGGGCTCGACGGCAGGAATCGTTTTCAGATCGTCAATACGTTCGTCCAGCGCGACATCGCCGGTTGGAACAGCCGCCTGACGGCCGGGGAAGGCACCACGCCCGCGAACATTTTTGACGGTTTTCAGTTTCTCGGCGTGCAGCTCAATACCGACGAGACCATGCTGCCCGACAGTCTGCAGGGCTACGCGCCTACCGTGCACGGCGTCGCGCAGACCAATGCGCAGGTGACGATCAAGCAGAATGGTTTCGTCATCTATAGCGCCTACGTGCCTCCCGGGCCGTTCACGATCGACGATCTTTATCCGACGTCGTCGTCGGGCAATCTGGAGGTGACGATTACCGAGGCCGACGGGCACGTCACGACATTCACGCAACCGTATTCCGCCGTGCCGATGTTGATGCGCGACGGTTCGTGGCGATATAACGTCACGGCGGGCCAATATCGCGACGGCATCTCAAGCTCGCATCCGAGCTTTGCGATGGCGACGGTCGCACGCGGGCTGGCGGGCGAATTCTCGTTGTATGGCGGTTTCATCGGGGCCGGCATGTATCAATCGGTGCTCGTCGGAATCGGCAAGAACCTGGGCAACATCGGCGCGGTATCGCTTGATGTGACGCACGCGCGCAGCGCGGTTGATCTGGCCGACAGCAACACGGTATCGGGGCATGCCTTTCGCGTGCTTTATGCGAAGGCCGTGGGCAGTTGGGGCACCGATTTCCGGTTGCTCGCATACCGCTACTCCACCGCCGGCTATCGAAGCTTCGCCGATGCGGTGCAATTGCGCGACGGCAGCGAGCCCGCCGCGCTGGGCGCAAAACGCCAGCGTCTCGAGGGCACGGTGAACCAGCGTCTCGGCCGCTTCGGCTCGATGTACGCGACCGTGGTCGTGCAGACCTACTGGGGCAGCGCGGCGCGCAGCACCGTGTATCAACTCGGGCACAGCGGGAATTGGGGGCGCGCGAGCTACGGACTCTATGCGGCCTACAGCAAAGGAAGCGGTGTGCCGTCGAGTTGGAATGTCTCGTTGTCGCTGTCGATGCCGCTGGAAGTGCTTTTCGGCGGCGCGCGCATGCGTGCGACGGCGGGCGGCAGCTCGAATGTCTCGTACTTCGTCAGCCGGAACAATGAGAACCATGTCAATCAGCAGATGACGATCGGCGGCAGCAACAGCGATCAGCGCTTGAACTACAGTGTGGGCGTCGCGCATTCCAGCCACTCGGACGTGAGCGGCTCGGTGTCGACCAGTTACCTCGCGCCGTTCGGCCGCTACGACGCGTCGATCGGCAGCGGCCGCGGGTACACGCAGGCCGCGTTCACGGCCGCCGGCGGCATGCTGTGGCACGGAGCCGGATTGTTGTTCACGCAGCCGCTCGGCGATACCGTGGCGGTGGTGGACGTGCCGAACGTGCGGGGCGTTCGCTTCGAAATGCACCCGGGCGTGAGCACGGATCGGGCGGGCGAAGCGGTGATTCCGCGTCTGAATCCATACCGGATCAACCGCATCGTCGTCGATCAGCGCCGGATGCCGCAGGACGTGGAGATCCGGAATCCGGTGAGCGAAGTCGTGCCGACCCGCGCGGCGGTCGTTCAAACGCACTTCGATTCCGTCGTCGGGCTTCGCGCGCTGTTCACGTTGACGCGCTTGGACGGCTCGTCTCCGCCGCAGGGCGCGACGGCCGAGAACGACGAGGGACAGGTGCTCGGCGTCGTCGGGATGGATGGCGAGACGTTCGTGGCGGGCTTGCCCGCCGCCGACGGGCATTTCGTCGTACGCTGGGGGGCTGCGCGACAGAATCGATGCCGGGTGAATTACGCGCTGCCCGGAAAAGCGGCGATTGGCGCGTACTCGGCCGTGGAGGCGACATGCGATTGAAACGCGAACGGCGCGCGCGACGCCTGGCCATATATACGGCGGCATGCGGCCTGTGGCTTGTCGCTGCCGCGCTGCCGGTTGGCGCGCGGGCGGCCACTTGCGAAGGCGACAAGACGCTTGTCACGCTTCCGGCCATCGCGGTGGCGGCCGATGCGCCGGTGGGAACGGTGTTGTGGAGTCGGAAAGGGATCGCCTTCAGCACCTATTGCACGTTGGGGTGGTTCGACACCAGCAACATTTATGTTTGGCGCGCCGACTTGAGCTCGACGCTCCAGCAATACGGGCTGACGTTCTGGTTGACTTACGGAGGGCAGGGCGGCAACACCGCCCAGCAAATCAAGGATCCGATGGTTGTCGACCTCGGCGGAAAGGCCGGTTATGCGAGCGGCTCCGTCGACCTGGAACTGAGGAAGACGGGCGTGACGCCGGCGCAAGGCGCCGTCAGCGCGGCGGACATCCCCGCGTTCTATCTCGATAGCAATACGAACTACAACAAAGGCTCGCACTACATCCGCGGGCTGACCAACATTTCGTTCGTTTCCTATACCTGCGACATCGATACGGGGTCGCGCAGCATGACCGTGCCGCTCGGCGACGTGCGCGTCGATCGCTTCAGTGGCATCGGCTCCACTTTCGCGGATCAGAATTTCAGTATCGGCATGACATGCACGCAGCCGGCCGGCACGTACGATGTCGCGCTGACGTTTTCCGCGACGGCGGACAGTTCCGGCGCACCGGGCGTGCTCGCGATCACGCAGGGGGCGTCTCCCGCGTCCGGAGTCGGCATTCAGTTGCTGATGAACGGTTCGCCTGTGACTTTCGGCACCGTCCTCGACGCGGGCAGCGCGACCGCGGGCGCGACGCTGACGATTCCGATGACGGCACGCTATTATCAGACCGGCAGTGTCGTGACTCCGGGCGCGGCGAACGGCATCGCGACGTTCGCCATCAGCTACAAGTGACTCATGCCGGCGTAGCGGATGAATCCTCTCGCACGCTCATTCGCGCGCCACGCCCGTCCGTCGTCGCGCCGCCATATTCTTAGAACTTCGATATCCGAATAGATCGACCGCCGTTAATCTTACGGGCGCAACAGGAGCGTGCCGGCCTGAACGAACGTCGGCGCGCATAGGTCTTCAACCGATCGATGCGCGCCCATCGCATGCTTGCGCGTTGACCGATCGCTCGTCCGTCGAAAACGTCGATATGCCATCGCGTCGTTTCGGACGCCTTCAACGATGCGCTTTCAGCTCGCCGCGCACACACCGTCATCGGCCATTTGCGCGAGCATGAATGGCAGGCGGATCGCTTCGTCATGAACGGCTTCGGTAAATGGAACCCGGCGGCATCGAATGCGGCGTGTCGAAATCGTTCTGGAGCGGGAATCACAGGGAACGCAGAGGCTTGCGCTGTCTTGCACGATGCTTCGCCGCGAATGGGAATTCGTCGGGCGGCGTCGTGCATCGGGCGTTTTCGCCAGGTTTAACGGGCGGCGCGTTTTCCGTGGCGTCGCCATGCCGCCGCCACTCGCGAAACCGATTGCGCCGCATCGGGCGCTCGAGGCGCGAGCCTTCAGCCGGATTGTCGTCTCACCGGTTCTCTCTCTTCTGCACGTTTGCTCGCGCCGCTTGTGCGGCCGTTCGTCGATTGGCGCGCGTGGGAATCCTCCGGCGTCGCCGATGCGAAATGCGGCGCGAGGGAGGCGCAACTGCATGGTTCCGTGCGTCGCGATGCAGCCAGAGATGCCGGAAGAATGATCTTCGCTTATCGAGGGTCGCATGCCGAAGCAATATTTCGCTATGCAAATGGATGTCCGATGCGGCGACACGTCGCACGAGAATGCTTGCGCTCTGCGCATTTAGCCGAACGGCAGTTCATTTCGAAGTATTGAGATGTATCCGGAAGACGCTCCTCTGTATCTTGATGATCAGAATCGGTGGTTCGGAGCGGACGTATCCCGATAGTGCGAGCGCTCGGGGTTCAATCCACAGCTTCGATTGATTTCATATTCGCCGCGTATTCAAGCGACAAGTCGCATGCCCAAATCGGCGTTCTCTGGTTCTTTTATTCATATAGCAGTCCGAAATTAATATCGTGAGGGGTAACTTATGAACAAGATTTTCAAATCGATCTGGTGCGAAGAGACGCATACGTGGGTTGCGGCGTCGGAGCACGCAGTGGCGCGCGGTGGCCGCGCGTCGAGCGTCGTGGAATCCGCTGGCGGATTGAAGAAGGTGCTCAAGCTGTCGCTTCTGGGCGCGGCATCGCTGATTGCGATGGGCGTGGTCGGGCCATTTGCCGGCGAGGCAATGGCGGCGAATAACGCCGGTCTGTGCTTGACGTACAACGGTAGTAGCAACAATACGTCAGGTACTGGCGGCTGGTTCGCTAATGGTTGTAATTCGGCCGGTTGGGCGCAGGGCATGGTTACGGACAGCAAGACGGATTGGGTCGGGCTGACCGCGGACGACACGCAGATCGTTCTCGACGGCAGTGCGGGCAGCATTTATTTCCGGACGGGCGGCATAAACGGCAACGTGTTGACGATGTCGAATGCGACCGGCGGCGTATTGCTCAGTGGCCTCGCGGCCGGCGTCAATTCGACCGATGCAGTCAACATGTCTCAGTTGACCTCGCTGTCGACTTCGACGGCAACCAGCATCACCTCGCTGTCGACTTCGACGGCAACCAGCATCGCTTCGCTTTCGACGAGCATGCTTTCGCTTGGCGTGGGCGTCGTGACGCAAGATGCCTCGACCGGCGCGATCAGCGTCGGCGCCAATTCGCCGGGCCTGACGGTGGATTTCGCGGGTGGCCAGGGCGCGCGCACGCTGACGGGCGTCGCCGCTGGCGTCAACGATACGGACGCAGTCAATGTCGGCCAGTTGACGTCGCTGTCGACGAGCGCGTCGACGGGGCTCGCCACTGCGGATAGCGGCATTGCGTCGTTGTCCACGTCGCTGCTCGGCACCGCGGACAACGTGACGTCGCTGTCGACGAGCCTCAGCGCGGTCAACGCGAATCTGGCCGGCCTGCAGACGTCGATGGACAACGTCGTGTCATACGACGATTCGTCGAAGTCCACGATCACCCTCGGCGGCGTGGGCGTCACGACGCCTGTCCTGCTGACGAACGTGGCCGCAGGGAAGATTGCCGCGACCAGCACGGATGCAGTGAACGGTTCGCAGCTTTACACGCTCCAGCAAGAATTCTCGCAGCAGTACGATCTGCTGACGTCGCAAGTGTCGTCGCTCAGTACCTCGGTGTCGGATCTTCAAGGCAGCGCCTCGGCAAATACGGGAACCGCGTCGGGCGACAACAGCACGGCGAGCGGCGACAACGCGACCGCGTCAGGCACGAACAGCACGGCCAACGGGACGAACGCGACCGCGTCGGGTGAGAACAGCACGGCGAGCGGCACGAACGCGTCGGCGACCGGTGAGAACAGCACGGCGACGGGCACGGACTCGGCCGCATCGGGTAGCAATAGCACGGCCAATGGGACAAACGCGACCGCGTCGGGCGACAACAGCACGGCGAGCGGCACGAACGCGTCGGCGACCGGTGAGAACAGCACGGCGACGGGCACGGACTCGGCCGCATCGGGCAGCAACAGCACGGCCAATGGCACGAACGCGACCGCGTCGGGTGAGAACAGCACGGCGAGCGGCACGAACGCGTCGGCGACCGGTGAGAACAGCACGGCGACGGGCACGGATTCGACCGCATCGGGCAGCAACAGCACGGCCAATGGCACGAACGCGACTGCGTCGGGCGATAACAGCACGGCGAGCGGCACGAACGCATCGGCGACCGGTGAAAACAGCACGGCGACGGGCACGGATTCGACCGCATCGGGCAGCAACAGCACGGCCAATGGCACGAACGCGACTGCGTCGGGCGATAACAGCACGGCGAGCGGCACGAACGCATCGGCGGCCGGAGAGAACAGCACGGCGACGGGCACGGACTCGGCCGCATCGGGCAGCAACAGCACGGCCAATGGCACGAACGCGACTGCGTCGGGCGATAACAGCACGGCGAGCGGCACGAACGCATCGGCGACCGGTGAAAACAGCACGGCGACGGGCACGGATTCGACCGCATCGGGCAACAACAGCACGGCGAACGGCGCGAACTCGAACGCATCCGGCGCGGGTGCGACGGCAACGGGCGAAAACGCCGCAGCCACGGGCGCGGGTGCGACGGCGACGGGCAACAACGCATCCGCATCGGGCGCGAGCAGCACGGCCGGCGGTGCGAATGCAATCGCGTCGGGCGACAACAGCACGGCGAACGGCGCGAACTCGACTGCATCCGGCAGCGGCAGCTCGGCGTTCGGTGAGAACGCGGCGGCAGCCGGCGACGGCAGCACGGCCCTCGGCGTCAACACGGTCGCTTCGGGCACGACGAGCACGGCCGCCGGCGCGAACGCGTCCGCTACCGGCGATTCGAGCACGGCGCTGGGCGCAAACGCGGTCGCGTCGGGCACCGACAGCGTCGCAACGGGCGCCGGTTCGATCGCGTCCGGCGCGAACAGTTCGGCGTACGGTACGGGCTCGAACGCGACGGGCACGGGCAGTGTCGCCATCGGTCAGGGCGCGACGGCCACGGGATCGAACTCGGTCGCGCTTGGCACCGGTTCTGTTGCGTCGGAGGCCAACACGGTGTCGGTTGGTTCCGCAGGCAGCGAGCGCAGGATCACCAACGTCGCCGCCGGCGTCAATGAAACCGACGCCGTCAACGTCGGCCAGTTGAACGGCGCCGTGTCGGGCATCCAGAATCAGATGAACGGCATGCAAGGCCAGATCGATACGCTTGCACGCGACGCGTACTCCGGTATCGCGGCCGCGACCGCGTTGACGATGATTCCGGACGTGGATCCGGGCAAGACGCTGGCCGTGGGCATCGGAACGGCCAATTTCAAGGGCTACCAGGCGTCCGCGCTCGGCGCGACCGCACGTATCACCCAGAACCTCAAGGTGAAGACGGGCGTGAGCTACAGCGGCAGCAACTACGTGTGGGGCGCAGGCATGTCGTATCAGTGGTAACCGCGCGGTGATCCCGCGAGCCGGCGCGTGCCGCTCGGTTCGCGGGCCGTTTTCCGGGCCGTCGCATGCGTGCATGCGACGGCTTTTTTTACGACGTTCGTCGTTTCTTGTTTCCCGCGTCGAGCGAAGCCCGCCGTACGCTCAACCGGGCTCGCGCGGAACGAGCCTTTCGGGACGGCGCGGCATGCGCGATCGTGCGCACGGGCAAGAGGCCGTGGACTAGTGAAGGAATGGACGCATGCTTGAAATGCAGCAGTTGCGCGTGGGTATCTCGATTGATTCGCGCGCGCCGGATATCTGGCGGAACAGCGCGTATCAGAACGCGGTCTTTCTTGCGGCGGTCTGTCTGCGCATTCCCTTCGTATCCCTCATCGTGCTGATCGACGTCGCGGCGCATGCCGAGGCGACGTCGCTCGAAACGTCCGTTGCCGGAGCGCTTCGGATCGTGCCGGCGCGCGAAGCGTGCGATATGGTGGACATCGTCGTCGAGCTAGCGGGCGTGTTCGAACGTTCCTGGCTCGAATCGATGCGGGCGCGCGGCAAGAAGCTCGTGCTGTATCAGGCGGACCAACCTGATGTGCGACTCACGGAACCGCTGATCTTCGGTCGGGGCGGCGATAATCGCTGGGGCGTCCGGTTCGACGAGATCTGGATGCCGGACGGCGGCTGGGACAGCGCGTTTGCACCGATGCTACGAACCAAGCATCGGTGCGATGTATTCGACGTGCCGTTCGTCTGGCATTGCGAATTCGTGAGTCGGCGTGCGGAAGAGCTGCGACGTGACGGCCTGCGATACGGGCGCGCGGCGGATGCGCCCGCGGCCGGTCGCGGAGCGGCGGCGCGCGTCGCGATATTCGAGCCGAGTGCGTCGGTGCTCAGGAGCGGCATCATTCCGATGCTGATCTGCGACGCCGTCTATCGGCGCGATCGCTCGGCGATACGGCATATGCACGTGTTGAACGCCCAATACCTGACGAATCGTGTGACGATGCGCCGCCTCGCCGCTTCGCTCGACATCGTCAGGGACGGCGCCGCATCGTTTCACGGCTCGCATGGCGTCGTGAGCTTCATGCCGCGGTTCGCCGACATCGCAGTCGCACACGAACGGCGCAGCGCGCCCAACTACACATCGCTCGAGCTGCTGTACGGCGGCTATCCGCTGATTCACAACACGCAGCGGATGAAGCAGGGCGGTTATTACTATCCGGATGCCGACATCGAGGAAGGCGCGCGACTCGTCGGCCGAGCAATCGCGCACCATGCGCGATGCGCCGACGAATACGAATGCCGCTCTCGCGCGGTCTTCGCCGCGGTCGATCCGTTCCGCCGGGACAATCTCGCCGCGTATGCCGAGAGACTGGGACATTCGTGTGCGCGTTCCGGAGCGTCGAAGCGCGGTTGAACCAGGTCGTGCCGCATTCGCTTGCGTCTCGGAAATCGCGGAACGGCGTGCGATGCACGGCGCTTCAGCGCGGGCGGTCGCTCAGACAGCATGGTGTTTGCCGGAACTGCATTTTCATGGCGACGCTGCGCTCGCGCTCGCCGGTCGTCGCCGAAACCTGTCTTGCTGTCGCGGTTGCGGTCCGGACACGCGTATCGAGCGCGCGGAGCGCGTTCCCGCCGATTTCGGCGTTTCGGCATGACGCCGCCGGACATCACGGACGCGCTCGCGAATCCCGACGTCGCGATCGAGATGAGCGCGCGACTCGATCGTTCATCGCGAACGCTATCGTCGAACCCGTGTCGCTTCGTACGCAGCCTCGCGCCGGATCGCCAGTGCAATGCGCGCGCGTGGCCAAATGCAGTCGTTTCGATATGCAAATTTTCCGGAACGAGCGAGCGGAGCGGAACGTGCGCTGTCGCGCCTGCACGCGTGGCGCTCGCCGGCCGGTTCGGTGCAATCGAGCGTGCGTGCGCAATGCCCATGACACGCCAGCGGGTCGGCATCGACGCAACACATGGATCGCATTCGCACGTCGTGCCGTAGGCGTGTCGACCGGTCGATGCCCGAATCGACCGGATGGAATTCTAACTTCTTTGATGTTCGTCCGACGCGGGTTCGCATATAAATGGATATCGGCCGCAGTCAGGCCGCCCCGCGAAGCCTGGGCGACGCATCCGAGCAAGAAAATAGCGGCGTGCCGGTCCGGATGCGGACGTCGGGCGCCAACAAGATGTCAACGGTGGCGCGATCGTTCGGCGGCGAATGCCATTTCACCGCACACGCGCTCGAACAGTCGATCGTGAATCGTACTGCGTTCGGATTCCGAACGAGATGCCGCCATCGGGCGCGATCCCGGACGCGCGTTTTCTCGTGATGCGCTCGCCGGCCGCGTTCGCGCGGAAGCGTCCGGCCGGCGCTCGTCGATTTCCACTCGCGGCGTTTTTTCGGAACTCTATTATTCTCGCCGCCCGGCCGCGCGTCTATCTTCGTGAAAGGCCGGTGTGGAAATGCGTGAAATTTCAAATCACGTCGATTCTCGCTCGATTCGGCGAGCGGGCACTTTTTCTCTCTGGATTGGGAGCGTATTGGGCAATTGCGTCGCGCGGCTTTCGCGGCGGGGGCGATGGGAGATTGATTTGATGGAACACACGACGTCGATTGGATGGGCGGCTCGTTCGCGTGCGCGATCCGAGGACGCGTGCGATCGGATTTCTCAATGGATTCTCTTTCTGATGCCGATCGTTTTCGTCGCATTCTGCGCACTCCTGATTTCGCTCTGGTACGTCGATATTTTGACCGGATGGCTGATCGCGGCTTTCGCTCTGCTCATTGAAGCCATGTTGATCGGCATCGGGTTTTTCGTCTTCGTGATGATGCGGATATCGCGCCGGCGGCGGCGCGAGCGCGATGCGAGGACGGCCTTGTGCTACGCGAATCAGCCGGACGATACCGATTTACCGTTTCCGGTGGGATTCGACGGCGTGAAGACGGTTCATTGCATGTTTAGATCAGGGCAGGTCGGTGCGTTTCGGGTAAGCTGTTACAACACGAATTGCCCGTTTATGCATGGAGCAGAGGAAACCGAACGATTGCCCAGGCAAGCGGAGCAAGCGCATGCATGCGAAGTGCCATCGTATGAAAAATGAAAGCATATTGAAAATATGAATATGCAATGGATGCGCTTGTGATTCGAAGTCGATTCGCGGCATAGCGAGGCGAACCGAACAAGCGCCGGCGCCGTTGCATTCGAGCGAATCGTGCTCGCAAAGCATATGCAGGAACACAGGCAATCGTTATCGTTTTGCATGGAATGCGCATGAGCGCGCGCCGGACATCATTCGCGCGGCACGGATGCGCTTTCCGCTTTTTTTTTCGGAGCCGCCATGTCCAACGTTGCCCTGCATACAAGAAGAGTCGTCGTGGCTGACGATCATCCGATCGTCCTCCGTGCGGTGACGGACTACGTCAATTCGCTGGCGGGTTTTCACGTCGTGGCGTCGGTTTCGTCGGGAGACGCGCTGCTGTCCGCGATGCGGGAACAGGAGGCCAATCTCGTCGTGACCGATTTCACGATGCATCAGGCGAATGACGACAAGGACGGCTTGCGCTTGATCTCGCATCTGATGAGGGCGTACGAGCGCACGCCGATCATCGTGTTCACGATGCTGACCAATAGCGGCGTGATCAGCCAGCTGTGCCGCATGGGCGTGGCGGGGCTCGTCGGCAAGGAAGAAGAGATCGCCGAGCTCGGGCGCGTGTGCCTGAGCGTGGCGCGCGGCGTCGGCCAATCGTTGTCGCCCGGCATGGCCCACCGGCTTGCCGCCGTCGGCAGCATCAGGCCCGGCGAAGCGGCATTCAATGCGTTGACGCCGAAGGAGCTGGAGGTCGTGCGGCTGTTTACGGGCGGCATGTCGCTCACGGACATCGCCCGGACGCTGAATCGCTCGCTGGGGACCGTGTCGACGCAGAAGCGCTCGGCAATGCGCAAGCTTCACGTGGACACCAACGTCGATCTCATCAACTGCGCCCGCGAGCAAGGACTGCTCTGATGCAAGGACTTCTGCAAAAGCTCGACGGGTCGCCGCTGAGGAAGTTTTATTCTCTCGAATCGAATCTGAAGCGCGAGCGGCGGGTCTTCACGATCGTCATCATGCTGCTCGTCTCGGCGGCCCTCAGCATCGCGGCCATGACCGTCACCGGATTGTTTCAGACCGCTTTCCGGCAGGAGGAGCAATCCGCGCGCATCCACGAGAAGGAAGTAGTCGACGTGTTCCTGCAGCGCCGCATGATGTTGACGACGGCGAGTCTCGTGCTGCAACTTCGGATGAACGGCGCGCCTTCGGCGCTGAACGCGCCAGCGCCGAACGCATGCACGCCGATGGCCCATAACATCCGCGACGATGCGATCCTGCGCGAGAGCTGCGATTACACGGTGCAGTTGCTGGCCAACTCGGGGCAGACGCCGAGCGTCGAAATGGTGACGGTTGACGGTGCAGTCGGCTATGGATATCTGTTTCCGACGGGCGACCTGAGCGCGCTGCGCTCCAGCACGCCGTCCGAACTCGTGTCGGCCGTGCTCGAGCGCTACAGCAAGCGCGGCCTGGACCCGCTGGAGGCCGCGCGCAAGAAGCGGATCCTCTGGTTCGTGGTCGGCAGCGGCGGGCGCGGCGAAGAGCTGCATATGATCGGCGTGTCCGTCGTGTTCAAGGACGACCGGCTCTACGCGCTCGTCTTGACGAGCGTGGATCTTCACAGCCTCGTTTCGCCGATCGAACGCGCGGGCCGCGTGCAGCAGCCGGTCGTCGTGGATTCGGAGGGCGTGCCGCTCGTGAACGCGGACGACGCGGAAACGGTCCGGAAGGTCGACGAGCGGCTCGCCGGAAAACAGGATGGCCTGTATCACTGGATTCCCGGCTTCGGATGGGCCCTTCGCCGTCCCGCGCCGTTCTCCGGTTTCGGGCACATGACGTATCTGCTTCCGCTCGATCTGCAGTTGCGGTCGATGCGGTACGAGCTGAGCCTCGTCGGCGGCGCGACGCTCCTGCTGATCGTGTTGCTGTTCGT
The DNA here is from genome assembly GCF_000959365.1 of Burkholderia oklahomensis C6786. Taxonomy (NCBI): domain Bacteria; kingdom Pseudomonadati; phylum Pseudomonadota; class Betaproteobacteria; order Burkholderiales; family Burkholderiaceae; genus Burkholderia; species Burkholderia oklahomensis. The sequence continues at coordinate 3,728,162 of NZ_CP009555.1, forward strand.
CGCGTTCCGGTACTGGAATTACCGGTTCTTGACGCGCATCTACGAGGAAGCGTCGCGCGCGCTCGAAAGCGAAATGCTTAACCATCTGCTGGTTCATGCGACGCCGGTCGGGTTGTGCATCGTGCGGCGGACGACACTGGAGATCGTCGTCGCCAACCCGATCGCGCGCACGATGCTCGGCTTGCGGCTGTCGGACCGGCACCTGCCGCAGGAATTGCAGAGCGCGTTCGAATCGTCGCTGGCCGCGCAGGACACCCAGTCGGACGACGCGCGCATTTTCCAGTTCCCGTTCACGCTGTCGCGCGCAGGGCATGCCGCGGTCCACATCGAAATCACGTACGCGCCCGCGACGCTGAACACGCAGGAGGTGTTCTTTTGCGCGATCACGGACATGACGGCGCACCACCAGGCGGAGATCCTGCTGCGCGAGGCGAAGCTGACGAGCGACGCGGCGGCCAAGGCGAAGGTGGCGTTCTTCGCATCGATGAGTCATGAAATCCGCACGCCGCTGTCGTCGCTCGTGGGCAACATCGAGCTGATCGCGCGCGGGCCGCTCGCGCCCGAGCAGCAGGCGCGCGTGAAGGCGATGGAGACGTCGGCGCGCGGATTGATGCAGATCGTCAACGACGTCCTCGACTTCTCGAAGATCGACGTCGGCGAGCTGAGCCTCATGGAGGAGTGGTCGAACATCGCCGATCTGCTCGACCGGCTCGCGCTCTCGCACGCGCCGCTCGCGACACAGCAGGGATTGAAGTTCTACATAGTGTTCGATCGCAGCCTGCCCGCGCGACTCTACTTCGATCCGATCCGGGTCTCGCAGATCGTGAACAATCTGCTGAGCAACGCGCTGAAGTTCACTCCGTCCGGCAAGATCGTGCTGCGCGCTGGCTGGCATGCCGGCGCGCTCGAAATCAGCGTGACGGATTCCGGCATCGGCATCCCCGACGACCTGAAGCACCGCCTCTTCCTGCCCTTTACGCAGGGGGACAGCAACCGGCTGAGGCAGGCGCGCGGCACCGGCCTCGGATTATCGATCTGCGCGCGTCTGTGCGAGCTGATGAAAGGGCGCATCGATCTGGAAAGCACCGTCGGCGTGGGAACCCGGATCGCAGTGGCATTGCCGCTCGGCGTGTCGGAGGCCGATCCGAGCGATGCATACTGGACGCTTCCCTATCGGCGCGTCGCCGTGCTCGGCCGCGCGCAGGAAAATCTCGAGTGGCTGACCAACCTGTTCGACCCGGCCGTCACGGCCGTGACGGCTTTCTCGCGTCCGGCCGATCCGATCGACGCGCACGCGCACGACTTCCTGATGGTCACGGATGAATTCGCGCCGGCCGAGGTGCTGCCGTGGTGGAAAAGGCCGGACTCGATCGCGTGGGTCGGACAGACCGGCCCGCTCGTGCCGAGACGACGCGACGACGGCGGAGTGGAAATCAGCATGTATAGCCTCGCGGGGCTGAAATCCGCGACGCACATGCTCGGGGCCGGCCGCACGGCGCTCGTCGACGCGGGGCGCGAGCCGCCAGGGGCCGAGGCGGGAATGACGGTGTTGATCGCCGAGGACAATCTGCTCAACCGCAGCCTGCTGCTCGATCAGCTGACGACGCTGGGTGTGCGGGTCATCGAGGCGAAGAACGGCGAGGAGGCGCTCGCGTTGCTGTCGAAGGAGCCCGTGGACGTCGTGATGACCGACATCGACATGCCGATGATGGACGGTTTCCAGTTGCTCGCCGAAATGAGGCGGCTCGGCATGACGATGCCGGTGTACGCGGTGAGCGCGAGCGCGCGGCCGGAAGATGTGGCGGAAGGCCGGGCGCGCGGCTTTACGGACTATCTCGCGAAGCCGGTTTCGCTCGAGCGGCTCGAGACGGTCGTTCGCGCATGTTACAGCGCGCCGGCGGGCGCGCGCGCCGAAGAAGACGCGCAGGACGAACTGCCGGAGCTTCCCGACGTGCCGGCCGCCTACGCGCGTGCGTTCGCCGCGCAAGCCGGCGGGGAAATTGCGGAATTCGACGCGATCCTGCGCGAACGCGCGCTGCCGAAACTGAGGCGATGGCTGCACGGCGTATCGGGCGGCATCGCGGTCCTCGGGCCTTCCGCGCTGCATGAGCAATGTCAGGAGCTTCGGACCTACGCGCGCGAATCCGGCGAATGGAGTCGCGAGATTGAACTGCAGGCGCTGGCCATTCGGGACGCGCTCGAGCGGATGGTCGCGGCGCTGACGAGCGCGTGATCGTCGCAGGCGCAGGTATGCCGGATCGGGTCGCTGCCCGTCCGGGATGACGCGGCGCGGGATTCCGCGCGGCGTCGCGCGCTCCGACTCGGATTCGAAGATTTGTGATTCTCCCCACCCGCGACTTGATTTAACGTTTCCTGACGATTGGCGGGGCGATTGGACCGGCGAGCGTCGGCGTCGTGCGGCGAGGCCGTCTTCCGGCGGTCGCCAAGCCGAGACGAACGATGCTGCGACGGCAGCGTCTTTGGGAGAGCGATATGGAAGCGGGCATCACGCGTCGTAGGGGTGCATTCTTTGCCCGGGAGCACGAAAACGGACTTTCGTTGGATGAGGCCGATCTCGAGCGGGCATTCGAGGCCGGAGAATTCGTCATGGATTATCAGCCGATCGTTTCGATCCGTTCGGGGGCCGTGACGGGCGCCGAAGCGACGATACGATGGGATCATCCGGAGTGGGGGGCGCTGCCTCAGCGCGTCGTCCACACCGCCGCGGACCGATTGGGCGCGGCGTCCCGGATCGCCGGCCACGCGATCGGCGAGGCGTGCAGGCAGCTCGCACGCTGGAAGCAGCAGGGCGCCGGCGTATCGGCGCTGTCGATGCGGCTCTCGGGCACCCAGTTGGGCGCCGAAAGCGTATTCGAGCGACTCGCGCTATCGATCGAGGAATTCGATATCTCGAGCAGCCAGTTGACGCTCGAAGTGCCGGAAATGTCGGCGCTGGAGGAATCGCTGAGTCTCCTCGATCGCCTGAAGCGGCTGAGGCAGAAAGGTTACGGCATCGTGCTCGACGATTTCGGGGCCCATCACACGGCGATGTCGACGTTGATGGTGCTGCCCGTCACGGGCGTCAAATTCGGCGAATCGTTCACGGAGCGACTGCCCGGTTCGCCGACTGCCGAGGCGATCCTGTCGAGCGTCTCGCGGCTCGCGCACGATCTGGGTTTCACGTTGACGGTGTCCGGCGTCGAAAACGGCCGCCAGTTCGAGCTGCTGCGTCGCTTCCGCGATATCGAACTGCAGGGCGCCTATCTGTTCGAGCCGATGCGCGCCGAGGTCTGGCACGAGCGCGTGAATCCGAGAGCGCTGTCGCAGTTGAGTCTGCGTGAGTCGCCGTTCTGACGCGGCCACCTGGCTTCATTCCGAAGAGCGGGATCGGGCGCGCGTGCAGACCGGCCCGCCCGCGTCGCGAGCCGGGTTCCGCATCCGTCGCGCGCGCCGACGCAAGGACGGCCGCGAGTCGCGGCCGGTGAGATCCGCGCCGCGCTCGCGCGCGCCGACGTCTGACGCGGGCGTTGCGGATGACGCTCATGCCGCCCACGCTTTCCATCCCCAGTCTTCGGCGATCCGGCCGCCCGCCGATCGCGCATCCGATGCGCTCGCGCGTGTCCGTGCGCGCATGCGCGGCGGCTCCGCGCGTTCGACGTGGCCCGCGCGCGGTGCGATGCGTCCGACGACGGAATACGCGTTCGCGGCCGGCGCGTTGCGTGACGCCGTGCCGATTGCAATCGCGGCGAGCCGGTTCGACGGATGTCGATGAAGCGCGAGCGCGAGCGCGAACGCGCGTCTCCGCACGCAGGCCGCCCGGCCCAACGCCGGCGCGGCTCGTGATGGCCGGCGCGCGGTCCGTTCGCCTGCCGATATCGAGCGCCATCGCCTGACGGCTCGGCTCATCGCGAACCTACGATCAGACATTGCCTTTCTTTTCTTCGCCCGGAAATCACAATTGTTAGAGACGCGTCCCCATGTCGTTGTCCGCACACGCTTTCATCGTTGACCGCGGCGCCGAACGTCATCGAGCGCGTGCGTCGAGCCGGCTGCGCGGACATTTCTAAGAACTTTGATTCAGCGGCACATCCGCGATCTGTACAGTCGAATTCCGACGGGCGATGCAGGCCGCGCCGCGCGCTTTCGCGGTTCGTTGTGATGGCGCGCCGAGCCAGGCGCTTTGCGCTTCGCGCATGCCCCGCCGTTCGCCTTCGAAGGCGAACGTGCGGATGCCGCGCGAAGGGTTGGCAAGCGTGCACCGGGTGCGAGGGCAGTCGGCGCGCGCGTCGCGGATCGCGTAGCGCTTCCCGGCTCCGGCATCGGTTCGACTTCGCCGTCGTGGGATTTCATGCTGGAGCTCGACTGCAAGCAAGGCAATACCGGTGCGTTCTCCGTCGCAGGAAACCGTGGAGGGTTTGAGGGCGATGCAAGACTTCGCGAAATACGAATTTCAATCGAATGGCAAAAAAATGTGAGATCCGAAATTTGAGAGAGTGACGAAATGATTGCATATCAACGATTCAAGGAACTCAAAATCGAACTCGAGGCCCGTTTGGCCGATGAGCGCAGGGCTGTCAAGGAAGCTGTCCTTGCCGAGATACGCGCTTGTGTCGACGAGTTCGGCTTCTCCCTGGACGACGTATTTCCTCCCGACGGCGGGCACGGCAGACGAAAGGTCCGGGCCAAATATTATGACCCTGTCAGTGGCGCGACCTGGTCGGGCGTCGGGCGCGAGCCGGTGTGGATTCGCGGCAAAGATCGTGCGCCATTCGAATTGCGGTGCAGCGGCGGCGGCGTACAAGAGCCGTCCTGAATCCATGCGGCCACGCGCGCCGAAAGCCGGCCGCCACGCGCACCGAGGGCATCATCGCCGGCGCGGCAGACAAGCGGGCCTCCAATCCTGACCGCAATATCGTGAACGTTACAGTGTCGCTGCACACCCTGCGCGTCGCTCGATAGCGACATGCATCGCATCCAGCACCGTTGACAGTACGCCCCCATTCGCTTCGGCCGCTCACTTGGCGGCCTACGCTGGCCTCGCCCCGGTCACCCGGCGCTCAGGCTCGTCTATCCGAGGCGAACATCCGTCCAGACGCGGCAACAAGATGCTCAAACGCACGTTGCTCCGCTCCGCCTTCGCGGCCTTGCGAGACCCCGTCTCGCGGGCTTACCACGCGCGCAAGGTCCAGCAGGGCAAGCGCCACACAAGCGCTCATCGCGCTCGCACGACGACGCTGCGACGTCCTGCTCGCCATGCTGCGCGACGGCACCATTTACCACCCCAAGTCGGCCCCTAACGCTTGACGAAAAACATAGGGGCACCCCGCGCAATCGACCGCTTCGCCTCGATCGGTTGTGCGAATCGATCGCCCCCCGTTTGGCCGCGGCCAGCGACCCGTCATGTGACAGATTTTTGCCGATTGGCTAACGATTGGCTGACGCTTCGGTCATCGAAACGATTTTTGAAGCCGTAAACCCTGACGCAAACGATTTCCATGCCGAAGGGCATCTCAAGCATTCCTCATCGCGGCCGTTAGAACATGGCAATGCGTCGCGCGGCGCGACGCGAGTTTCGATGTTGGATCAATCGAGGTGAAGCAATGAATTTTCAGAAAATGACTGTGAGCGCGAAACTGACGATCGCGTTCGGCACGCTGGTCGGGCTGGTGCTGCTCGTGTCCGTTCTCGCGCTGCACGCGCTCGGCGACGCGAACGACCGCTTCGCGAGCTACGTGAGCGGCATCACCGCGCGTGCGGAGGCGGCCGAACAGGTGCGCACGGCGGTGGACCGGCGCGCGATCGCCGCGCGCAATCTCGTGCTCGTGACGAAGCCGGCCGACGTCGAGCTCGAGAAGGCCGCCGTGATGCAGGCGGAGGGGGACGTGCAGGCGCATCTGCGCCAACTGAAGGCGCTGATCGCCAATGCATCGGATTCGAGCGACAAGGCACGCAGCCTCGTCGCCGATATCGATCGCGTCGAGGCGCAATACGGTCCGGTCGCGCTCGCGATCGTCAACGCCGCGCTAAACAATCGGCACGACGAAGCGATCGCGATGATGAACGATCAGTGCCGGCCGCTCCTCGCCCAGCTGATCAAGGCGACGAACGCGTACAGCGACTACACGCGCACCCGTGCGCAGGAAATGGTGCGTGAGTCCGCCGATCATTACGCGACCCAGCGCATGCTGCTGGTCGGCCTCTGCGCGGCGTCGGTCGGCGCGGCGGTGCTCGCGGCGCTCCTTATCGCGCGCGGCCTCATGCGGGCGCTGGGCGCCGAGCCCGCGACGCTCGGCGACGTCACGCAGCGCGTCGCGAACGGCGATCTGAGCCCGGTCGCGGGCGTGCAGTCGGCGCCGCCGGGCAGCGTGCTCGCCTCGATGGGCGAGATGCAGGCGAGTCTCGTGCGGCTGATCGGGCAGGTGAGAACGGCGGCGGACAGCATCGCGACCGGCTCGAGCCAGATCGCATCGGGCAATCAGGATCTGTCGTCGCGCACCGAGCACCAGGCTTCGTCGCTGCAGGAAACGGCGTCCAGCATGGAAGAGCTGACGTCGACCGTCCGGCAGAACGCGGAGAACGCGCAGCAGGCGAGCGCGCTGGCCGCGAACGCATCGGAAGTCGCGCAAAAGGGCAGCGCGGTGGTCGGACAGGTCGTCGACACGATGACCGACATCAGCCAAAGCTCCGAGAAGGTCGCGGAAATCACCGGGATCATCGAAGGGATCGCGTTCCAGACCAACATCCTCGCGCTGAACGCGGCCGTCGAGGCGGCGCGGGCGGGCGAGCAGGGGCGCGGCTTCGCGGTGGTCGCGAGCGAAGTCCGCAGCCTCGCGCAGCGCTCGTCGAGCGCGGCGAAGGAAATCAAGGATCTGATCGGCGCGTCGGTGCAGAAGATCCACGACGGCTCGACGCTCGCGAGCGAAGCGGGCAAGACGATGACCGAAGTGACGCAGGCGGTCGCGCGCGTGACCGACATCATGGGCGAGATCGCGGCGGCGTCCGGCGAGCAGAGCCGCGGCATCGAGCAGGTCAATCAGGCGATCGCGCAGATGGACGAAGTCACGCAGCAGAACGCCGCGCTCGTCGAAGAGGCGGCGGCCGCGTCGAAGTCGCTCGAAGAGCAGGGGCGCCAGCTGACGCAGGCCGTCGCGTTCTTCCGCGGGAATGCGGGCGTCGCGACGCCACATGCGCAGCACGCGGCGCAAACGCCGGCGAAGCCGATGACGAAGCGCAGCGTGGCGGCGCCGCGTCCGGCGCATGCCGCGCCGACGTTCGGCAAGGCGGCGCCGGCCATGGCGGTCGCGACCGAAGACTGGCAGAGGTTCTGATTCTGATGACGACACGCGCGTCACGCGCTTGGAGGAGAAGGCAATGAATGCAATTCTGGAAGCGCCGCACGTGGCGCGCATGAGCGGACACGACGCGGCGCGCGATGCGCAGGAGTTCGTCACGTTCCGGCTCGGCGCCGAAGAATACGGAATCGACATCCTGCGCGTGCAGGAGATCCGGTCGTACGAAGAGCCGACGCGCATCGCGAACGCGCCGGCGTTCATCAAGGGCGTGATCAACCTGCGCGGCGTGATCGTGCCGATCGTCGACCTGCGGCTGAAGTTCGCGCTCGATTCGGCCGAGTACAACACGTCGACGGTGGTCATCGTGCTGAACGTCGCGACGCGCACGGTGGGCGTCGTCGTCGACGCGGTGAGCGACGTGCTCCAGCTCGCGGCGGCCGACCGGCGGCCGGCGCCCGAATTCGGCGCGTCGATCGACACCGGTTTCATCACGGACCTCGGCTCGATCGCGGGCGAGGACGGCGACCGGATGCTGATTCTGCTCGACATCGAGCGGTTGATCGCGGCCGCCGATATCGGACTCGTCGGTTGAGCGGGCGTCGCCGCCGCGCGGCGCTGGCGTGCCGCGCGGCGGCGCCCGGAGCCGCGCCTAGCGCGGTCCGGTCGGCGTGCACGGCGGCCCGAGCGGCGTGCCGTACAGCGGATGATCGCTCATCAGATCGAGCTTTTCGATCGCCCAGCCCGACGGCTGCCGGCGAAGCGTCAGGTAATAGCGGCCCGTCGCGAGCAGCTCGACGCGCCCCTCGGAAAGCGTCGCGTCGCGCGTCTGCATCCAATTGACGGCCGCCTCCGCGCGATCTCCCGACACGTCGATGAGCGGCGTCACGAGATTGTGCCGAGTCGTCGCGGTGGGCCGGTTCGTCACGCTGCCGAACAGAACCTGTGCGAATCGCGCGAGCTGGGCCTGGCCGCGCACGAAGCAGCCCGGACCGTCGTCCGCGGGCTTGCCCGCGTTCCACACGTGCTGGGTCCATACGCCATCCGGCGTAAACAGGCGCGTAAATCGGTCCACGCGGCTTTGCGCCGGCTCTCCGACGGTATCGGCGTCGAGCGTCGCCGCGTACTGCGCGATGAGATACTGGATCTCGATCGCGTCGGCCGCTTTCAACGGGTTCGTCCTCGCCAGACCGTTCGAGGTCTGGGCGACGCTGGCGTAGGAGAGCGCGGCGAGCGCAAGCGCGCCGATCAGTCGGCCGGCGCGAAGTGAGGTTCGATTCACGATGGAGTACCTGTTCCGGTTGTGATGCGGTGGACAAAGAATCGAGCGACCGTCGCATGCAGCCCACGATCGACGTACGCGAGAGCTGGCGGGACGCGGCGCACGCGCGGTTGCGCCGCGCCGGCCGCCGGTCGGCGCGGCCTCGGCGGAATCGCGCCGCAACGGCGGCGCGCTCGGCGCGAGTCGCGCCGCCGGCGCGGTCATCGGTTGCCGAGCCGCAGCAGGAGCGCCAGGCCGCCGACGATCACGCCGACGGCGCAGATACCGGGCCAGCCCGCATAGATCAGCGCGAGGTTGCCGGCTTCCGCGCCGACGGCGACGCCGAACATCGCGCCCGTGATGAGGATGCCGTTCAGGCGGCTGCGCGCGATCGGATCGATCGTGTTGACGATCGTCTGATGCGACACGAGCGCGGCCATCACGCCGAGATCGAACAGAACGGCGCCGATCGCGAGCGCAATCAGCGAGCCCGAGAAAATCCACATGCCGACGAACGAGCCGATGACGAGCAGGCAGCCGACGCGGATCGCGGGCAGCGGTCCCGCACGGTCGGCGAACCGTCCGAAAAGCGGCGCTGCGAGCGCGCCCGCGGCGCCCGCGACGCCGTACGCGCCGGCGACGCCCGAACCCTGATGATAGGGCGGCGCGGCGAGCACGAGCGCGAGCGTCGACCAGAATGCGCCGAGCGACATCGCGAGGAGTCCTTGCGTATACACCGCCCGGCGCAGCGCCGCGTGCTGCCGCCAGAGCTTGACGAGGCTCGCCATCAGCTGCGAATACCGGCCGCCCGCGCTCACGGGCAGCGCCGGCAGGAGGCGCCAGACCGCCAGCACGACGAGGCCTTCGAGCGCCGCCGCGACCGCGTAGATCGCGCGCCAGCCGAATTGCTGCGCGACGAGGCCGCCGAGCGTTCGGGACAGCAGCACGCCCGTCAGCAGGCCCGTCGTCACGGTGCCGACGATGCGGCCACGATGCGCGTCAGGTGCGAGCTGCGCCGCCACCGGAATGAAATCCTGCCCGACGCTGCTGAACAGTCCGATCGCGGCGCTCGTCAGGATGAGCGCCGCATAGTTCGGCGACAGCGCCGCGGCAACGAGCGCGAGGACGAGCAGCAGCCCCTTGCAGACGATCAGCGAGCGGCGGCTCAGCATGTCGCCGAGCGGCGCGAGCAGCAGAATGCCCAGTGCATAGCCGATTTGCGTGAGCGTCGGCGCCCAGCCGATGAGCTGCGGCGGAACGTCGAAGTCGCGCTGGACGAGGCTGAGTATCGGCTGGATGTAGTACACGTTCGCGACGCCGATCCCGGTCCCGATTGCCAGCAGCAAGACAAGGCGTCGCGACAGCGTTTCATGACCCATCGATAACGCGGCAGGTGTCGTCAAGATGTGCTCCTTGCTTCGAAGAATGAATGGACAACGCCCATCGGCGGACGGCGCGCGGCCATCGACGCGCACCGATGCCCGCCGGCGAATGTCGCGACGCGGATTCCGGCTCGACCAGCCGAATTGCAATCCGACCCTTTCGCCGATTAGGCGGCCAAATATGATCTCATGCAAATAAATCTTATGCGATATTTATTGTGTTGTGGCAATCAATCGATATGAGCATATCGATAGAGAGAATTGAGTCTAATTCGTGTCATTTGAGGATTTGGCGTCCAAATTGACGGAATTTAGGCGAAAAAATCGCCAGCATCCGGCAAATTAATTGCTGTTGCGAATTGACCGTATGCGATCTAATATTGCGCAGCATCGCGTTGAAATCGAAACAACTCATCCAGTCGTTTCTTTGCTAAAACGGCATTTCGGGAGTGCCTGCGGATGCATACCCCACCTCGTTTTTCCTATACCCGGCCCGCCGAACTCGACCTCGACGAGCCCGCGCGCGTTCCGGTCGTGATCGTGGGCGCCGGGCTCATCGGCCTCGCGCTCGCTTGCGATCTCGCCCAGCGCGGCGTGGCGAGCGTGGTGCTCGAGGCGCGCGACGCGCCGATCGACGGCTCGCGCGCGATCGTCTTCGCGCAGCGCAGTCTCGAAATTCTCGCGCGGATGAAGCTCGGCCCCCGGCTGCGCCAACAGGGCGTCAACTGGAAGGTCGGCCGCCTGTATCACCAATCCCGCGAAGTGTTCAGCTTCGACTTCCAGCCGGAGCCGGGATTCGAGTGGCCCCCGTTCATCAACGTGCAGCAATCCTATATCGAAGAATGGCTCGCGCAAGCGTGCGCCGAGAGCGGCCTCGTCGATCTGCGCAGCCGCAGCCGCGTCACCGACGTGATCGGTCGCGCCGACGGCGCGACCGTCGCGGTCGAGACGCCGGACGGCGATTACCGGCTCGATTGCGATTGGCTGATCGCGTGCGACGGCGCGCGCTCGACCGTGCGAAAGGTGCTCGACCTGCCGTTCGTCGGGGAGATGTTTCCCGATCGCTTCCTGATCGTCGACATCGAGATGAAGGACGCGTCGCTTCGCGCCGAGCGCCGCTTCTGGTTCGATCCGCCGTTCCATCCGAATCGGTCGGTGCTGCTGCACAAGCAGCCTGACAACTTGTGGCGCGTCGATTTCCAACTGGGCGCCGATGCCGACCCGGTGCTCGAACGGGAGCCCGAACGCGTCGAGCAGCGGTTGCGCGCGATGTTCGGCGACGAAGCGGCGTTCCGGATCGACTGGGTGAGCGTCTATACGTTTCGCTGCCGGCGCCTCGCGCGCTTCGTCCACTCGCGCATCGCGTTCGCGGGCGACAGCGCGCACGAGGTCAGTCCATTCGGCGGACGGGGCGGCAACGGCGGCCTGCAGGACATCGACAATCTCGGCTGGCGGCTCGCCGCGATCGTACGCCATGGCGCGCCGGCATCGCTGATCGATTCGTATGGCGAAGAGCGCGCGTTCGCCGCCGACGAGAATATCCTCAACTCGACGCGCAGCGCGCGCTTCATCTCGCCCGAGAGCCCGGCCGTCGACGTGCTGCGGCGCGCGGCGCTCGCGCTCGCGCGCACGACGCCGTTCGGCCGCGCGCTCGTCAATTCCGGGCGGCTGTCGCGTCCGGCCGTGCTGACGGGCGTCGGGCAATTCGCCGGCGCCGTCGCGCACCCCGGCGTGCTGAAGCCCGGCTCGCCCGCCGTCGACGCGCCCGTCAAGCGCGCCGGCGAGCCCGACTGGCTGCTTGCGCACCTGGGCGGGCCGGGGTACACGCTGCTCGTCTACGGCGATCCCGACGACCCGGCGATCTCCGCGCTCGCCGCCGCGCCGCGCGCCGCTCTGCTCGACATCGTCGTTGCGTCGCCGACCCGGCCCGCGCGCGAGCACGACGCGCCGGGATGTTCGACGCTGTGGGATCACGAAGGCTTCGTCGCGCTGCGCTACGGCCTCGCGCCGGGCAACGCGGTGCTGCTGCGGCCGGATCAGCACGTGCTCGGCTCGTTCGAGCGTGTCGATTCGAGCGCGCTGCGCACGATCCTCGATCGGGCCGTCGGCGCACCGGTTCCCCTTTGGTTCGAGGAGACGCAATCATGAGCGGCAACGTGAGCGACAGCTTTGCCGCGCCGTTGATGGGCGCGCGCGTTCCGGAGCTTGCCGATCCGGATGCCTGTTTTTCGATGCTGACCGATGCGTGCCGCGATCTCGACGATGCGCAGGGCCACCTGTTTCATGCTCAGCTCGTGCTCGTGCTGATGCATCACATCGCGGATCCCGACGTGTTGCGCGACGCCATCGCGATCGCGCGCGCCGGCATCGACTGATCCACGAGGCCAAATTTCCGGGCGAGCGCGCGAGACGACGCTGCCGCCCGTTTCAATGTGGGATTTCCGCGATCGAGGGCACGAAACCATGTTCAAGACTACTGAATACAGGCGCGATTCCATTTATCGCCAAGGATTCGAGGATCCGCCCGGACGCATTTTCGTGAGCGGCCAGCAGGCGCTGGTGCGTCTGCTGCTCGCGCAGGCCGCCGCCGACCGCGCGGCGGGTCTGAACACCGCGGGCTTCGTGAGCGGATACCGGGGATCGCCGCTCGGCGGCGTCGACCACGAGCTCTGGCACGCGAAAGCGCGACTCGAGGACGCGCATATCCGGTTCCAGCCGGCGATCAACGAGGATCTGGCCGCAACGGCGCTGATCGGCACGCAGCGCGTCGAAACCGATGCGACGAGGCGCTACGACGGCGTATTCGGCATGTGGTACGGCAAGGGGCCGGGCGTCGATCGCTCGGGCGACGCGATCAAGCACGGCAACGCGTACGGATCTTCTCCGCACGGCGGCGTGCTCGTCGTGACGGGCGACGACCATGGCTGCGTGTCGTCGTCGATGTCGCACCAGTCGGATCGCACGCTGATCGCGTGGGGCCTGCCCGTGATCCACCCGTCGGGACTCGCCGACTACGAGCGCTGCGGGCTGTGGGGCTGGGCGCTGTCGCGCGCATCGGGCCTGTGGGTCGGCTTCAAGGCGATCACCGAGACGGTCGAGGCGTCGGCGTCGGTGCCGACGTTCGAGCCGCCGCATTTCACGCAGCCGCCCGTCGACCCCGGTCCGGACGGACTGCATTGGCGGTGGCCCGATCTGCCGGGCATGCAGATCGAGCGACGCCATCCGTACAAGCTCAAGGCGGCGCGCGCGTTCATGCGCGCCAATCCGCTCGACGAGGCCGTCACGACGCCCGCGCGGCCCGTGCTCGTGATCGCCGCGGTCGGCAAGGCTTATCGCGACGTGCGCGAAGCGCTGCGGCAAGGGGGCGTGTCGCTCGACCAGCTCGAGCGGGCAGGCGTCGCGCTGCTGAAGATCAACGTCGTCTATCCGCTGTCGCCGTTGCTGGAAACGTGGGCGCATCGCGCGGGCAAGGTGTTCGTCATCGAGGAGAAGCAGCCTGTCGTCGAGGAGCAGCTCAAGCACTGTCTCTACAACGCGCGGCACGACCGCCGTGCGACGATCGTCGGGAAAGTCGACGAGAAGGGCGCCCCGCTCGTCTCGGAACTGGAGGAACTGCGCCCGTCGCGCGTCGCGCCGCCGCTCGCGCGACAGCTGAAGGCATTCGACGTGCCGCTGCACATCCCGCACGCGTGGGGCGCGGCGCCCGCGGTCCGCGCGCAGGCGTGGATCCGGCGCACACCGTATCTGTGCTCGGGCTGCCCGCACAACACGTCGACGCGCGTGCCGGCGGGCAGCGAGGCGCGTCTCGGCATCGGCTGTCACGCGATGGCGGCGCGGATGCCCGAGCGCACGACGAGCGGCAGCGTGCAGATGGGCGGCGAGGGCGTCGACTGGCTCGGACAGGCGCCTTTCGTCGATACGCCGCACATTTTCCAGAACATCGGCGACGGCACCTTCTTCCATTCGGGCTATCTCGCGATTCGGCAGGCGATCGCCGCGGGCGCGACCATCACGTACAAGCTGCTTTACAACGACGCGGTCGCGATGACGGGCGGCCAGCCGGTCGACGGCCAGCTCACCGTCCGCAAGGCGGCCGAGCTCGTGCTGAGCGAGGGCGCGCGGCGCGTCGTCGTCGTGGCAGACGACCCCGGCCGCTACCAGGCTCACGACAGCCTGCCGAAGGGCGTCGACGTCCATCACCGCGATCAGCTCGACGACGTGCAGCGCCAACTGCGCGACACGCGCGGCGTGAGCGTGCTCATCTTCGATCAAGTCTGCGCGACCGAGGCGCGGCGCAGGAAGAAGCGGCAGCCGCCGCCGGCGGTGCAGACCCGGGTCGTGATCAACGAGGCCGTGTGCGAAGGGTGCGGCGATTGCCAGGTGAAGTCCAACTGCCTGTCGGTCGTGCCGGTCGACACGCCGTTCGGCCTGAAGCGCGCGATCGACGCGCACTCGTGCAACACCGACCTGTCGTGCGTGAAGGGCTTTTGTCCGAGTTTCGTGACGGTCACGGGCAGGCCGCGCGAGCGCCGGCCCGCGCAAGCCGATCCCGCCGACGTGATCGCGCGCGCCGACGCGCTCGCCCCACCGAAGCCGCACTCGCTCGACGAGCCGTTCGAGATCATGCTGGTGGGCGTCGGGGGAACGGGCGTCGTCACCGTCGCGAACGCGATCGGGCTCGCCGCGCACCTGGACCGGCGCGCGGTCAGCGTGCTCGACTTCACGGGCTTCGCGCAGAAGGGCGGCGCGGTGCTCAGCCACATCCGGATCGCGCGCGAGGCGGAGGTGCTGCATCAGTATCGGATCGACCGCGGCGGCGCCGACGCGCTGCTCGCCGCCGATCTGCTCGTCGCCACCGAGGACGACGCGCTGGCGTCGCTCGAACGCGGCAAGACGCTCGTCATCGCGAATACCGCGCAGACGCAGACGGGCGCGATGTTGCGCGATGTCGACGCGCGCATCGAGACGGACGCGATCCAGTCGCTGATCGAGAAGATCGCAGGCGCCGAGCGTTACGACGCGATCGATGCGAAGGCGCTGGCGACCGAGCTGCTCGATCCGATGCAGGCCAACATGCTGCTGTTCGGCTACGCGTGGCAGCGCGGCGCGGTGCCCGTATCGCTCGCGTCGCTGCGCCACGCGCTGAGCCTGCAGGGCGGTCAGGCCGACGCAAAATATCTCGCGTTCTCGTGGGGACGGCTGTGGGCCGCGAATCCGGCGTTCGTCGCGCACCATCTCGGCACGGCCGGCTCGAAGCCGTCGGGCGCGTGGCGCCCCGTCGGCTTCGTGCGGCGCAAGAAGGAGACCATCGACGAATTGATCGAGTCCCGCTCGGCATTTCTCACGCAGTACCAGGACGCGCGCTATGCGGCCCGCTACCGGCGAATGGTCGAGCGCGTGCGCGCGGCTGCGGCGCCGCTCGGCGACGTCACGCTCGTCGACGCGGTCGCGCGCATGCTGTTCAAGCTGATGGCCTACAAGGACGAGTACGAGGTCGCACGCCTGCATACGTCGAAGGCGTTTCTCGACGACTTGCGCGCGCGTTTCGACGGCCGCGCGAAGCTGACCTTCCATCTCGCGCCGCCGGCGCTCGACGCGCTCTCGAAACAAGGCAGCCGGCCGCCGCGCAAGCGCGCATTCTCGCGCTGGATGATCCCGGCGTTGCGCGTGCTCGCGGCAGGGCGCGTGCTTCGGCACACGCCGCTCGACCCGTTCGGCTGGATGGCCGAGCGTCGCGACGAGCGCCGTCTCGTCCACGAATACGAAGAGACGCTCGATCGCTTGCTGCCGCGGCTTTCGCGCGACACGCTCGCCGACGTCGTCGCATGGGCGAAAACGCCCGACGCGATTCGCGGCTACGGATACGTGAAGGCGGGCGCGATCGTGAAGGCGCGCGAACGGCAAGCCGAGCTCGTCGAGCGGATCCTGGGCGGGCACGCGAAGCCGGCGGCGGCTCCCGTCACTGTGCGGGCGCACGACGAGAGCGGAGCCGAGACGGTCGAGTGAGCTGAAAGGCGCATGGAACCGACGCGCGGGAAGCGGAGCCCCGCGCGTCGGTCCCGTGTCGCATGCGGCTTCGGTCCCGCGCCGCCCGCCCGGCGAGCGGGCGGAATCGGCGTCAGGCCGCGGCGGGCGCGTGCAGCAGCGACGCGAATTGCGCGTACTTCGGATTCCGATTCGACGCATCGACGATCCAATCGACGATGCCGGCGCGATTCGCCTGCGCGTGCGGAAGGCGCGAGTAGGCGACGCACTTGTCGAACTTCGCGACGAGTTCGTCGAACGTCATCGGATTCTTCGGGTTGCCTTTCGCGTACGAAACTTCGCCGGACAGCTCGCGCCCATCGACGAGCTGGATCGCGATCTTGATCTTCCCGTGCGTGCCGAGCTCACGGCGCTCGCAATCGGGATCGGTGGTCGGATGAATCTTGCGGCTCACGGCGATCACGTCGGGGCGGCGGATCGCATCGTCGGTGAAGTCGCCGATGAACAGATCGCCGGTGGCGAGGACCGTCGCGACGTTGTACGCGATGCTGAAGCGCGCCTCGACGACGCTCGTCGGCGCCTGCTTGCGCGCCACCGGCGCGCTGACGAGATCGTAGATCTGCTGATTGGTCCGGATGTCGACGCGCTCGATCTGCGTCGCGTCGAAGCGCTCGCCCTTCGTCAGCGCCAGCGCGAGCGCGGCGGCCGACGTGTTCGGGCGGCAAGTCGGGAACGGCTTGAACGCGATGCCGTCGACATTTGCGAACGTCTTGCCGAGATCGGCGTCGACCGTCTCGACTGCCGAGCCCGGCTCGAACGCCGAATAGTAGCCCCAGCGGCCCGTCAGGAAGTCCCGCGCGCCCGTGAAGCCGTGCGACGCGAGCACGACCGCGCGCACCGCGTTGGCCGCGACGAGCCCTTGCTGATAGAACACGGTCGGCGCGCCGTCGATCATGCATTGCGTCTCGCCGAGCGCCGACGTGTACGCGATCCCGAGCGCATCGCGCAGACGATCGCCCTTCAGCCCGTACAGGATGCCCGCCGCCGCGGTGGCCGCGATCACCTTGCACAGATCGTAGCGGCCGCTCTCGAGCAGCGTCTCGCGGCGCGCGCGCGACAGCCGGATCGACAGATCGAGCCCGGCGACGTAGGCGGCGACGAATGTCCGGTGATCGATTTCGTCGGCCTTGAGATCCGCGACGGCAAGCAGCGGCGGCAGAATCGCGACACTCGGATGCGTGCCGAGCGGGTCGGCGACGTCGTCGAAATCGAGCGCACGCGCGGCCGCGCCGTTCAGGAGCGCGGCGGACGGCGCGGGCAGGCGGCCCGCGCGACCGATCGCGCGCGCTTCGGGCAGGCCCCCCCAGTGCTCGATGACGCCGGCGAGCAGCTCGACTTCGGCGTCGCGCGATCCGGCGATCGACACGCCGAGAATGTCGATCAGCGAATGCTTCGCGATTTCGATCGCAGCGGGATCGATCTTCGAATACGTGAGGGTGTCGCAATACTGCGTGATGTTGGATTCGAGACTCACGGCAACTCCGCTAGGGTGGAAGGTCAGGACTTCGATTGAAGCGGCCGCGCCGGCGCGGCGCACGGTCCGGCCGCTCGGCGAGGGCAGTCAGGCGGGATCGGCGTCCGCCACGCTGACGAGCAACGCGCCGGCCTCGACGTTCACCGCCGCCGCGACGTGCACGGTCTCGATTCGGCAGCGGCGCGGCGCAGTCAGCGTCATCAGCATCTTCATCGCCTCGATGCGGACGACGGGCGCGCCTTCGTCGACGACGTCCGATTCGGCGACCAGGATTTCGGCGATGCGCGCGGGCATCGGCGCGGTGATCGCCGCGTGCGCGGCGCGGCCGCCTCCGCGCCGCGTTCCGTTCGAGCCGCGCCGCGCACCGCGCGTCCCGATCGCCCGATGAATGCCGGCGTAGTCGAGCGTCATGCCGCCGCGCGCGGCGGGCGTCAGCAGCACGTCATGATGCGCGCCGTCCGCTTCGGCGACGAGCCTGACGACGCCGTCCGGCAGCGATTCGCGGGATATCAGGCGAAGCAGCAGCGTATGACCGTCGCCGAACGTCGCGCGATAGACGTCGGGCTCGAGGGTCTGGACGTCGATCCGCACGGGCGGTTCGTCTTCCGGCGCGTCGCTCAACGCGCCCGTATAAGTTGTGCGAAGCAGGGGGATGCTCATGCGAGCGCTCCTCGTCGTGGTTGACAGGACTCGTCGAACGGGCGTCGTCACGACAGCCACGAGCGTCGGTCGTTCCGGATCACCCATGCGGAAGGAACCGACGCACGGTCCGTCGGCTCGCTCGCTCTCGGCGCAAGCGTCGGCTCGCCGACGTGCGCGGCGAGCGCCGCGAGCGCGTGCAGCACGCGCGCCGTGCCGTCCGGCACGCCGTGCGCGAACGGGAAATCGCGCGTCACCGAGAGGTCGTAGCGCCCGAGCCCGAAGGGCGGATGATCGATCAGCCAGCGATGGAACGGCAGGTTCGTGCTGAAGCCCGCGATCACGAGTTCGCTCAACGCATCCCGCGCGCGGCGCAGCGCGATCTCGCGCGTCGCGCCGTCGACAATCAGCTTCAGGCACAGGCTGTCGAAACGCGTCGATTGCCGTGCGCCGGCGTGGACGCCCGAGTCGATGCGTACGCCCGGCCCTTCGGGCACCCGGTAGTGCGAGACCGCGCCGCCCGTCGGCAGGAAGTCCGCATGCGCGTCCTCTGCGCATACGCGGAACTCGATCGCGGAGCCGCGAAAGCGCACGTCGTCCTGCGACAGCCCGAGCGGCTCGCCCGCCGCGGCGCGCAGCATCTGCTCGACGATGTCGACGCCGGTGACGGCCTCGCTGACCGGATGCTCGACCTGGATCCGCGCGTTCATCTCGATGAAGTAGAAGCGCTCGTCGCCCTCGACGAGAAATTCGACGGTGCCCGCGCTGTCGTAGCCGACCTCGCGCGCGACGGCGAGCGCGGACTCGTGCAGCCGCTCGCGCAGCGCGTCCGACAGCGCGGGGGCGGGCGCCTCCTCGACGATCTTCTGCCGCCGGCGCTGCACGCTGCATTCGCGCGTGCCGAGATGCAGCAGATTGCCGTGCCGGTCGCCGAGCACCTGCACTTCGATATGGCGGATCCGCTCGCCGAGGAAGCGCTCCAGGTAGATTTCGTCGCTGCCGAACGCGAGCTTGGCCTCGTGGCGAACCTCGGCGAGCGCCGACTCGAACTGCTCGGCGCGCTCGACGACGCGGATTCCGCGGCCGCCGCCGCCGAGCGCGGCCTTGATGAGGATCGGAAAGCCGATCTCGGCCGCGGCGGCGGCCGCTTGCGCGTCGCTCGGCACGGTCGCGCCCGGCACGACAGGCACCGCCGCCCGCTGCGCGGCGGCGCGCGCCTCGATCTTGTCGCCGGTGCGGCGGATCGCCTCGGCGTGCGGCCCGACGAAGACGAGCCGCAGAGCCGCGCACGCGGCCGCGAATTCCGCGTTTTCTGCAAGCGGCCCATAGCCCGGCGCGACCGCGTCCGCGCGCACCGCCTGCGCGATCGAGACGACCGTGTCGATCATCGTCGCCGGATTCCACGCGTCGATGTGAAACGACGAATCGGCCGCGAGCACGAAGCCGGCATTGCGATCGTCGTCGGTGTAGATCGCGATGGTCTCGATGTCGAGCAGCCGGCAGGTGCGGACGAAGCGCAGCGCGATTTCGCCGCGGCAGCACAGCAGCACGCGCTTGATGCTCATGTCGCGAGCTCCGACGGCGCGCGCGCCGCTTGCTCGATACCTCGGCCGAGCACCGTGTGCGCGCGCGTGAACTCGCCTGCGCTCACGGCGCCCGCGACCGAAACCTCGCCGGCGAGCGCGACGGCCGCCGCGATTTCCGCGAGCTTGCGCGCGTCGTTCTCGCAGCCGAGCATGCGCAGGCATTCCTGCTGCGCGGGCAGGCGCGTGCCGCCGCCGACGACGCCGACGATCACGTTCGGCAGCGTGACGGCCGCCAGCAGATCGCCGTTGTCGAGCACGTCGAACGTCGTGCACGCATTCTTGAACGACACGGTGACGAACGCCGGATCCTGGCCGCACGCGATGAACAGCGCGGTCAGCGCGTTGGCGACGTGAATGTTCGGCGCGGTCGCGCCGCGTTGCGCGAGCAACGTGTTGCACGCCTGCAGGAAGCGCCGCATGCGCGCAGGCGTCGTGCGCAATCGCGCCTCGACCAGCGCGGCCGGAATGCGCGCGCTCGCCGACACGTAGCGGCCCTTCGCCTGGTCGGCGACGAAGCGCTTGTCGCCGCCGAGCGTGTTCAGGTAGCCCTCGACGAACTGCGGGCATTGCTCGGCGATGTATCGGCAGGCCGCCTCGTTCGCCTTCGTCGCCATGTTCAGGCCCATCGCGTTGCCCGTTTCGTACGTGAACGCGAGGCCGACCAGATCGCCTTGCAGCAGCGGCGTGACTTCGAGCAGCCGCGCATGCCGGCTCGTCGCGTTCGCGGCCTCGACGATCCGCGCGACGTGGACGCGCAGCCACGCGTCGAACGCGCTCGCATGGTTCGCCGAACGCAGCACGATCGCCGAGACCTTCGTGAGCGCATCGCCGAGGAAACGATATGCGGGCCGCTCGCTGTCCGGAAGCGCGTTGTCGAGCAGCGTCGTCGTGCAACCGCCGCTGTCGGAGATGAGACTCATGCCGCGGGAAAAGGATGCGACGAGCGCGCCTTCCGTCGTCGCGAGCGGCACGACGAATTCGCCGCTCGCATGCGCGCCGTTGATCTTGAGCGGCCCCGCGAGTCCGAGCGGGATGCCGACGAAGCCGGTGAAGTTCTCGCACGTGCCTTTGACGGCTTCGGGCGGGACGGGCTCGCCGCCGAGATGCGGATAGCGCCGGCCCGTCAGATCCTCGACCCAGCGCAAGCGGGCCTCGATCTGGGCGGCGGCGTAGTCGTTTTGCGAATCCCTCGGAATGCCCATTTGCGCTCTCTTTATAGTTGAATGTTCGAATGGCGGCGGCTCGGTGCGCCCGGAATCTTGTCGCGAAGCAGCGCGAAGGTCGACATCACCGTGTTGCGCAGCTCGGCGGGCTCGACGAGTCCCTCGATATAGGTGCGGCTCGCCGAATAGCGCGCGCTCGCATGCGCGTCGCGATATTCGTCGATCAACCTGCCGCGATGTTCGGCCGCGTCCGGCGCGTTTGCAAGCTCCTTGCGGAAGATCACGTCGACCGCGGCCTCGGGCCCCATCACCGATATTTCCGCGGAGGGAAACGCATAGATCATGTCCGTCGCGGACCGGTTCGCGAGCGTCGGATAGGCGCCGCCGTACGCCTTGCGCAAGACCACCGCGACCTTCGGCACGACCGCTTCGCAGTACGCATGCATCAGCTTCGCGCCCGCGCCGATCACGTTCGAGCGCTCCTGCTGCTTGCCGGGCAGGTAGCCCGGCACGTCGACGAGCGTGAGGATCGGGATGCCGAACGCATCGCAGGTGCGAACGAACCGCGCGGCCTTTTCCGATGCGTCGATATCGAGGCAGCCGGCAAGCCACGCCGACTGGTTCGCGACGATGCCGACGCTTTGGCCGCCGATGCGCGCGAAGCCCACCACGATGTTGCGCGCGTAGAGCCGGTGCACTTCGAGGAACGCCCGGTCGTCGGCGAGCAGCTCGATCACCTGCCGCACGTCGAACGGCTCGGTCTTGCTCACGGGAACGATGTCGGCGATGCCGTCGAGCATGCGAGGCAGCGTTGCCGGCCCATGCGTCGGCGGAACGGGCGACGCGTTGTTCTGCGGCAGATACGAAAGCAGTTCGCGCGCGACGGCGAGCGCCTCGTCGCCGGATTCGACGAGAAAGTGCGCGAGACCGGTCTCGGCCGCGTGCAGATGGCCGCCGCCGATTTCCTCCTTCGTGACTTCCTCGCCGGTCGCGCGCCGAATCACCGCGGGGCCTGTCAGAAACAGCGCGGACTCCTGATCGACCATCACGATGAAATCGGTGAGCGCGGGCGTATAGGCCGCGCCGCCGACACAGTCGCCGAGAATCAGCGACACCTGCGGCACGACGCCCGATGCGCGCACCGTCTTGTAGAACACGTGACTGAACTGAGAGTCGGCGTCGACGCCTTCATGGATGCGCAGGCCCGACGAATGATTGAGCGCGACAACCGGCACGCCGATACGCAGCGCGAGATCCAGCACCTTGCCGATCTTCAGCGCGTGGACGCGGCTCGAGCTGCCGCCGAGAAAGCCGCCGTCGTGCGCGTACACGAGAACGGGGCGCTGGTCGATCGTGCCATGGCCCGTCGCGATGCCGTCGCCCGGCTGCTTTCGGCGATCCGCGCCGAACCATGTGCAATCGTGCTCGGCGAGGGCGTCGAGCTCGCGAAACGAGCCCGGGTCCAGCAGTTCCCGAATCCGCCGGATGTGGACGGGCGGCTCTGCCGCTTGCGCTTGCCGTTCGCGGGAACGTTCTTCTACTCCGGAAAGATCACTCATCGAGTCGCCCTGAACATGGTTCGATGGCGCAATCGCCGTCCTTCGCCCGGTGCAGCAACGAGTAAACGGCGATGCTCGGGTAAATGGGAGTCCGGATTGGACACAGGAACAATCCGCTAGCGAGAGTAAATCATGAACGATTTAATCGCAATACTCCATAATTTGTCCGCCTAAAAATGCGGCCTGCGTGGCGCTGGCGCTCGACGGGCTCGCGCGAGGAAGCGCGAAAGACCCAACGCCACGGTCACGCCGGCGAGGCCGCGAACGGTTGGACGGAATTCGATGAACGGGGACGAGCGCCGACGTCGGCGCGGCAGGCGGGGAGAGGCGAGGGAGCGAAGCGGGGCGAGACCTGCGAGGCGAAGGTCGGCGGTCAGCGCCGCCCCCTTATTCCTCGGCGGAAGTCGCGATCGTGTTCAACACCGAATCGACGAGCGCGAGCTGATCGGCGGCGACGCCATGCAACAGCTTGCCCTTGATGCGCTTGACCATCGTATCGACCTGCTCGCCGACTCGACGGCCGGCTTCGGTCAGATACAGCGTCTTCGCACGGCGGTCCGACGTGTCGTCGCGGCGCACGACGAGCCCGGCCTCCTCGAGTTGATCGAGCAGGCGGACGAGCGAGTGGCCTTCGATGCCCAGATGCTCGGCCAGCGTACGCTGACGCAGACCTTCGCCGAGCTTGTAGATGAGCCACAGCGGCGTGGAGGTTGCTTCGGACAGATTCAGCTTGCTAAGTTCGACGTCCGCGACCTTGCGCCACATGCGCGCTGCTCGCTGGAGGCGCAGGCAGAACGTATCTTCAGCGAGAGAGAGCAAACTGGAAGACATTCAATGTGACCAACTCAAAAATAAACGGTATGCGGCGCGTGCGGGCCGCCGCGAATGGCGGGGTGCGCAGTGCGTCGCGCTTGCCGGGGAATGTCCACGAATGCTGCGGCCCTCGGGCTTTGCGGCATGCGCACGGCTTGTAGAGCAATCTTTCCAATATAGCATATGTACCGTCGCCATTCGCGCGGGCCCCGTACTGGTAACTACCGAGTCCACGCGTTTCCGGCTACGCCAAAGCGATGCTTCGCCGATGCGAACGCACACGCCGATCGAGGCGCTCGCGCAAGCCGAGCCTGCGGGTTTTGCGGGGCGCGGGCGATCGGATCGCGCCGAGCCGCGGGTCTGCGCTGGAAGCGCTCCAGTTGTTCGAGCAATGCCGGCGGCGCGTCGTCCGGCAACGCGGTTTCGAGCGCGGCGCCGGACGCCGTCGATCGCATCGAACCCGATCGACCAGACGCCGGCGTGGCGTTTCCCGACCGCGCGCGCAACCGAGCCACCCGCGAGCCCACGCCGACTACGCCGAACCGTTCGACGGAAAAGTGTCCCCATCCGGATATCTCCTCTGGCACGAAATTGCCCATCGATTTCCGCTATATTCGCCACTATACATCTCAAGAGACTAATATCACTACGATGCAAAAGTTGGATGTTGAGGGCAGATTTTGCGTCGCGACGCCGGCCGATGTGCCCCTCATTTCCGGGAAAAGAAATGGCACGATTCCGATACTCGATTGGAGAAACGCGCAGCGATTGGGTCGCGCTGCGCGCGGTCGCGCAACACGACGCGCGCAGCGCGATTCAGCCGCCGAACGACGGCATGTCGACGCATCGCCTCTCCGATCAGGCGGCGCTCGCGTCCGCGTTCTCGAAGCTGTTCTTCATGTTCGCGGCGGAGCACGACACGAGCTCGCTGCTGTCGTTCACGGTCGACTGCCGGCGCGCGCCCGAGCCCGGCAGCACCTGTCTGCTCGCGTGGAGGGTGGAGGCGGTCGAGCCGCATGCGGGGCTCCGGGGCGACGTCGTACGTTTCAGCGGCAGGGCGTGGCTGCCGGATGGAACGACCGTGCTGTCCGGGGCCGCGCGAGCGGTCGTCCATCCGGCGAGCCACGTCGCTCTGGACGACGATTCGGAGGACGAGGAGGGATATCGCCCACGCCCCGCGTCACCGGCTTGAGCGGCGCTCGCCGATGCGCGGGACCGCTTGCGCTTCGGCGCATCGGCAGCCAATCAAATTAGATTGCATGCGATCTAATCTCGTGCGATTATTGTACGCACGGATCGATTACGCCGAGCGGAGCGAGGCGGCCGGCCCTGCCGTTCGGGCCCGTGCCGCTCGCTCGAGCCCGGCTCGCCGATCCTTCCGTCGCATCCAGAACCCGAGGGTGTGAGCGAGAGGTCGTACGCGACGCGCCGTTCGGTCGGCGCAGCCGGTCGTGATATGTGAAGTGCATCGCGCTCGCGGCCGACTCGATTCGCTCAACACGTTGATTAAACGATAAGCAGTACAAAACTGTTGCGAGACCTCGCCGTTGCGTTCTCGCTGTTTGCCGCGGGCCATGCGGCGCACGGCGACGAGGCGAGCGTCCGCAACGCGATCAACCATTCCGGAGAGCAGGAGTCAGTCGTGTCCAGTACTTCCGCCGAAAGTCAGTTTCGTTCGCCTTATCTGAAAACCTACCGTTCGTACGATGAGCCTTTGACGGTCATCTGCTCGCTGCTGTCCCGCGCGGACAACGCGCCGCTCGACGAGCGCCGCCGAGATCCGAACCTGCTGCTGAACCCCACGGGCGAACTGATCAAGGATCCCGCCGTCGAAACGAGCGCCTTCGAGCGCAACCCGAATCTTGCGTTCGAAAAATGGACCGAGTATTGGCGCAAGGTGCACGGACCGCGCTTCGTCTATGCTCAGCCGCCCGAGGCGAACGGCATCCAGCACCTGCTTCGCTACGACCAGATTCACCGGTTGCCGGCCGGCCCATCGAGCGGCGCACCGCTGCCGTACGAGCCGCCCGTCGACCGTGACGGCAAGCTGTTCGATACCGTAATCGGCCATATTCCCGAATACCGCCGTCCGCAGTGGGACGGCATCGCATACCTCGGCTTCGAGAACGTCGAAGGGCTGCAGGCGGTATTCAGTCAGCCGGAAATCGCAGCCAAAGTCTTGCCCGAAGACCAGGCGATTTTCCGCGAGCTGTGCCCGGTGCTCGCCCGGCAGCACATCATCGTGCCGAGCGAAACGCAGCGCGAGTCGTTTCTGCTCATCAAGGTCGCGCGTCGCCACGCATCGCTGTCCCGCGCCGATTTCCACGACGCCTGGTTGAACCAGTACGCGAAGCAGGTGCTCGCCCAGCCGGCGACGAGCCGCTATGTCAAGCGCTACGTTCAGTTGCACAACATCGGTCCGACGCAGGAAGGGCAGCCGTTCTTCCATCCGGTCGGGCACACGATCGACGGCGTGTCGATCCTCGCGTTCACTTCGATCAACGATCTCGAGGATTACCTGCTCGATCCCGGCGTCGTGCGGCTTGCCGAAGCAGAATCAAAACTCGTCGCGGACGATGCGAGCGAATACTGGACGGCGCTCGCATACCAGGTGGTCAATCAGATTTTTCCGGAAACGGCGACACGATGATTGCGGCTGTTCGGCACGGCGAATGCGGCGCGCGAGTCGTCGGCCGAGCGTTCCGATGCGCATGACGGCGTCGGAGCGCCGACGAGACGCCGCAGCACCGATGGAGAAAGACGTCGGTCGCGATAAGTAGGCTGGAGTGAGGCAAGGACCCGCCGGCGTGCGCCGCGGGAGATCATCTGCTTTGTCGGAGCCTGACTGTGGATCACTACGATTACGATGTGTTGATTGGCGCAACGCTTCCCGCGAACCGGACATCTCCCGATGCGGAGCCGCACGCCGAGGCGGAGCGCCGATTCTTCGCCGGCATGTCGGCCGGCGACCGCGGTTCGCGTGTCGAGCCAGCCGGGACGCGAGAGGGTCGCCATGACGCATCCTGACTGGTTCCCATCGTCCTGGCGCGAGCGGCCGATCCACCAGGTGCCGAGCTATCCCGACGCGGAGAAGCTCGCGGCGTCGGAGGAGCAGCTCAGGCGGTTGCCGCCGCTCGTGCTCGCCGCAGAAATTCGCGACCTCAAGGCGCAGCTCGCGGACGTCGCGCGCGGCAAGGCCTTCCTCCTGCAAGGGGGGGATTGCGCGGAGTCGTTCGCCGAGTTTCATCCGAACGCGGTGCGCGATTTGCTCCGCGTGTTCCTGCAGATGTCGACGGTGCTCGCGTTCAGCACCGGGCTTCCTGTCGTCAAGGTAGGCCGCATCGCAGGGCAGTTCGCGAAGCCCCGCAGTTCGCCCGATGAAACGGTCGGCGACGTCACGCTGCCGAGCTATCGAGGCGACATCATCAATGGCATCGAATTCACGGCGGCCGCGAGGAGACCGGATCCCGAGCGCGTGCTCAAGGCTTATTCCCAGGCGGCCGCGACGCTCAACCTGTTGCGCGCGTTGAGCCATGGCGGGTTCGCCGACATGCGTCAAGTACAGGAATGGAATGCCGGTTTCGTCGCGTCCGCGCCGCAGGGGCAGCGTTATCGGCAGATCGCGTGCCGAATCGAACAGGCGCTCGTGTTCATGAACGCGTGCCGCGTATCGCCGGAGTCGGTGCGCTCGCTGCGTGAAACCGATCTCTACACGAGCCACGACGCGCTACTCCTGCATTACGAAGAGGCGTTGACTCGACAGGACGCGCTGACGGAGGAATGGTACGACTGCTCCGCGCACATGTTATGGATCGGCGAGCGCACGCGCGGCGCCGACGACGCGCACATCGAGTTCCTGCGCGGCGTCTCGAATCCGATCGGACTCAAATGCGGTCCGACGATCAAGCCCGACGATCTGTTGCGGCTGATCGACGCGCTCAATCCGGACAACGAGCCCGGCCGCCTCACGCTGATCGCGAGAATGGGCGCGGAAAAGCTTCCCGAGTTGCTGCCGCGCCTCGTGCGAATGACGAAGAGCGAAGGGCGCGAAGTGATCTGGTCGATCGATCCGATGCACGGCAACACGATCAAGTCGGCGTCCGGATACAAGACGCGCCGCTTCGAGAGCATCCTGCTCGAGGTCGAACGCTTCTTCGACGTCCACGAGGCGGAACGCACGCACGCGGGCGGCCTGCATCTCGAAATGACGGGAACCGACGTGACGGAATGCACCGGCGGCGGGCAGCAGATTCGCGACGATCAGTTGTGCGAACGCTATCACACACATTGCGATCCGCGCCTGAACGGATCGCAGGCACTCGAGCTCGCGTTCCTGGTTTCGGAAAAACTGTCGGCGAGGCGCGATCCGCGCGAAAACCTGCAACACGACGAAGTCGCGTGATCCGGCCCGCCGGTCGCACGACTTCCCCTGTGATCCATCCGCCGTGCGCGATACGCCGGTTCGCCGCGTGTCGCGTGCGCCCAACATAGTCAGCCGACGAGGACGCCATGTCGACGACGAACGTCTCGAATTTCGACATCATTTTTGAACCGGTTTCGCTGGGCGGCCTGCGCGTGCCCAACCGTATCGTCATGGCGCCGATGACCCGGCGGCAATCACCGGGCGGCATTCCCGACCGCGAAGTCGCACGCTATTACGCGAAGCGCGCCGAAGGCGGCGTCGGCTTCATCATCACCGAAGGAACGTATGTCGATCATCCGGTCGCCGGCGGATTCGCCGACGTGCCGCATTGCTTCGGCCAGCAAGCGCTCGACGGCTGGAGGCGCGTCGTGGAAGGCGTGCATGATGCCGGAAGCGCGATCGCGGCGCAGCTCTGGCACCTAGGCAACGTGCGTCGGCGCGGCACGCCGCCTCATCCGGAATTGCCGAGCATCGGGCCCGAGCGCATCGTCGAAGACGGCGTGGTCGCGGTCGAGAAGATGACGGACGCCGACGCGCGCGACATCGCTGCATCGTTCGCGCGCGCCGCCTGCGACGCGGTCGAAACCGGCTTCGACGCGATCGAACTGCATGGCGCGCACGGCTATCTGTTCGATCAGTTCCTGTGGGCGAAAATGAACACGCGCGCCGACGCATACGGCGGCTCGCTCGAGAACCGCCTGCGGCTGTCGACCGAGGTCGCCGCGGCGGTGCGAAAGGCAGTCGGCGCGAGCGTGCCGATCATCTTCAGATTCTCGCAATGGAAGGTGCAGGACTACACCGCGCATATCGTCGAATCGTCGGGCGAGCTCAAGACGATGCTCGATGCGCTCGTTGCCGCGGGTGTCGACATCTTCGACGTCAGCACGCGCCGTTTCTGGGAGCCCGCGTTCCCGTCCGAAAGCGACGCCGATCTCGCGTCGCTCGTGCGGAAGCTGTCCGGCAAGCCGGTGATCATGGTCGGGAGCGTCGGGATCGACAATGCATTCTCGGCGGCGCAGGTGCGCGGCGCGGAAGGTCTGTCGGTCGGCGTCGAGAATCTCGATCGCGCGGTGGCGCGAATCGAGGCGGGCAGGGCGGATTGCATCGCGCTCGGCCGCGCTTTGCTGGCCGACCCGGCGTGGCCCGCGAAGGTGCGCGCGGGCGAGTACGATCGGATCGTCCCGTATCGCAAGGACATGTTCTCGACGTTGACCTGACGGCGCACGCGACGCACGGCCGGTCGGCGACGTCAGTCGCGAACGGAGACGACAATCTTGCCGAATGGCCCGCGGTCGAGGTGCTCGAATGCGGCGCGCGCGTCGGAGAGCGGATAGACCGAATCGATGACCGGTTTGATCGCGTGCCGATCGATTGCATGGACGAGCGCTTCGAACGACTGCCGGCTGCCTACCGAGACGCCGTGGATCGACGCGCGCGCCAGCATTAGCGGAATCGCATCGATGTGCATTTTCGGGCTCGCAAGAAAGCCGACTTGGACGATATGACCATGATCCGCGATCGCGCCGACCGAATGCATCACGTTGTCGCCGCCGATGAGCTCGACGATGACGTTAGCGCCCCGGCCGGCGGTGAGCTCGAGGACGGCATCCTCCCATTTCGGCGTGCGCGTCGTGTTGATGCCCGCCCATGCGCCGAGCGTCTGCGCACGAGCGAGCTTGTCGTCGTGACGGGACAGCACGACGACCTTCGCGCCGAGCGCGCGCGCGATCTGCAGGCCGAAGAGGGCGACGCCGCCGGTACCTTGTACGACGACGGTCTGCCCCGGCGCGAGCTGCCCGCGTTCGACGAGTGCAACCCAAGCGGTTACGCCGGCGACGGGCAGCGTCGATGCCTCGGCGTCGGACAACGACGCGGGCGCGATGACGACCGCCGACTCCGGCAGCACGACGTATTCGGCGAGCACGCCGGGCAACGGCCCGCCGAGCGAACGTTCCGACGTGCGCATTTCGGAAGGCAGCGTGCCGCCGATCCATGGCGTCCAGAAATTGCCCATCACGCGGTCGCCCGGTTTGAAGCGCGCGACGTTTGCGCCCGTCGCGACGACTTCGCCACACATGTCGGAGACGGGCGTGAATGGCATCGCAGGCTTTGTCGACATCAACTGGCCTTCGATCACGAGCTTGTCTCGATAATTCAATGACACAGCCGCCACGCGCACGAGCAATTCCCCGGCACCGGGTTTCGGCACGGGTCTTTGCGCCAGCGCGAGGCGGTCAATGCCGAATGCGTCGAGTTCCCAGATCCTCATCGTCTGCGCCATCTGTTGCCCCGCCCGAGAACGAACCCGCGCCATCGCGAATTCCTGTCGTTCATTTTACGAGCGCGCCGCGCTCGGCAGTGGCGATATCTGCTCCTCATATCTGCGCCATTTCGTCGCCAATTTCATGAACCGAATCAAAGTGACTCATTTGCAAGCCATGGTTGCGTTCGTGCACGCGGTCGGGGCAGGCAGCTTCACCGCAGCCGCATGTCGAGTGGGTCTGTCCAAGTCCGCCGTCGGAAAGAACGTCGCACGGCTGGAGCAGCGGCTCGGCGTGCGGCTGCTGGAGCGCACGACACGCGCGCTGACGCTCACGACGGAGGGACGCCTGTATTACGAAAGCTGTCTGCGCATCCTCGATCAGCTCGTCCACGTCGAAGCGGTGCTCGCGCAACGGCGTCACGAAGTTGCGGGACCGCTGCGCGTGAGCTTGTCGACTTCGTTCGGCAGGCACTGGGTGTTGCCGGTCCTGATCGATTTGGCCGGACGGCATCCGTTGCTGCAACTCGACGTGTCGTTCACGGATCGGTTCGTCGACCTGATCGACGAAGGCGTCGACGTGGTCGTGCGGCTCGGCGAGCTTCGCGACTGCGCGAACACGGCTTGTCGCCCGCTCGGGATTCAGCGTTCGGTGTTGTGCGCGTCGCCGGCGTATCTCGCGGCGCGAGGACGTCCTGAGACGATCGACGAATTGACCGGTCACGATTGCATCGTGTTCGCTCGCGACGGACGGGCGATACCTTGGGTATTGTCGGACGTACGGAATCGGGCGGTGACGGCAAACATCCGGGCGAAGCATACGATCGGCCAGGGCGATGCGCTGCGCGACGCAGTGTTGTCGGGCAACGGGCTCGCGTACCTGCCGACGTGGCTCGTTGCCGACGATCTGCGTACGGGCAGGCTCGACACCGTGCTGCCCGATTTTACCGGCGGCAGCATGCCCATTCACGCGCTGTGGCCGGTCGCGCGCGGACCTTCGCCGAAGGTGCGGGCGGTTGTCGAAGAACTGACCGATTATTTCACGCCGATTCCGCCGTGGGACCGGCTCGGGCAAGCCGAGACGGCCGACGTCGAGCTGCCGGGCTGAAATCTGTCGTTTGCGGAGAGCGTTGAGGCTTCA
Source organism: Burkholderia oklahomensis C6786 (assembly GCF_000959365.1). Taxonomy (NCBI): domain Bacteria; kingdom Pseudomonadati; phylum Pseudomonadota; class Betaproteobacteria; order Burkholderiales; family Burkholderiaceae; genus Burkholderia; species Burkholderia oklahomensis. The sequence goes on from NZ_CP009555.1 coordinate 3,759,197, forward strand.
TCGCGACGCCGTCGGATTCGTGCCGGCTCCTGCAGACGCAGGATGTTTGCGAGATCAAAAACACGACATTTCTATCTAGCCTCTACAATCCGAAATGTCGATAATTGATATTATGTCAAATTTTGTACGTAGACTGACTGCGACGATTCGGGCAATCAAAGCAGTCCTGTCCCTGACAATCACGCGCCCGGCAACAGCGTAGCAAGCCCAAAATCATCTCCTTCGACACGCCTGCCATGAGCAGGCGTTTTTTATGCTCGGCAATCTTGTAGTACACGCGTCGTCGCTTCGCGTCGTGGATGCCGCGCCGAGTGTTGCGAATCACCCAGTAGAGATTCCTGATATCCCGAGCCACATCAGCCAGCTCTTGCGCCGACAGATACGGTCGCTCCAGCAATTCAAGCTGCATCTTCATTTCTCACGATTCGGACGCAGCACCAGCCGATTCGCGCCCCACACAACGGCAATAGCCAGAATCAGCGACGCCAGCAACGACGAGACCAGATACACATCCTCAACGCTTTCGTCGCCGTAAGCACCGAAGATTCCCGCAAAACGGATCAAGGCATCCGTAGCCCACGGCGCGAACTGGATCGATCCAGCTACCTTGGCAAGCACCAACGTGACCGCCAGCGTAGCCACTACATTAAGCGCGACTCGAGAAGCTTTCATCGAACATCGACCGTACCGTATGCGCGACCGGCGAAACCGGGCACGCTGATCATGGGCGTTGCTTTGAGTGCGGCTCGCAGCTTTACAAAATCCCGCTGATTCACCAAGGTGACGCAGCCTTCGCTCAAGCCTCGCGGGCCGTTCGGATGAAGACGGAAGTTCCCTCGCCTCACGCCGTTAATGAAGGTCCAATCGTCAATTTGACCATCCGCGCGATACAGTGCAAACCAGTTCGTCCGATCGGTTCCGTAGAAGTGCTCCAAAACGAAATCGCGTATGTTGCCCAAACGCCCGCCCGACTCCCGATCGACGATGTAATAGCGTCCAGGCGGCAACGGACCGACATCTTTTTTGGCGACTGCCGTCGGATTATCCCGACCTTTGCCCGTTCCCGAAAATGCCGGAAAAGCTCCAACGCCCGGGCATTGGAGGGTCGAAAATTTCTGATTGTTGAGTGCAAACGTGCACGAAATCGGCATGAGAAACCCCGTTTGTTGGTCGGCCGCAAGCTACCAAATCTTCATACATTTGGCAAACCAGCAAACCTGACAGGCCCTCTGCTGACATTCAACGATGCTCGCGGCTATGCCATACCCGGGTTACGAGCACCTCGTCGCCGTCCAGTACGGCATACCTGATGACATAGGAGCTTCGGCCGAATCTGGCTGCCCATTCGCGGAATTCCGCCCGAGGCGCACCGATGCCGGGGTTTTCAGCGATCAAATCAGCGGCGTCCACGATGATTTGAGCCGCGTGGCGCGCAGCCGCAGGGCTGCTTACAACGAGAAAATCGTATAGCCGTGCAACATCTTCCAGCGCGTCTGGGTGCCAGATCAACGCGGGCATTCGGTACGGTTTCCTGCTGCGAGATCCTCCAACCACTTGCTAACCCGCTCGTGCGGCACACCCGGCGTTCCAGCTAGGTACGAATCCAGCCGCGCGCGATCCAGTTCGAGCGACAAGGCGTCAGCAAAAACCGCCGCCGCGTATTCATCGACAGATTGGCCCGATCGATGCGCCGCCGTCATGATGGCGGTTTCCAGCTCGGCGGGCAAAGTCACCGTAAGCATATGCTTCCCCTAATTTCGGTTGACCTATTGTAAGGCCTTCCCGGGCGTCGAGAGTACTTCGCGCCAGTTCGTGACACTCAATTCAGCTGTTAACGTTCCCTGTCGCCATCCAGAACACCCCCACTCCCTGATTCCAATAGAACTGTGCCCCGTCGCACGTCGCACCATTCTCGAGTACGCACCGATGCGCGGCCACAACTGCATCCATCGCACCCGCCTCTGAGTCCAAATGCGCATAGGTCATCGTTTCTGGAACCACAATGCCCTTGCTCGTCCAATAGCGCTTTTTGTTGAACGTCGACGCGTCCGCATCCTTGCCGACATACTTCGCGATGTACGTCGCGATCCGATGCCGCATCGCCCGGCCCTTGCCACCGATCCGCCGAAAAAAGCCGTTCTTGCCGAAGCCACGTGTGCTGTCATTCACCGCGCCGTCAGTACCCGCCTTGCTGATCACCGAGAGCCAGATCGAGCGCAACAGTTTCCAGTTCTGCCGACCGCTCACGGCCACGTGGATATGCCACGCGCCGCGTTGCTGACGTTCGAGCACGGCCACGTAATGGAAGTCTTGCAACTTGTTCAACCGTCGCCGGAACTCATCCCACCACTTCGCCCATACCTCGATCCGCGTCTCATTCGCACGCGTCGAGAGCGTCAGCATGCGATCGGCGCGAATTGCCTTGCAACGCTTACGAATCATCCGCTTCGATCGCTCGATCGACGTGCGAAGTGACTTGTCCGACTTCGCGGCTACGTCGTCCTGCGTCTCGCCCTCCAGAGCCACACGCTTTCCACGAAGGCCACGCGGCCGCAAGCGCAGCTCGTGAAAGTGGCGCTGCACGGCCACGCTGAACGCTACGACTTCCTGCTGCCCGTCTTCGAAACGTTGTGTGCGCACGATGTACTCATCGCTGAACGGCGAATAGTCCGAGCACTGGACCGCCGACGCGCCGTCAAGGCGTGAGTGATTCAGCGCCTGCATCGAACCGGCTTCGTTCACCAAACTTTGGAAGGAACGCGCTTCCTGTCCTACAATGGCTGCATTCACGTTGGATACCTCGTATATCCGATGTTGATCACGGCCCGGGATCGCTGCGAACGATCGCCGGGCTTTTCTTTTTCTCACGCTTGTTCCAGGCGTCAACGTGAGCTATTTCCGTTAAGTGTTAGAGATACAAGTTTAGGGGCCGCGCTGCGCGCGGCCCGCCCGGCGCGCTCTGCTGCGCTGGGCGAGCCGCGCGCACTTCAACCCCCAACCCATCGCCACCGAACCGCCTACGCCCGCCTCTATCGCGCCGGAAGCACCTCGCGCGGCAGTGTCTTGCAGAAAGGGGGATTGGCCGCCGCCACGTCCTCACTTCCCGCCCCCGCGATTACCCGCTACTCGGTCCGGCGGGCCGCGCTGAGCCGCGCGACGACGGCCTGGACTCCGCATTGCCGCCGTCGCCCTACGCCGCTTCGACCACGGCCGGACACTCCCAACGCTAGACGCCTGATTTTTCGTTACGTCCGCGATAGAGATAACGACTAAACGCCTCATCGTCGTAACGAAACGATTCCAGCACCAACTCGTCAGCCCAAAACGCCAAGCGCTCGACCACGTCAGCCCTTGATGCCCCCGCATCGACCGCCAGCCGATTAAGCGCGGAATGCGCCCGTTCGTCGAGCGTAAAACTGAATCGGCGGCAGCCGTAATCCTTGCTCTCGTATAGCGGCAGCCGCACCACGCGTCGAACCCAATCGACCTCATGCACGACTGACGCTCGCGACCGTTGCGCGTCGACAGCCTTGCGCTTCGACGCCTCTAAATCGCGGCGGAGTTCTGCCAATTCTTCGCGAAGCTGCTCACTCTCCGCACACCAGCCGTCGCCAACCCTCTCCGCAGCCGCCAACGATCCGCGCAGTCCCTCCACCTCGTGACGCATCTCCGCTATCTCTTCGCGAAGCCGCTCGTTCTCCATTACCAGCTCGTCGTAGGCGTCCGCAGCAAGTGGAATATTTTTCGTTACCGTAACGGGATTGCCTGATGCCTTGCGCCGCTCGCGGTATGCCGCCTGACGTTGTGCATTGGTTAATGCGCCGCCCTCTTTGCGCGGCCTACCGCGACTGCGTTTTTCCGTTATGGGCTGAAGCGGTAACGGAATTGTCTTCGTGTCTTCGGGGTGGATCATGACGAACACTCCATATCGGCATTGATCTGATTTTGCGTTACTAGTAACGTAAAATCAATATTCGTAACACGTAACGGTAAATAAAATTCGCTGACTCGCTCAGATCCGCTGCACCTGCAACACGAGCAGCACCTCCGTCCGTTGCTTCGAGCTGGATCGACCATCGAAAAAGCTCGGCAGCCACGAATACCCACTGCGCGCCGTCGCGTCGCGATCCTGAATCAACCCGCCGAGCACCACCAGTTCGCCATCCTTCAAGCGCGTGACCGTCTGTAGCTGGCGCGTGTTTTTCGTCGGCGACGTGTCGACGCCGGTTTTCGTCGCGACGAAATCGGAAATCTCCTCACGCACCTTCAGCTCGATCACATCGCGCATGACTGTCGGCTCCACGTCGAAAATCAACCCGGCATCCTGATACGTGATCGACTGAACGGGCGTACCGTTCGACCCTTGGTAGCTCACGCTCGATTGCGTCGGCACCTGTTGCCCGACATTCAGGCGCACGCGCTCGCCCGACACGATCCGCACGTGCGGAGAGCTGACAACCTTGAAACGCGAATCGGCGTTCAGCGCGGATATCGCCGCGTCGACGCCCGGCCCCGTGAATCGCATTGCGCTTGTGTCTGACGCCGTGTCGCCGCTCGAAAGCCGAAGCTGACCGCTCAGCAGCCGAACCGCGATGCTCCACGCAGAATTTGCCGAACCGGTGTTTGCGACCTCATACACCCAGCCGCGCACCACGACCTCACCCGGCGCGGTATCGAGTTCCGGCACCAGCTTTCGCAGCATCGCGACTTCATCATGCGAGCCGACGATCACCAGCTCGTTACCGCGCGCCTGCACGCCCACAGCAACCGGCGCAGCCGCGATATCGCTCGCAGTGCTGATCGGCGCGCCCGGAACCTGAACGGGACTTGTCACAGCGGGCGGCGTCGCAGCAATCACGGACATCGGCATCATCGACCGCGAACCAATCACAGGCTCCACTAGACTGCGCAGCGATTCGGCGCTTCGGTAACGCGGCCGGTAGACGAACACTTCCTGATCCGCCCGCGCCCGACTGTCAGGGGCCTTTCTCGCAACGTAATCGACACCATTCTTGCTCGTCACGCGAAAGCCGAGCGAATCGAGAAAATCGACCATGACGGCACGCACGTCGCGGGTTTGATCGTCCAAGCGGAACGACACCAAGCGCATATCGTTGAGCACGTCGGGTCCGAGCACATAGGGCGTGCGCATCGCATCCTGATAGATCAAATCGACCACTTGCGCGACCGTCACGAATCGCAAATCAAACGCCGTGCCGCGCACATGCTTCAACGGCGTGATGATCGGAGCGGCCGACGTCGCCGGCGCCGCCACGGTCGTCAAACTCGGATCGGCCGGCAGCGTCGGTAACGGAGGCATCGCGCCAGCAGCGACACCCGCGTACAGCACCATGCCTCCAACAAGCGCCCTCAATCGCATCATCTTGCCCTCTCGCCTTGTTCTGTTTTCCCCGCTCGCGCGCCCGTCCACCCGCTCACCATCTTTCCGTCAACGTCGCCTGTCAACCGCACACCCTCGCCGCGAAAATCCGCGCCGGACACCACACGCAACCGGCCGTCCGACGTGGCCAACACAACGTAGCCCGCACTGCCGATCGCGTAACGCCCCGCAACGCGCCAATCTGGCGACTGCGCCGCAGCACCGGCCGACGGATGCGACAGTGAGGACTGCGACGACGGCGCTGTCGCCGCGATTGGCGCGGAAGCCTCCATTCCGGGCGTAATGCCGAAGCCACCGCGCGCGTTATGGAAAATCTGCACGGCGAGCACGATGAACAGCACCAACGCGATCGGCACGACAAACAACGCCTTGGGAATGACCGCTTGCTTTTTCGTATGGACTTCAGCGCTCGTATAAAGCTTGAACACCTCGCGCGGATAACGCCATTGCCGTTTCACCGCGTCTTTCAGGCTACTTGGGTTGTGACAATGGTCCCACTCGTAAATCATCGCGCGCTTGAGCCCGAAAAGGTTGCGCACGTGGATATGCCGCCCGACCAGATCACGCACCGTCTTACTGATTCGCTGCGGATGCTGCGTGATAAGGATGAAGTCGACGCCCTTGTGACGATGCACGTGCAGTTGCTCCACGTCAGGCGTCGGCTTTTGGCTCACCGTCGTCGGCGGGTAGATGCGTTGCGCCTCATCGATCACGATCAAGTCGTGTGCTTCGGCTTTTTCGTGCCACTGGCGCAACCAAGGTTCGTCAATCTCGACATGCTCGATAGCCAGATCGCGAATCCCGTCGACCAGCACGCGACGCCCTTTCGCAATCTTCGTCAGCAACCAGACCGCATGTAGCGTCTTACCGCTCCCCGGAACCCCCGTAATCAGCGTGATCATTTGCTGAACACCATTTTGGTTGTAGACGTGAGCATGTAGAACGACACGCGCGCCGAGAGCCCACCGAGCACATAAGCGATGCCATCGCCCACGCCACCGAGCGCCAGCACGTTCCCGATATCGGCACTCAACCCGCCGACGCTCGCCGTCATCCACTGCACGACCTGATCGAACGCGAGATCGATTCCCGTGATCGTCACAAGGCCGATACCGAGCGCAACCAGCACACGCGTAACGATCGGCCCGACCAGCGACACCAGCAAGCTCGCCCAACTCATGCCATGAACCCCATGATGAAAATCAGACCGGCGAGCAGCGCGCACCCCAACAAGATCAACGGGCGCAGCTTGATCGCGAATTCACAGATCGGCTCGTAACTAAACGAGAGATCGGCACCGAGGACCGTGACGTGACGCGGCGGCGGACACACGCCATTCCGCAAACCGACCGAGACGGGCGACAGCGAAACGCTCTTCGAATCGCGGTTCACTGGCACATCGTTCGCACTGCCGAGGGGCGCGCATCCGGACGCGTCGGGATGCAAGGCGCACACGTCAGGCGGTGGCAACGGTTTGCCGCCACCATCTCCCGGATTCGTACCGTTGCCGGGATTCGTACCGTTGCCGGGATTCGTACCGTTGCCGGGATTCGTGCCGGTGCCGGGATTCGTACCGGTGCCGGGATTCGTGCCGGTGCCGGGATTCGTACCGGTGCCGGGATTCGTACCGGTGCCGGGATGCGTGCCGGTGCCGGGGTTCGCGCCAGTGCCGGGATTCGTGCCGGTGCCGGGCTCCGTACCAGTGCCGGGGTTCGTGCCGGTGCCGGGGCTTGTGCCCGTTCCGGGATTGCCGTTCGGCATCGGAAGTCTTGTCGACCCGCCGCCCGGACTCACTGATGCGAACTCGTCCACACTCGGCACCCACTGGGGATTGCGCCGATTCCAGTCGGTCACGTCGTCCGCCGTGATCGGATAGGTCGGATCGTATGGCACGCCTTGATAACCGGGCTGAGTGCTCGCCTGCTGCCACAATGCATTAGCGAGCGCAGCCACAATCGCCGGATTGATCGGCTTGGAACGATCCGAATCCGGCATTAACTTCAAAGCGTCCGTTACTGGTAGTGAGCGCCCCTGCTCACGATAGTTTGGCTCGCGCCCGCACTTCGGATACATATCGCTGAGGAAAGCAGTGAGTCGATTTCCATACGCAATGACATCCGTCGGCATCTTCCTCACGTCGAGCACAAAGAAATTGGTGACATTGCCGCGACGAGCCCCGTATTGCTTGGGATCGGGCCAGCAAATTGCGCCGGCCGAGTTACCCGTACAAGCGTAAAAAAACTGGACAAAGCCATCCGTCGGGCAAGGCGCGTTAGCCGTATCCGTCGCCTTAGCCACCTCCTCAATCGTAAGCGACGGTTTGCTTGGAAAGACCCAGCGAATCAAGCCATCGAGCGCAATCTGTACTGACGTGCCAACTACAGCACCAATCGCAGAGCACGCGGCCACACCGAGAAAACCGCTTCCCACCGAACAAGTAGCTACCGCGAGCCCGCCCGCGATCGTGCCACCCACACTGGTAATCGTGTTGATATGTGCAATCGTCGCCTCAGCCACCGCGTCCAACGCGCTATGCCCCCGCTTCGCTTCGGTCGCGGCAATCACGCCCGCCAGCTGCATCGAAGAACGCGATTCGGTAGCGACGGTTACGCGATCGAGCGGCGACGTAGCGTCGGTCGCCTCAACCACACGATCGAGCGGTCCCGCAGGTTTAGCAATCGTTCCCGGCTCCACCACCACATTTCCATGCGGATCGAAATGCACTCGTGCAGGCGCAGGTGCCGGTGCGGGGCTCGGCGGCGCACCCGCTGATGCTGTCGCAAACGACGCAATCAGCAACGCCACAATGAGAAGGTGAGCAAGCCTCATGACAGCACAATCAATCCGGCCGTATAGATGGTCACGACGACCACCCCGAACTCAATGCAGAACCAAAGCATGATCAACTCTCCGATGCCGAATCCACGAAGCGCCGCAATGCGCGCATGCCGAACGCGATCGCCAACACCAGAAACACCGCGCTACCAACGGCCATACCTGCCTCAATACCGCCGGAAATCGGCGCATCGCTCGTCGCCCCTTCGTTGACAAGCGTCAGGTGTGTAACCTGCTGCACCCCGGCCGAGCCATCCGACAACGTGCACGGCACTTGCACACCGACAGCGGCCGAAGCAGGCGCAGCGCCGCACACGACCACATCGATTCCCTGCGCTGCGTGCGCGCCCAAGGCGACGCCAATCAGCGCGACACACAGCAAGCGTTTCATTCGATCCGTTCCATGAAAAAGCCCCCGGCGCGCCGAGGCATACCGGGGGCTATGCGCGTCACACGATCAACGACCGATGAAGCCCTTGATCACGCGGTAGCCGTACGTCACTGCCGCGAGCGCGAGCACCGCACCGCCGACGAGCGCGACGCTCGGCCCGATACTCTTGATCGAATCCACGACGACCGACACGTCCATCGCCGGCATACCCGCGTCCGCCGCGAACGCACCCACGCTCGCGAAGCTCAGTGCTGCTGCAATCATCTTTTTCATATCTGTTCTCTCAGGTTCTAGCCCGGATGTAGACGGCCGTTCTAGTGGGCCAGCTTCGAACGACCGATAGCCCATGACGGGTTATGCGGTAGCGTTCGCCGCCGGTTTCGCAGTCGGCCGGCCGAACGGAACGAGCGAGACGATGCGCGGTTCCAGCTTGCCCTCCATCGACTGCTGAAGCGCGAACTCTGCGAGGTAATCGCCGGGTTGCGAATCTTTCAACGCGTTCGGCAGGTTGATCGTTCCGACGAGGATTTGCTTTCCTTCGCTGGTTTCCTGTTCGAGCACGCATTGCGCCGTATGGATTTCCCACGGCTGATTGGTTCGCTTCGAAATGCCGCCGCGCGGGACCACTTGCAGAATCGTCAACTTTTGCTCTGCCATCTTCGTTCCTTGGTTTAGGACTGCTATTCACATTGAACGGAGTCACTTGGACTCCGCATGCATGCGCGACGAACGCGCTAATCGAAAAAGGTGGACGCTAGGTCAGCCGTCCACGAACCGCCACGCTATCCGAGGGCCGAAATGGCGCGGCGTACCACAGGGGAATCGCTTTAACGGTTCCGGCGACTCAATCGGCCCCAGACACGCCGAATGAAGCCGTCGAGAATGCGCTCCAACTGGATAGCGAGCACTGTCGACGATACGGACGCCAGCAAAACGCAGAACACGAGGCGATAAGGGTAGATTTCGCTCAACTTGCCCCCTACGCCATGCGAGCGATAGCGCCTGACGGCGCACCGACTTGAACGGAAATCAACGTGAGGGACTCGGCGCGGCGACCACGGCGCGACAGCTCCGAGCGGGCCTTTCCCCGCGCACTTTCGGCATTGCGGGCAGTGACAGCGACAACGGCAACGCGGTTGTTACCGCATTGCGTGTAGGCATGGACTTGGTATCTCGGCACCACCTACCCCCGTTTGGTTGTGATATGGCCCCGTCAGCGCAGGGTTTACCTTTCGGCGTCACCTGATACACTGAGCGCATCTGCAAGACAGATATCTGTTGTGCAGATGATAATCTGTCATACAGATTAGTCAAGCACTTTTCGGAGATGGCACCGTGAAATCGATTCAGTACCTCGACAAGCTGCGTGAAACCCAAGCCCTAAAAACTGACACTGCCCTTGCGGAATTTTTGGGACTGAAGCAGAACACGATTAGCCAATACAGACACGGCAAAGCGTTCATGAGCAACGACGTTTGTCTAAAGGTGGCTGCCGGCTTGGGAATGGACAATCCATTGCTCATCATTATGGCCGCCGACATGGACCGCGCCGAAAAGGCGGGGCAGCAATCGCTGTGGGAAATTTTTTTGCCGAAGATGGCGGGGCTTAGTGCCGCACTTGCGATAGGTGTCTTCACAAATTTTGTGACGCCCTCGCCCGCTCAAGCCGCGCCTCATCAAGAAAATGGGGTCACAGCGATTGATATTATGTAAAATAAAAGATGCCGGGAAATAGCGTGGCATTCCCACCCGAGGTCGCCCGTATCTCGGTCGCCGCCTCAACCGGTTTCCCCCAACGACCGAGTACTGTTGGGCCTTGCCGACGGCTGACGCGCCGGCGTTTCTGTCCGACGGATTTTCGCCGTCGATCGGGCGCCCGCCGCGCCCGCATCCGGCGCGGCGCCGCCGCTCAATGCGCCCGCTTGCGCAGCAGCGTCTCCCTCACGCGCTTCGCGACGAGAACGGCCAGATAATCGCGTATCCGCGCACCTTCGCTGTATTCGGCCAGCGTTTCTTCGTATAGCCGGGATACCGCCTCGGCGGGCGTGTGGGTTTCGGACGCGATCGCCTGGACGATCTCGTCGACGCGATTCTGGACCATGTTTGCTCTCCGCTGGAATGGGAAACGGACAAAACGGCTTGCGCGCGGACGCCTATTGAATGACGCCAAAAGCGCCGATGCAAATTGAATCCCTCTATGAACGTTTTGCTCTCGCGACCCCATCTCTATTCGGACAAATTCGGATACGACCGGATCGGAATGACGCGCCGCGGCTGCGATGCCCCGTGGAGGGTCGGATGCCGGTTGCCGGCGCTTCGGGGCGCGGCACGTTACACTCTCGTCGCATTCGCGACGTTGCGCCCCGGCGTCGCCAGAACGAACCGCCGCCGCGCGCAAAACGGCCCGCGCGCGGTTCGCATCCTTTACTCGACTTTCGCAGTCCGACAGGAGTTCATCCATGGCGGTTCGCGACATCCACGATATCGAGCAGATCGAGCGCGTGCCGCTCCACGCGCGCGCGCTGCCCGCCAACACGCTGCAGATCTTCGACGAGCGCGCGGCCAAGACGCCCGACGCGCCCGCCCTCACCTTCTTTCTCGACGCCGACCGGCACGAGCGGTCGCACACGTGGACCTTCGCCGAGCTGCGCGCCGACATCGTCAGGACCACGAACGTGCTCGCGAGTCTCGGCATCGGCGCGGGCGACGTCGCCGCGTTCGTGCTGCCGAATCTGCCCGAAACGCATTTCGCGATCTGGGGCGGCGAGGCGGCCGGCATCGCGATGGCGATCAATCCCCTCCTCGACGGCGCGCAGATCGCCGAGCTCGTCGACGCGGCGCGCGCGAAGGTGCTGCTCTGCGTCGCGCCGACGCCCGGCGTCGACATCTGGCCTAAGCTCGCGCCGCATCTCGACGCGATGCCGACCGTCGAGACCGTCGTGTGGGTCGACCTGCGGCCTTACGTGTCGCTGCCGAAGCGCGCGGCGCTCGCGTGGATCGAACGCCGCGAGAAGGCGCGCGCGCACGGCACGCGGGTCCGGATCGTCAATCTGCATGCCGAAATGCGTCGGCAGCCGGGCGACCGGCTGATCAAGCCGCGCACGATCGCGCCCGACGAACCGTCGTCGTACTTCTGCACGGGCGGCACGACGGGGCGCCCGAAGATCGCGGTGCGCACGCACGGCTGCGAGGTGTTCGACGTGTGGTCGGCGAGCGAGACGCAGGTGCGCGACGGCGACGACGCGCGGACGGTCTTCTGCGGGCTGCCGCTCTTTCACGTGAACGGCCAGCTCGTGACGGGCCTGATGGCGTGGCTGCGCGGCCATCACGTCGTGCTCGGCACGCCGCAAGGCTATCGCGGCAAGAACGTGATCGCGCGGTTCTGGGAGATCGTCGAGGCGTACCGGATCAACGCGTTCTCCGGCGTGCCGACGCTGTACGCGGCGCTCTTGCAGCAGCCGGTCGGCCGGCACGACATCGGCTCGCTCGAATACGCGGCATGCGGCGCGGCGCCGATGCCCGTCGAGCTCGCGCGCAGCTTCGAGCGGACGACCGGCGTGAAGATCGTCGAAGGCTACGGGCTCACCGAGAGTGCATGCGTCGCGTCGCTGAATCCGCTCGACGGCGAGCGGCGCATCGGCTCGATCGGCCTGCGCCTGCCGTATCAGCGGATGCGCGCGGTGATCGTCGACGACACGGGCCGCTACGTGCGCGACGCGCTCGTCGACGAGGTCGGGCTGATCACGCTGTCCGGGCCGAACGTGTTTCGCGGCTATCTCGATCCGGCGCACGAGCGCGGACTGTGGATCGACGTCGCGGGCGAACGCTGGCTGAACACGGGCGATCTCGGCCGCCGCGACGCGGACGGCTATTTCTGGCTCGTCGGCCGCAAGAAGGAGCTGATCATTCGCGGCGGGCACAACATCGATCCGCGCGTCATCGAGGACGCGCTCGTCGCGCACCCGGCCGTCGCGCTCGCGGCGGCGATCGGCCGGCCGGACGCGCACGCGGGCGAGCTGCCCGTCGCCTATGTGCAACTGAAGGCCGGCGCGAGCGCCGACGAAGACGCGCTGCTCGCGTTCGCCGCGGGCGCGATCCCCGAGCGCGCGGCGGTGCCGAAGCACGTGCGGATCCTCGACGCCGTGCCGACCACCGCGGTCGGCAAGATCTTCAAGCCGGAGCTGCAGCGGCGCGAGATCGCGGACGTCGTCGCCGCGTGCGCGCGCGACGCGCAGGCCGCGCTCGAGCGGGTCGACGTCGTGCAGGACGCGCGGCGCGGGCTCGTCGCGAAGGTCGCCGTGCGCGGACCGCGCGACGCGCTCGCCGAGCGGCTCTCCCGCCATGCGTTTGCGGTCGATTGGGTCGAACGGGGCGAGCGCGCCGGCGACGACGCGCTCGCCGCAGCCGCCGAGCGCCATCGCACGTCATGACCGCCGTCCTTTTCCTCGTCCGTCCCGTCGTCCGTCCGTCATGCCCGCCGAATCTTGAAGCGTTCCGATAATTTCCGCGTGACGGCGGCCGTCGTCGCGAGCGCGCTCTTCATGCAGAACCTCGACAGCACGGTCGTCGCGACCGCGCTGCCGAGCATGGCGCGCGACCTCCACGTGAACGTCGTGTTCCTGAGCAGCGCGATCACGTCGTATCTCGTCGCGCTGACCGTGTTCATCCCGGTCAGCGGCTGGATCGCGGACCGTTTCGGCGCGAAGCGCATATTCATCGCGGCGATCGCGATCTTCACGGCGGCGTCGATGATGTGCGCGGCGGCGAATGGGCTTGCGGCGCTGATCGCCGCGCGCATCCTGCAAGGCGCGGGCGGTGCGCTGATGGTGCCCGTCGGCCGCCTGATCCTCTACCGGGGCGTGTCGCGCAGCGAGATGCTCGCCGCGACCACCTGGCTCACGATGCCGGCGCTCGTCGGCCCGCTGCTCGGGCCGCCGCTCGGCGGCTTCCTGACGGACGCGCTGTCGTGGCGCGCGGTGTTCTGGATCAACGCTCCGGTCGGCATCGCCGGCATCGCGCTCGCGGCGCGGCTCATTCCCGCGTCGGCGGGCGAGCGGCGCGCGCCGCCCGATCTCGTGGGCATGCTGCTCGTCGGCGCGGCGCTCGCCGCGCTGATGCTCGGCGTCGAGACGGCGGGCCGCGGCGTGCTGCCCGCCGGCGGGCCGGCGCTCGGCATCGGCGCGGGCATCGTGCTCGGCGCGCTCGCGATCCGTCATTGCCGGCGCGTCGAGCATCCGGCCGTCGACCTGTCGCTGCTCAGGATTCCGACCTTTCATGCGGCGACGGTCGCGGGCAGCCTGTTTCGCGCGGGCGCCGGCGCGCTGCCGTTTCTCGTGCCGCTCACGCTGCAGGTCGGCTTCGGCGCGAGCGCGTCGAAAAGCGGCGTCATCACGCTCGCGAGCGCGCTCGGCTCGCTCGTGATGCGGCCGATGACGCATGCGGCGCTGCATCGCACGTCGATGCGCACGGTGCTGATCGCGGGCAGCGTGTCGTTCGCGGCGGTGCTCGTCGCGTGCGCGACGCTGTCGGCCGCGTGGCCGGACGCGGCGGTGTTCGCGCTCTTGCTCGTCGGCGGTCTGTCGCGTTCGCTCAGCTTCGCGTCGATGGGCGCGCTCGTGTTCTCCGACGTGCCGAGCGACCGGCTGTCGGCGGCGACGTCGTTCCAGGGAACCGCGCAGCAGTTGATGAGGGCAGTCGGCGTCGCCGTCGCGGCGAGCGCGCTGCATCTGACGATGCTGATCGGCGGGCGCGGGCGCGCGAGCCAGATGGATTTCGCGTGCGCGTTCGTCGCGATCGCGCTCGTCGTGCTCGCATCGGTGCCGATGTTCGCGGCGCTGCCGGCCGATGCCGGCGAAGGGCTCGCCGGGCGGGCGCGCGAGTGACGGCGAGTCGTCGCACGAACCACTGCACGAACTTGACAAGCCGCGGTCGTCGAGTCGAATCGACGGGGCGGCACGCAGCGGGGCGCTGACGATCGGGACAATCGGGACAATCGAGACAATCGGACGCCGGCTGCGCCGCCGTCACGCGGCGGCGCTCAGCCGTGAAGAACCGAAGCGAGCCGTGCTATCCGTTTCCGTCGATGCGGACACGGCGTCGCCGCCGCGGCGCATCGGGTGCCCTCGCGCCCATGACGCGGGCTTGCGCGACGGCCGTTCTGCGCGCGTGGCCGCATCCCGCGGCCGCAATTGCCGCTCAACTGCCCGCACGCGTCGCCGCGAGGAACAGCACCGGCGGCCGCCGGCAGTCCGCTTCGAGGTCCGGCCGCACCGCGAGCGCCTCGGGAATCGGCGCCGGCTCGCCGAGGTGCGTGAGCGTGAAGCCCGCCTTCAGCAGCGTGTTCACGTAGGTCTCGACCGTGCGGTGGTACTTGACCACGCCGTCGACGAACCAGCGCGTATCGCGCCGTCCCTCCTGCCGGTAGCGGTCGACGGGCCAGTGCTGCTTGCGACCGTCGTCGTCGCGCACCCAGCCCGTCGGATACGCGGTGCAGATCGGATGCTCGACCGAGAACACGAGGCGGCCGTTCGAGCGCAGCGAATCGTAGATCCGCGCGACCACGCCCGCGTAGTCCTCGACGTAGTGCAGTGCGAGCGACGACACGACGAGATCGAACGCGCGCGTCGCCGCGTGATAGGTCTCGATCGATCGCTGCAAGTAGGTGATCGCGTTGTCTTCGGTGCGGGCGCGCGCTTCGTCGAGCATTCGCGACGACACGTCGACGGCCGTCACCGACACGGCGCCGTGCGCGCGCGCGTAGCGGGCGAACTCGCCGAAGCCGCAGCCGAGGTCGAGCACGTGCAGGCCCGCGAGATTGGGCAGGAGGCGCTTGAGCGCGGGAAATTCGAGTGCGCCGTTCAAGCCGGTGTCGCCGTGCCGAAGCGTACGGTAGCCTTCGAAGAACGATGCGTCGTCGTAGATGTTCTGCGGCGCGGACGGTGGCGCCGTGTTGGGATCGCTGCTCACGATGGACGCTCCTTGACGTAGACGGCAATCGGCGGAAAAGCGGCTCAAAGCGACGAATGACGGTGCAGTGCAATATCCGTTCGGATATGCTGCCTCGCCCGTCGCATTGTATCGCCAAGGTACGGAAATGCGCAGTCCAAAACGATCGTTCCGGCCGCGCCTGAATGCGCCCTCGTTTGCCAAAGCGCGCCTGCTCAAGTACCTTGAACCCCTGCCGCATGCGTTCGGCCCCGCTTCGCCCCCGGCCGAATCCCGCCGGGCGGGCGCACGAACGCCGTCGCATCCGTTCCTTTGCTGTCCGACAGGAGTGCCAGCCCCGATGAAGATTCCCCGTTTCAGCCGTACCCTGCGCGCGGCCGCCGCCGCGGTGGCCGTCTCGCTCGTTTGCGCCGCGCCCGGCGCGCACGCCGCCGACGCGGTGACCGTCGCGTCGAAGATCGACACCGAAGGCAACCTGCTCGGCAACGTGATCGCGCAGGTGCTGAAGGCGCACGGCATCGCCGTCGTCGACAAGATCGGGCTCGGCGCGACGCCGATCGTCCGACGCGCGCTGACGACGGGCGAAATCGACATCTACCCGGAATACACCGGCAACGCCGCGTTCTTTTTCAACAAGGCCGACGATCCCGCGTGGAAGAACGCCGCGCAAGGCTACGCGCTCGCGAAGCAGCTCGACTACGCGGCGAACCGGATCGTCTGGCTCGCGCCCGCGCCCGCGAACAACACGTGGGGCGTCGCGGTGCTGAGCTCGGTCGCGAAGTCGCAGCATCTGAAGACGTTCAGCGATTTCGGCAAGTGGGTCGGCGCGGGCGGCAAGGTGAAGCTCGCCGCGTCGGCCGAATTCGTCAACAGCGCGTCCGCGCTGCCGTCGTTCGAGAAGGCGTACGGCTTCAAGCTGAAGCCGGAGCAGATGCTCGTGCTGTCGGGCGGCGACACCGCCGCGACGATCAAGGCCGCCGCGCAGCAGACGGACGGCGTGAACGCCGCGATGGTCTACGGCACCGACGGCGGCATCGCGGCGACGGGGCTCACGGTCCTCGACGACGACAAGCACGTGCAGCCCGTCTACGCGCCGACGCCGATCGTCCGCGAGGCGGTGCTGAAAGCGCATCCGCAGATCGCCGATTACCTGAAACCGGTGTTCGCGAGCCTCGATCTGAAGACGCTGCAGACGCTCAACGCGCGGATCCAGATCAACGGCGAGCCGGCCGCGAGCGTCGCGGCGAGCTATCTGAAATCGAAGGGCTTCGTCAAATGACGGCGCGCACGGCGGGCGGAGCCGGTGCGCCCGCCCCCGCGTCGCGCCCGGACGCGGCGCCGGCGTGGCTCGCGCGCGTCGACAAGGTCGGCGTGCTGATCGCGGTGCTCGTCGCGTACGCGGCATTTTTCGAGCCGTTCGTCACGCTGCGCGCGAACCGGATCGCGGGCGGATCGGGGCTTGCGCTCGACGCGGTGTTTCCCGCTCTACACGCTCGTGCGCTCGCCTCGCTGTGGGCGGCGGGCGCGCTGTTCGCGCTCGTCCGCAGCCGCGCCGCTTTGCGCGCCGCCGCCGGCGCCGCGCTCGTCGTCGTGCTGTGCATCGCCGTCGGCGCCGCGCCCGCGCACCTCGTCACGCCCGACACGCCGCTCGCGCGCGTGTCGCCCGCGGCGGGCGCGTGGCTGCTGCTGTTCGCGTTCGCGGTGCTGATCGCCGATGCGCTCGCCCGCATCGCGCTCGCGCCGGGCATCCGTCTCGTCGCGCTCGCCGCCGCGGTCGCGGCGCTCGCGGCGTTCATCCACGGGGGCTGCTGGGACGGGCTGTCGGTGATGCAGGAATATGCGGTGCGCGCCGACACGTTCCGCAGCGAGGCGATCCGCCACCTTGCGCTCGTCACCGGCTCGGTCGCCGCGGCGGTCGCGGCCGGCGTGCCGCTCGGCATCGGCTGCACGCGCTCGGCCGCGCTGCGCGGCGCGCTGCTGCCGCTCCTGAACGTCGTGCAGACGATCCCGAGCATCGCGCTG
Organism: Burkholderia oklahomensis C6786; assembly: GCF_000959365.1. Taxonomy (NCBI): domain Bacteria; kingdom Pseudomonadati; phylum Pseudomonadota; class Betaproteobacteria; order Burkholderiales; family Burkholderiaceae; genus Burkholderia; species Burkholderia oklahomensis. The sequence continues at coordinate 3,776,791 of NZ_CP009555.1, forward strand.
TACGGCCTGCTGATGGCGCCCCTCGCGATCCTCGCCGCGCGCGTGCCGCTCGCCGCCGCATTCGGCGTGAGCGGAATCGGCGTCGCGCCCGCGCTGATCGCCCTCTTCCTGTATGCGCTGCTGCCGATCGTGTCGAGCGTCGTCGTCGGCTTCGCGCAGGTGCCGGCCGCCGTCGTCGAGGCCGCGCAGGCGATGGGGATGACGGGCCGCGAGCGGCTCGTCGCGGTCGAGCTGCCGCTCGCGCTGCCCGTCGTGCTGTCCGGCGTGCGCATCGTGCTCGTGCAGAACATCGGCCTCGCCGCGGTCGCCGCGCTGATCGGCGGCGGCGGCTTCGGCACGTTCATCTTCCAGGGGATCGGCCAGTCGGCGACCGACCTCGTGCTGCTCGGCGCGCTGCCGACGATCGCGCTCGCGCTCGTCACGGCCGTGCTGTTCGAGGCCGCGACCGAGATCGCGAAAGGAGCGCGCCGATGATCGAGATCGAACGCGTGAGCCGGCTGTTCGGCGACCTCGCCGCGGTCGACGACGTGTCGCTCGCGGTCGCGCGCGGCACGGTGACGGCGCTCGTCGGCGCATCGGGCAGCGGCAAATCGACGCTGTTGCGGATGATCAACCGGCTGATCGCGCCGACGAGCGGGACGATTCGCGTCGACGGCGTCGACACCGCGAGCGTGCCCGCCGAGACGCTGCGGCGCGGGATCGGCTACGTGATCCAGGGGCACGGCCTCTTCCCGCACTGGACGGTCGAGCGCAACGTCGCGACGGTGCCGCGGCTGCTCGGCTGGCGCGCGGCGCGCATCGACGCGCGGGTGCGCGAGCTGCTCGAGCTGTTCGAGCTCGATTACGACACGTACGCGCGCAAGCTGCCGCATCAGTTGTCGGGCGGCCAGCAGCAGCGCGTCGGCGTCGCGCGCGCGCTCGCGGCCGAGCCCGCGATCCTGCTGATGGACGAGCCGTTCGGCGCGCTCGACCCGATCATCCGCGGCAAGGCGCAGGACGATCTCGTCGCGCTGCAGCGGCGGCTCGGGATCACGGTCGTGATCGTCACGCACGACATCGACGAAGCGCTGCGGCTCGGCGACCAGATCGCGGTGATGGACGCGGGGCGCATCCTGCAGGCGGGCTCGCCCGCCGAGATTCTCGGGCGGCCGCAGCCGGGCGTCGTCGAGCGGCTCGTCGCGGGCCTCGACCGGCCGCTGCGCCTGCTCGCGCTCACGCGCGTCGACGCGCTCGCCGAGCCCGGCGCGGCGCCCGGCGAGCCGATATCGGGCGCGCTCACGCTGCGCGACGCGATCTCCGAGCTGCTGTGGCGCGGCGCGAGCGCGCTTCCCGTGTCGAGCGCCGACGGCGCGGCGACGAAGCGCATCACGCTCGATGCGATCGTCGCGCAGGCGAAGCGGCCGGCATGAGGCGCGCGATCAAAGCCGCAGGCGCCGCGCCCGATACGGGCGCGGCGCGCACGCCGGGCGCGCTCGGCGCCGCGGGCCGGCACGCGCTCGTCACGCTCGCGCGCGTCGCCGCGCTGGCCGCGCTCGCCGTGATGCTCGCGCGGCCCGGCTGGCTCGAGCCTCTCTTCGCACCGTTCGCCGACAACGGCGCGCCCGCGATCTACCGGCGCGCGAGCCTCCTCGATCTGACGCTGTCGCATCTCGCGATCGTCGGCGCGGCGAGCGCGGCGGGCGCGATCGTCGCGCTCGCGGCCGGGATTTTCGTCACGCGGCGCGCGGGCGCGGAATTCCTGCCGGTCGCGCGCAGCGTCGTGCATATCGGGCAAACCTTCCCGCCCGTCGCGGTGCTCGCGCTCGCGGTGCCGGCCGTCGGCTTCGGCGTGAAGCCCGTGCTGATCGCGCTGATCCTGTACGGACTGCTGCCCATCTTCGAGAGCACGATCGCGGGGCTGCAGGACGTGCCCGCCGATGCCGTCGACGCCGCGCGCGGAATGGGGATGAGCGCGCTGCAGCGGCTCGCATGGGTCGAGCTGCCGCTCGCGTTTCCTGTGATCCTGAACGGCATCCGGCTCGCGGTCGTCATCAATCTCGGCACCGCGACGATCGGCTCGACCGTCGCGGCGAAGGGGCTCGGCGACGTGATCATCGCGGGGCTGCAGACGTCGAACACCGCGTTTGTGCTGCAAGGCGGCCTCATCGTCGCGCTGCTCGCGGTGCTGATCTACGACGCGCTCGGCGTGATCGGGCGATGGATCGCGCCCGTGAGGGCGACGCCGCGCGAAGGCGGCGAGTAGGACGCGGGAGCGACGCGCGCGAGCGCGGGCTATCGTCGCATCGAGCGAAGCGGCTTGCTTGCCGAATGCTTCGCCGCGCTGCTCGGTGAAGCGCGAGCGATCGCGATGCGCGACAGACAAATCGAAAGCGTCATCGATCGATGCTCTCGACGCATGACGGGATGCGCATGGACGCGCACGCATCGCCACGAATTCACTTCCGGCCCGTTGCGGCGAACGCTTCGCTCACCGCGAACATGGCACGCGGGACCGCTGCCCGCACGCGACGCAAGCGCGTCCGTCCGCCCGTGCTTCCGAAGCGCGACCAATCACGATTTCAGCAAGATGGAATTGCGTCGATCGGAGGTCATTGCGACACGCACGTGTCCGACGAACGTCGATTCGCGCGGCCGATAAAAACGGCTCCACCGCAAGCACGAACGACGGCAACATGCACGCCGATCCCGATACGGTTTGCACATCGCCCGGCCGCCTTTCCGCGTTTTTTGATCCATGACATAAAGAGCCGTTTAAATTGTTTTCAATCGGTAAGCTATCAGGAAGAATTGATTCGACGACAGCGAATTCAAATGCCCAGTTTGACGAATTTTGGATGGGTTCGATCAGCTCGTTTCGCATGCAAGAACCGGGATATATCGCTCGATTCCGCTGCCTGCGGAAATTCGATCGCCAAAAGCGATCGAGAGCGGATTCGGACGAGCAAAAGCAGGAAGCGTGATGAGAATCTGCATTGAAAATATTCAACCGGGGGTCACACGAGAAGAGCTTCAAGCTTTTCTATTCAAATACACCGGAAAAAAATTCACCGCTATTCAATTCATCGGGCAATCGGGCCCGAGGCCGGGCGCGCTGATCGACATCGAAGGCGCCAACTGGGGCGCACTCGCGGAAATCCGCCGCCGCCTGCACGGCATGTACTGGAAGCGGCGCCGGATCGGCATCTGGGTCTTTTCGTTCTGGGAACGCAGCGACGCGGCTGAAGCGCGGCGTCAACGCGAAGCCCGGACACAACCACCACAAGGCGGACCGATGACGACGCTCCGCCGATAACGCTCGCATCGAGCACGCACCTTCGGATTTCAAACGACGCGCGTTCCGCCGGACCGCGCATGCAAGCGGCAGACCGCCGCGCTCATCCGCCCCGGCGGACGCGCGATGGCCGCGTGCACGCCGCGATTTTGCGCGAACGCGACTGCGAGGAAACATCATGGCTGAAGTGATTCAAGAAGTCGCGGCGAAACCCGCCGCGAACAAGCTGCGACTCGGCGCGCTGACCGCGCTCGTCGTCGGGTCGATGATCGGCGGCGGCATCTTCTCGCTGCCGCAGAACATGGCGGCCACCGCCGAAGCCGGCGCGATCCTGATCGGCTGGGCGATCACCGCGGTCGGCATGCTCACGCTCGCGTTCGTGTTCCAGACGCTCGCGAACCGCAAGCCGCAGCTCGACGGCGGCGTCTACGCGTACGCGCAGGCGGGCTTCGGCGACTACATGGGCTTCTCGTCCGCGTGGGGCTACTGGATCAGCGCGTGGATCGGCAACGTCGGCTACTTCGTGCTGCTCTTCTCGACGCTCGGCTACTTCTTCCCGATATTCGGCGAAGGCAACACGCCCGCCGCGATCGCGGGCGCGTCGGTGCTGCTGTGGGCCGTGCATTTCCTCGTGCTGCGCGGGATCCGGCAAGCGGCGTTCATCAACCTCGTCACGACCGTCGCGAAGATCGTCCCGCTCGCGCTGTTCATCCTGATCTGCTTCTTCGCGTTCAAGCTCGACGTGTTCAAGGCCGACATCTGGGGCCGCGCGAACCCGTCGCTCGGCTCGGTGATGAACCAGGTCCGCAGCATGATGCTCGTGACGGTCTGGGTCTTCATCGGCATCGAAGGCGCGAGCATCTTCTCCGCGCGCGCGGAAAAGCGTAGCGACGTCGGCCGCGCGACCGTGATCGGCTTCGTCGGCGTGCTGCTCGTGCTCGTGCTCGTCAACGTGCTGTCGCTCGGCATCATGACGCAACCGCAGCTCGCGAAGCTGCAGAACCCGTCGATGGCGGCCGTGCTCGAGCACGTCGTCGGCCACTGGGGCGCCGTCCTCATCAGCGTCGGCCTCGTCGTGTCGCTCGCCGGCGCGCTGCTGTCGTGGGTGCTGCTCTGCGCGGAGATCATGTTCTCGGCCGCGAAGGACCACACGATGCCCGCGTTCCTGCGCAAGGAGAACGCGAATCACGTGCCCGCGAACGCGCTCTGGCTCACGAATGCGCTCGTCCAGGTGTTCCTGCTCATCACGCTGTTCTCGCAAAGCACCTATCTGTCGCTGATCTATCTCGCGACGTCGATGATCCTGATTCCGTATTTCTGGTCGGCCGCCTATGCGCTCCTTCTCGCCGTGCGCGGCGAGACCTACGAGAACGACGCGCGCGCCCGCCGCAAGGACGGCTTCGTCGCCGCGCTCGCCGTGCTCTACGCGGTCTGGCTGCTGTACGCGGGCGGGGTCAAGTACCTGCTGCTGTCCGCCCTTCTCTATGCGCCGGGCGCGCTCTTCTTCGCGAAGGCGAAGCGCGAGCTCGGCAAGCCGGTTTTCACCGCCGCCGAGAAACCCATCTTCGCGGCGGCGGCCGCCGCGGCGGTTCTCGCGGCCTACGCGCTCCATAGCGGGCTCATCACCCTTTGATCGAAGAGGTAACCAACATGACCAACGCCATCTCTCAAGTCGGTGTCCACTCCGAAGTCGGCAAACTGCGCAAGGTGCTCGTCTGCTCGCCGGGGCTCGCGCATCAGCGTCTCACGCCGAGCAATTGCGACGCGTTGCTGTTCGACGACGTGATGTGGGTGAACCAGGCGAAGCGCGACCACTTCGACTTCGTGTCGAAGATGCGCGAGCGCGGCGTCGAAGTGCTCGAGATGCACAACCTGCTGACCGAGACCGTCAAGAATCCCGTCGCGCTCAAGTGGATCCTCGACCGGAAGATCACGCCCGACAGCGTCGGCGTCGGCCTCGTCGACGAAATGCGCGCGTGGCTCGAAGGCCTCGAGCCGCGCGCGCTCGCCGAATTCCTGATCGGCGGCGTCGCCGCGAGCGACATCACGGGCGGCGAGCGCTCGAAGGTGCTCACGCTGTTCCGCGACTACCTCGGCCAGTCGTCGTTCGTGCTGCCGCCGCTGCCGAACATGATGTTCACGCGCGACACGTCGTGCTGGATCTACGGCGGCGTCACGCTCAATCCGATGCATTGGCCGGCGCGCCGGCAGGAGACGCTCCTCGTCGCCGCGATCTACAAGTTCCATCCGCAGTTCGCCGACGCGAAGTTCGACATCTGGTACGGCGATCCCGACCAGGATCACGGCATGGCGACGCTCGAAGGCGGCGACGTGATGCCGATCGGCCGCGGCGTCGTGCTCGTCGGGATGGGCGAGCGCACGTCGCGCCAGGCGATCGGCCAGCTCGCGCAGTCGCTGTTCGCGAAGGGGGCGGCCGAGCGCGTGATCGTCGCCGGCCTGCCGAACTCGCGCGCGTCGATGCACCTCGACACCGTGTTCAGCTTCTGCGACCGCGATCTCGTGACGGTCTTCCCGGACGTCGTGAACCGGATCGTGCCGTTCTCGCTGCGCCCGGGCGGCGACGCGCACTACGGGATCGACATCGAGCGCGAAGACAAGCCGTTCGTCGATGTCGTCGCGCAGGCGCTCGGGCTCAAGTCGCTGCGCGTCGTCGAGACGGGCGGCAACGATTTCGCGGCCGAGCGCGAGCAATGGGACGACGGCAACAACATGGTCTGCGTCGAGCCGGGCGTCGTCGTCGGCTACGACCGCAACACGTACACGAACACGCTGCTGCGCAAGGCGGGCATCGAGGTGATCACGATCGGCTCGAGCGAGCTCGGGCGCGGCCGCGGCGGCGGCCACTGCATGACCTGCCCGGTGCTGCGCGACCCCGTCGACTACTGAGCGCCGGCGCAAGCGTCGCGGCGCGCGAGCGCCGCCCTCCCGACAACCTACGGAGAAACCAGATGAGCTTCAACCTGCACAACCGCAATCTGCTGAGCCTGATGCACCACAACGCGCGCGAGCTGCGCTACCTGCTCGACCTCGCGCGCGACCTGAAGCGCGCGAAGTACAGCGGCACCGAGCAGCCGCGCCTGCTGCGCAAGAACATCGCGCTCATCTTCGAAAAAACGTCGACCCGCACGCGCTGCGCGTTCGAAGTCGCCGCGTACGATCAGGGCGCGAACGTCACGTACATCGATCCGACGTCGTCGCAGATCGGCCACAAGGAGAGCATGAAGGACACGGCGCGCGTGCTCGGCCGGATGTACGACGCGATCGAGTACCGCGGCTTCAGCCAGGAGATCGTCGAGGAGCTCGCGCACCACGCGGGCGTGCCCGTCTTCAACGGGCTCACCGACGAATACCACCCGACGCAGATGCTCGCCGACGTGATGACGATGCGCGAGCACAGCGACAAGCCGCTGCACGACATCCGCTACGCGTATCTCGGCGACGCGCGCAACAACATGGGCAATTCGCTGCTGCTGATCGGCGCGAAGCTCGGGATGGACGTGCGGATCGGCGCGCCGAAATCGCTCTGGCCCGCCGCGGACTTCGTCGCGCAATGCGAGGCGTTCGCGGCCGAAAGCGGCGCGCGGCTCACGCTGACCGAAGATCCGTACGAGGCGGTCAAGGGCGTCGATTTCATCCACACCGACGTATGGGTGTCGATGGGCGAGCCCGTCGACGCGTGGGACGAGCGGATCAAGGCGCTGCTGCCGTACCAGGTGAACCGCAAGCTGATCGAATCGACGGGCAACCCGCGCACGCGCTTCATGCACTGCCTGCCGGCGTTCCACAACTGCGAGACGAAGGTCGGCAAGGCGATCGCGGAGCGCTATCCGCATCTGAAGGACGGCATCGAAGTCACCGACGAAGTATTCGAATCGCCCCGCTGCATCGCGTTCGAGCAGGCGGAAAACCGCATGCATACGATCAAGGCGGTTCTCGTGTCGACGCTCGGCGCCATCTGACGATTCGACGCGCGCAACCGGACGGCGCGGCGCATCGCGCCGTCCGCACTTTCAAGGAGAAACATGATGCGTATCGTCATCGCATTGGGCGGCAACGCGCTCTTGCAGCGCAATCAGCCGATGACCGAGGCTCAGCAGCGGCACAACGTGAAGATCGCGGTCGCGCAGATCGCGCAGATCGCGCCCGGCAACGAGCTCGTGATCGCGCACGGCAACGGGCCGCAGGTCGGGCTCCTCGCGCTGCAGGGCGCGGCCTACGCCGAGGTCGCGCCCTACCCGCTCGACGTCCTCGGCGCGCAGACGGAAGGGATGATCGGTTATCTGATCGAGCAGGAGATGGGCAATCTGCTGCCGCCCGACGCGCCGTTCGCGACGCTGCTGACGCAAGTCGAGGTCGATCCGGCCGATCCGGCGTTCGATCATCCGACGAAGCCGATCGGCCCCGTCTACTCGCGCGACGAGGCCGAGCGGCTCGCGCAGGAAAAAGGCTGGCGCATCGCGCCCGACGGCGACCAGTTCCGCCGCGTCGTGCCGAGCCCGCGGCCGCGGCGCATCTTCGAGATCCGTCCGGTCAAGTGGCTGCTCGAGAAAGGCACGATCGTGATCTGCGCGGGCGGCGGCGGCATCCCGACGCGCTACGACGCGAGCGGCAAGCTCGCGGGCGTCGAGGCGGTGATCGACAAGGATCTGTGCGCGTCGCTGCTCGCGCGCGAGCTGCATGCGGACCTGCTCGTGATCGCGACGGTCGTCGACGGCGCGTACGTCGACTGGGGCAAACCGACGCAGTCGCTGATCGAGGCCGCGCATCCGGACGCGCTCGAACGGCTCGGCTTCGCCGCCGGCTCGATGGGGCCGAAGGTGCAGGCGGCGATGGAATTCGCGAGACAGACGGGGGGCGACGCGGTGATCGGCTCGCTGGCGGACATCGTCGCGATCGCCGAAGGCCGGGCCGGCACGCGCGTCAGCACGAAGGTGGACGGGATCCGCTACCGCAAGCCGCGGTAACGGAAGGCGTCGCGTGCGCCGGGGGGCGGGCGAAGCGGTGGACGGCCGGGCGCGATCGTCGTGGTTGGCGTCTTGATCGCGTGCAGAAGGAGGCCCGCGCGAGATCGCCGGCCGATGCGGCCCGCATCATCGTCGTCCTGCGGCCGGCGGGCAACACGCCGCGCCCCGCCCGCCCGTGCGCTCACGCCCCGCCGTCGTCGCTCTGACGGCGCGTCCACGCGCGCGCCTGCTCGTCGCGCACGAACTGCTCGACCGCGGCGGGCAGCAGGTTCCGGAACAGCCCGCCGTCGCCTTCGGTCACTTCGACCATCTTCTCGATCATCTCCTCCGGATCGAACTGCTCGAGCGGGAACGTCAGCTTCGCGGGCGTCGCCGTGTCGCGCGCCGGATCGAGCCAGCGGCGCGGCGTCTCCATCATCCGGTCGTTGAAGCCCGTGCTGTACGGCCCAGGATTGACGACCGCGATCCGGATGCCGTGCGCTTCGAGCTCCGCGTGCATCGCCTCGGCGAGCGCTTCGACCGCGTGCTTCGACGCGCAATACGCGCCCGTGTAGGCGCCCGTGATGAGCCCGGCGATCGACGACACGAACACGATCTTGCCGCGCCCGCGCGCGATCATCCCGCGCGCGACCTGCTGCGTCAGCTCGAGCGGCCCGAACACGTTGGTCTCGAACAGCTCGCGGACGATGTCGACGGGCAGATCGACGAGCGCGCCCGCTTCGCCCGCGCCGGCGTTGTTCAGCAGCACGTCGACGTTCCAATGCGCGGCTTGCGCGCGGTCGCGCGCCGACGTGACGTCGAGCTTCACGACGTCGAGCTCGACGCCGCGCCGCGCGGCCTCGGCGTTCAGTTCGGTGATCTGCGGCGCGATCTGCACGCCCGCGATCACGTGATGGCCTTTCGCGGCGAGCCGCAGCGCGACCTCGCGACCGAAGCCCGAGCCTGCGCCCGTCACCAGCATGCGTTTCTGAGTCATGTCCTTGCTCCTTGTCCTGCGTTCAGAAGGGTTGCGAAAGCGTCGACGCACGCCCGGGCGATCGCGTCGTCCTCGTCGACCGTGCCGCCCGACACGCCGACCGCGCCGATGCAGCGCCCGTGCGCGCCGACGAGCGGCAGGCCGCCGCCGAACGTGACGAGCCCGCCGTTGCTGTGCTCGATCGTCCGGATCGGCCCATCGCCCGCCGACAGCGCGCCGAGCGACGCGCTCGGCATCCGGAAGCGCGCGGACGTGCCGGCCTTGCGCGTCGCGAGGTCGATCGCGCCGATGAACGCGTCGTCCATCCGCGCGAACGCGACGAGATGCGCGCCGGCGTCGACGACGGCGATCGCGACTGCGACGCCCGCGGCGTTCAGCCGCGCGGCGTTCGCGACGCCGGCGTCGATGATGCGCTGCGCGCGTTCGAGGGTGAGTTCGGCGGACATCGGCGGCTCCTGGCGGTTCGACTGCGAGCCAGTGTAGGGATCGGCGGTATCTGAGAGAATCGCTATTCCGCTCACAAACGTATCAAGTTTTTCTAATGACTCTGCGACGCGATCCGCTCGGCGGTCTGCACGTGTTCATCAGCGTCGTCACGCACGGCAATTTCACGCGCGCGGCGGCGGCGCTCGGCTTGACGCCCGCCGCCGTGAGCCTCGCGATCGGGCAGCTCGAAAGCGAGCTGAAAGTCAAGCTGTTCAGCCGCAGCACGCGCGGCGTGAGCCTGACCGAAGCCGGCCAGCGCTATCACGACGCGACCGCGCAGCCGTACCGGCAGGTCGTCGACGCGCGCGACGCGCTGAACGACGCGCGCGACGAGCCCGAAGGCCTGCTGCGGATCAGCGCGCTGCATCTCGCGAAATCGGTCGTCACGGCCGACGTGCTCGCCGAGTTCTTCCGCCGCTACCCGAAAGTGAGCGTCGAGATTCGCTACGAGGATCATCTCGTCGATATCGTCAAGGAGCGGTTCGACGCCGGGATACGCCTGGCCGACCGGCTGCAGCCCGGGATGGTCGGCGTGAAGATCGCGCCCGCGCTCGCGTGCGCGCTCGTCGCGACGCCCGGCTATCTCGCGCAGCACGGCACGCCGGCGAAGGTCGCCGACCTCGCGCGGCACATGTGCATCCGCTTCCGCTTCCCGAAGAGCGGCCGGCTGCACAAGTGGCCGCTGCGCGACGGCCGCCGCGACGTCGATCTCGACGTCGCGGGCCGCTTCGTCAGCACCGATACGGGCGCGGTGATCGACGCCGCGCGCGCGGGCGCGGGCATCGCGTTCGTGTTCATGCGCGAGCGGATCGAGGACGACCTGCGCCGCGGCACGCTGCGCGAAGTGCTGCCGGGCGCGTGCCGCACGCTGCCGCCGATGTGGCTCTACTACGCGAACCGCAAGCACGTGCCGCCGAAGCTGCGCGCGTTCATCGCGGTGCTGCGCGAGCACGCGGCGGCCGAAGGACGGCGCTGACGGCTCGCGTTCGCCGCCGCGGCGCCGGTCCGCTCCGCGCTTCGCTCTCGCCTGGCGACGGCATGGTCCGCGCGCCTCGCGCGCAAGCGCCTGCGCGGCGCAACGCGCCGCCGCCGGCAACAATGCGCGGGATCGGCTACATTGTGCGAACCGCGCCGCCCGCCCGGGCTCGCCTTCTTCATCGATTCATCGATTCATCGACCGAGTCCCTCCATGTCCGATCTCTCCGAGTTCCCTATCACGAAGAAATGGCCCGCGCAGCATCCGGACCGCATCCAGCTCTATTCGCTGCCGACGCCGAACGGCGTCAAGGTGTCGATCCTGCTGGAGGAAACGGGGCTGCCGTACGAGCCGCACGTCGTGCGCTTCGACACGAACGACCAGATGTCGCCCGAGTTCCTGTCGCTGAACCCCAACAACAAGATTCCGGCGATCATCGATCCGCACGGTCCGGGCGGCAAGCCGCTCGCGCTGTTCGAATCGGGCGCGATCCTGCTCTATCTCGCCGACAAGACCGGCCAGTTCGTTCCGGCCGATCCCGCGCGCCGCTACGAGACGATCCAGTGGCTGATGTTCCAGATGGGCGGCATCGGGCCGATGTTCGGCCAGGTCGGCTTCTTCCACAAGTTCGCGGGCCGCGAGTACGAGGACAAGCGTCCGCGCGACCGCTACGTCGGCGAGGCGAAGCGCTTGCTCGCGGTGCTCGACGGCCGCCTCGCGGACCGCACGTGGATCATGGGCGACGCCTATACGATCGCCGATATCGCGACGTTCCCATGGGTGCGCAACCTGATCGGCTTCTATGAAGCGCGCGAGCTCGTCGAATTCGACCGCTATCCGAACGTCGCGCGCGCGCTCGACGCGTTTCTCGCGCGGCCCGCGGTCGCGCGCGGGTTGAACATTCCCGCGCGGCCGTAGCCGCGTCTCGTCACGCGGATGCGCCGCCGCGCGTGGCCGGGCAACCGGCGCCCGGCGCATAGGCGCATAGGCGGCCGCCTGCGGCTCGGCCGATCTCTTCCCGTCCGTCGCGATCATGACGGTCGTGACGGACGCGATCGGCAACGCTCAGCGCGACCGCATCGCGCAGGTCTCGCTTCCCCTCTCTTCCCGATCCGCCGCCGGGCCGTGTCCGGTCGCCCGGCCCGGCACGCGCCGCGCGCATGCATCCGATCACGGCACGCCGGTCGCGCGTTGGTGCGGATTGTTCTCCGAATGGTGCATAAAGCGCGGCGTCGTTTCGGGACGCTGTGCTTCATTTTGACCGCGAAGCCACGCCGGCCAAGGATGGCGGCGGCGTTGGCGCGCTCCTTGCGTACGGACTCCATACGAAAAGGCGCTGCGCGCGCAATCGGCGGCGGCGGCATGAACACCGGATCGGCATCGGCCGTTTTTTTGGGCTCGAATATTTTCAAAATGAAACCAATCGGCAAACAATCGGGGGCGGCCGTGCCGCAAGACGATTCGCTCGCGGCTTCCGCCCCGCCGGCGCTGCGGCTCGACGAATGGCTCCCCTACCAGTTGTTTCTGCCCGCGCAGCACGTCGCGCGCCTGCTCGCGGAGTTCTACGGCCCGCGCTACGGAATCAGCCAGCAGGCGTGGCGGATTCTCGCGACGATCGTCGACAGGCCGGGCGCGAACGCGCGGCAGATCGGCGCGGCGCTCGGCATGGACGCGGTGTCGGTCAGCCGAGGGATCGCGCAGCTCGTCGCGGCGGGCTTCGCCCGGCGCGACGCCGCGCACAACGACCGCCGCTACGCGTGCCTGATGGCGACGTCCGTCGGCCGCGACGCATTCGACGAGATCGCCGCCGTGGGCGTCGCGGCGGAGAAGCGCATGCTCGACGTGCTGACGCCCGAGCAATGCGCGCTGCTCAGGGATACGTTGCCGAAGATCGGGCGCGAGAGCGAGCGCCTCGCGATCGTCGGCTGGCAGCGCCTGCTCGACGAGCCTTGAGCGCCGGTTTCGACGGCCATTTCCGAGGGCCGGGCATCGCGCGCGGCATCGCCGCACGCGCGCGACGAACACAACGAGAACTCGATAGTGCGGCGTGTTCGCGACCAGCCGTGCCGGATGCCGTCGATCCATGCGGAAAACGATTCGGCATCCGGATCGATGCGGTTTTCGCCGGTCGTCTGGCGTCGGTGGTCGTTACCTGTCCTCGAGCGAGGGTCGACATGAACGTTCGCATAGGGTGTCTATTGTTGCTGGCCGCGATCGGCTTCGACGCGCACGCGCAATCGATCGTCAGGATCGGCGTCGCGATGCCGCTGACGGGGCCCGTCGCGCACTTGGGCAAGGATGTCCAGTTCGGCGCGCAACTGGCCGTCGACGATCTGAATCGCACGTCGCCCACGATCGGCGGCAAGCCGGTGAAGTTCGAGCTCGTCGTCGAAGACGATCAGGGCGATCCGCGCCAGGCCGTGCAGGTCGCGCAGCGCCTCGTCGACGCGCGCGTCGCGGGCGTCGTCGGCGACCTGAATTCCGGGCCGACGATCGTGGCGGCGAAAGTCTACGCGGCCGCCGGGATTCCGCAGATCGCGCCCGCCGCGACCACCCCCGCGTACACGCAGCAAGGCTACAAGACGGCGTTCCGGCTGATGGCGACCGACGACCAGCAAGGCGCGTCGCTCGCCGCGCTCGCCGCGAAGTTCGCGAAAGGCCAGCCGATCGCGCTGATCGACGATCGCGGCGCATATGGGCAGGGTCTCATCGATCAAGCGGAGAAGACGCTGCGCGCGAGCGGCGTCACGCGGATTTCGCGCGACTACACGACCGACGCCGCGGTCAATTTCGCATCGATCCTGACGCGCGTGAAAGGCGAGCATGCGGCCGTGATCGTCTACGGAGGCGCGGACGCGCAGGCGGGGCCGATGGTGCGGCAGATGAAGGCGCTCGGGCTCGACGCGATCTTCGTCGGCGGCGACGGCGTGTGCACGGGGCAATGGACCGCGCTGTCGTCGGGCGCGAACGAAGGCCAGTACTGCACGCAGGCGGGCGCCCCGCATACGAAGATGGCGGGCTACGCCGATTTCGAGCGGCGCTTCGCGGCGCGCTACGGCAAGGTGATCGTGTTCGCGCCGTACGGCTACGACGCCGTGATGCTGCTCGCCGACGCAATGCGCCGGGCGAACTCGCCCGATCCGGCCGTCTATCTGGGCGCGCTCGCGAAGACGCGCTATGACGGCGTGATCGGCAGGATCCGCTTCAATCCGCAGGGCGACAACGTCAACGGCGCGGTGACGCTCTACCGGGTGCAGCGCGGCGCGCTCGTGCCGGTGCTCGACTGACGCCGGGTTCGGCGGCCGCGCGTGCGTGCGATGTCCGAATCGCATCGATCGCATCGCAGGAGCGCCCGGCAGCCGGCCGCAGCGACAAACGAACATGGCCGGGACGGCGCGACGAGGCCAACCTGCATCGCCCGATCCATACGCCGCACACGGCACGCACACGATGGACATCCATTCGAAGAAAAATCCTGAACTCATTGCGGCCGCGGGCCCGGAGACGCCCCGGTCGCCTGGAGATCCCACATGACGGACGTAATCGAATTCGCCGGCAATCGCTCGACGCACTACAAGGACGCGCTGTCGCTCTATCCCGACGCGTGGCGGCAGGACATCGAATGCATGCGCCGCTTCCTGCGGCCGTCTCCGGGCGAGAAGATTCTCGAGATCGGCGGCGGCAGCGGCTATTTCAGCCGTGCGATCTCGGCCGCGCTCGGACCGTCCGGGCGTCTCGTCGTGACCGATCCGTCGATCGAGCAGCTCGACGCGCTGCGCGGGGCGCCCGATTCGAACATCCGCGTCGTCCAGCAGGCGGCCGACGCGCTGCATCTCGACACGCGCGATTTCGACGCGGTCTGGAGCCGCGGCGCGATCCATCACGTGACCGACAAGACGTCGGCGTTCGCCGCCTGTGCGCGTCACGTGCGTCCCGGCGCGCGCCTCGTGATCTACGACATCTTCGCGGGCACGCCGCTCGCGCGCTACTTCGACGGCTTCATCGCGAAAAGCTGCTCGACGGGACATGAAGTCGCGTTCCTGTCCGAGGAATTCGCGAAGACGCTGTGCGCACTGACCGGGTGGAGCGAGCCGCGTTTTTGCGAGGTGACGGTGCCGTGGGAATTCGACAGCCGCAAGGCGATCGGCCATTTCCTGCGGCTGCTCTTTTCGGCGACCGACGCGTATTCCGACGCCGATTGTCTGGCCGCGGCCGAGACGTTCCTGAGCGTCAGCACGACGCGCGCCGGCCATGCGCTGATGTGGCCGATGACCGTGATGGTCGCGCAGCGGCTCGCTTGACGCGCCGCGCTCGGGTGCGGAGCGGGACTTCGATATCGACGCGGCGGTGGCGATCCGGCGCCGGACGATCGCCGGCGCGCGCATTGCGCTTGCGCGAGCGGCGTTCCGGATCGTTCATTCGAATTGCAGACGAACCGGCTCGGATGAACGGTGGCCGACGTTCGACGCATGCGCATCCGCTTGCGAGGCAGCCAGCGGAAGCCCGCGCCGCACGCTTGGCTCGCCGCGCTCATCCGCGCAGGACGAGCACGTTTCCGGCGAGCACGGCCGCCGCGCCGACGAGAATCCGCGCATCCAGATGCAGCCCTTCGAACAGCGCGGACAGCCCGAGCGCGACGATCGGCACCGCGGCGAGCGTATAGGCGGCCTTGCCGGGCCCGAGCCGCCGCACGAGGTCGAAGTACAGCATGAACGTCACGCACGACGCGCCGATCGCGAGATACAGCAGGCTGCCGACGTAGCGCACCGACCAGTCGGCGACGAACGGCACGTGCTGCGCGCCGGCCCAGGCGGCGCTCGTCGCGGAGCCGACGAGCGCGCCCCAGCCGAGGATCGCGACGGTCGGCAGCCCTGCCCGCTGGTTGCGCGCGCCGACGACGGTGCCCGCCGCCGTCGCGACCGCCGCGACGAGCGCCCACGCGAAGCCGGATGCGGACCCGGCCCGCACCGTGCCGAGCGACGGCCCGACGATGATGCCGACGCCCGCGATTCCGCATGCGGCGCCCCACAGCAACGAGCGCGCGAGCGGCGTGCCGAGCAGCGCGCGGCCGAGGAGCGCGGCGAACAGCGACGACGTCGACAGCACGAGCGCGGCGAGCCCGCTCGGAATGCGCCGCGTCGCTTCGTAGAACGTGATGAACGCGAACGCGAAAAAGAGCGCGCCCTGGAGCGCGACGAACACGCGGTCCCGGCGCGGGATTCCCAGCGCTTGCCCCTTCCAGCGACCGTAGCCGAGCAGCAGCACGCCGGCGAGCGCCATGCGCATCGACACCGACCAGAGCACGGGCGTCGCGCCCGCCTGCATCGCGGTCGCGAGCGCGCCGCCGCCCCACAGCAGCGCGGTCAGGCCGAACAGGAGCGCGGTCATGACGCGCCTCGCCCGACGAGCGAGCGCCAGTCCTCGGCCTCGATCCGCGCGCTCGCGTTCTCGAGCTTGCGCAACGCCGCATCGAGCACGCGCGTTTCGTCGTCCGACAGCGTCGCGAGCAGGTTTTGCTCGATCGCAATCCCGAGCGCCGCGATTTCGTCGAACGCCGCGCGGCCTTTCGCGGTGATCGTGACGGACGCGAAGCGTCGATCGTTCTTCGCGACCGTGCGCCGCGCGAAGCCCAGCGTGACGAGCTGGCCGATGCCGCGGCTCACGGTGAACGGATCGAGCGCGCACGCGAGGCCGATCTCGGTCGCGTTCGCGCCCGCGCGATCGGCAATCACCGCCAGGATGCGCCATGCCGCCTGCGTCAGGCCGAAGCGCTCGGAATAGAACGCCTCGAGCGGGCGCGCGACCTGCGCGGCGACGACGAACAGCCGATACGGAAGCCAGTTGCCCAGGCGCAGCGGCGCAGCGGGTTTCTGCGATTTGGGGGATTTCGGCGTTCGGGTGGCGGACGGGACGGCGGGCATGCTGACGGCTCCGGATCGAATGCTTGCATGATGCAAGTATATGGCAATCAAAATTGCCGCAAGGTTTTTTGCGCATGCGATGCCGCGGCGGCCGCAAGGCCGTTTTCGTGTTTCGCGGAGAAGAAAAGGACAGGTGATCGGAAGGGCCGGACATCGCCTGGCAGCGCTCGTCTTCACGGGATGGGAGGGCCGGTTCGCGCCAAGCGACCGCGATCGTCGCGAGGCGGCACGACACGTCGCTCACCCCGTTCCACGCTCGCGTGCGAACCTCGAACCGCGAACCGTGAAATGGGCCGGCGTCCGGGCGCGACGCCGGACGCCGCGCAATCAGTCTTTCGCCTGTCCTTGAAGCAGCTTGTCGAGCAGCTTCGCGAGCTGACGCCGCTCCGCGTCGCTCAGCGAAGACAGCACGCGCCGCTGGTTGTCGACGTGCGCGACGACCACGTCGTCGATCAGCGCGAGCCCCGCCGGCGTCAGTGCGACGAGCGTGCCGCGCCCGTCCGCCGGATTCGGGCGCCGCTCGACCCACCCCGCCTTCTCGATGCGATCGATCCGGTTCGTCATGCTGCCCGACGAAATCATCGCCGCATCATAGAGCGCCGTCGGCGTCAGCGCGTACGGCGCGCCGCTGCGGCGCAGCGTCGCGAGCACGTCGAATTCGCCCGGCTGCAGGCCGTAGCGCGCGAAGAGCGGATTGAGCCTGTCGCGCGAGATGACGAGCGCCGCCTCCTGCAGCCTGCCGAGCACGATCATCGAGGACGCGTCGAGATCCGGGCGCTCGCGGCGCCACTGCTCGACCGCATGTGCTGCACGATCCATTAACCCTCCCGTCCATCCAAGTTATCTTGACGTAGAGATAAGCCGAATTTATCTTGATGCCGAGACAATTATACGTAAGGCACGCCGTCCGGCCGCCTGCTGATCCAATCGATATGCGCCCATTCGTTTCTCCTGCTTGGCGGCTCGCCGCCATCGTCCTCGTCGGCCTCAACCTGCGTCCGGTGCTCGCGTCGCTCGGGCCGCTCCTCGATACGATCCAGCGCGCGACCGGCTTGTCCGACAGCGCGGCGAGCCTGCTGACGACCGTGCCGATCCTGCTGATGGGCGCGGGCGCGCTGAGCGCGCCATGGCTCGCGCGGCGCGCCGGCGTGCGCGCGGGCGTGTGGCTCGGCGTCGCGCTGATCGGGCTCGCGTGCGCGGCGCGCGCCGCGGCGAGCACGCCCGCCGTGCTGCTTGCTTCCGCGCTCTGCGCGGGGCTCGGCATCGCGGCCGTGCAGGCGCTCCTGCCCGCCTTCATCAAGGCCGAATTCGCCGCGCGCGCGGGCAGCGTGATGGGCTTCTATTCGACGTCGATCATGGGCGGCGCCGTATTCGCGAGCGTCGCGACGCCATTTGCCGCGCACGCGATCGGCTGGACGCTCGCGCTCGCCGGCTGGGCGTTGCCCGCCGTCGCGGCCGCGATGCTGTGGCCGCCCGCCACGCGCGCGGCGGCCCGCGACGCGCATGCGCGCCCGGCCGCGCGGCGCACGCACGGCGCGCGCGCCTGGCTGCTCGCCGCTTTCTTCGGCCTCGGCACGGGCGCCTACACGCTCGTGCTTGCGTGGCTGCCGCCCTATTACGTGTCGCTCGGCTGGTCGCCCGAAGCGGCGGGCGGCCTGCTCGGCGGCGTGACGCTCGCCGAGGTCGTCGCGGGGCTCACCGTGTCGACGTTCATCGATCGCCTGCCGGATCGCCGCCCCGCGCTCTTCGCCGCGATCGCGTCGCTGTTCGCCGGCTTGATTGCGCTGATCGCGGCGCCGCTCGATTTCGCATTGCCCGCGTCGCTGCTGATCGGCCTCGGCATCGGCGCACTGTTCCCGCTGCCGCTGATCGTCGCGCTCGATCACGCGCCGAGCGCGGCCGAGGCCGGCGCGCTCGCCGGATTCGTCCAGGGAATCGGCTACCTGATCGCGGGCCTCTTCCCGTTCGTCGCGGGCGTGATCCGGCAGAACGTCGCCGATCTGTCGCCGGCGTGGGGCTTCATGGCCGCCGTGTGCGCCGTGATGGCAGCGATGGCCGCGCGCTTCGCGCCGCTGCGGCTCGCCGTCGCGCGAAGCGGCGCGTGATTTGATTTGCGTGCTTCGCGAGACGCGGTGCGTATGCCGTGCGTTTTCCGGCGTCTCGCGTCAAATCGTCAAGTCGTCCATGTCCGTCATGCTTGTCGCGTCGCCGGCGACGGCCGCAGTGGCGGCGGTCGGATCGAGGCCGCCGTGGCGGCACGATTTCGGCGGGATCCGGCGATTCGATTCGCCGACGCGGCGACCAGCACGCGATTGCCGGCTCGACTGCCGGCGCGGGGCACTGCGCCGCTTCGGGCGCAACGACGCGTGCGTCACGACTCGCATCCCGCTTCGCCGGCGCAATCATCGACCGCGAATGGCGCCCGTTCCTCGCTTCCGTGAGCTACGCTGCATGACATGGATCGGCGCGGACATGTCGCGTCAGAAGGCAGGTTCTCGCGTCGCCGGATCGCGCGCCGACGATCGCATGCGATGCGCGATCCCGGGATCCGCCGCGCAGCGTGCGCTTTCCTTCACGCGCCGAATTTCGCGAGCCGACCTCGGCGCATTGGCGCGTCGCCGGTGCGCGCCGCTCCAGATCCGATCCGGAACTCGTTCCGAGCGTCACGGTCCCTATTGAACTTCATGCCCCTATCGAACCGATCCGGCCAAGGAAATTCCCATGATGTCGACTCGACTCCGTCATCTCGTCGCGACCGCGCTCGTGCTGTCCGCCGGTGCGTTCGCCGCGCCTGCCGGCGCGGCGTCCGACGTCGCGTGCCGGCCGGACGAGACGATGCCGAAGCGGCAGTTCCGCGGCACGTGGATTGCGTCGGTGATCAACATCGACTGGCCGTCCCGCCCGGGCCTCGCCGTCGCCGATCAGCAGGCCGAGCTGCGCGCCTGGCTCGACGACGCGGTCCGCATGAACCGCAACGCGGTGATCCTGCAGATCCGTCCGACCGCGGACGCGTTCTGGCCGTCGCCGTTCGAGCCGTGGTCGAAGTATCTGACGGGCACGCAGGGTGGCGATCCGGGCTACGATCCGCTCGCGTTCGCCGTGGCCGAAGCGCATCGGCGCAATCTCGAGCTGCATGCGTGGTTCAATCCATATCGCATCGCGATGGACGGGCGCATCGACGCGCTCGTTCCCACGCACCCGGCCCGCCAGCATCCGGACTGGGTCGTCCGCTACGGCGGCAAGCTGTACTACAACCCGGGCGTCCCGGCCGTGCGCGCGTTCGTCGTCGACGCGATCATGGATGCGGTCGGCCGCTACGATGTCGACGGCGTTCATCTCGACGACTACTTCTATCCGTATCCGGTCAAGGGCGAGACGTTCGACGATGCGTCGGCTTACGCGCAATACGGCGCCGGCTTTCCGACGCTCGCCGACTGGCGCCGCGACAACGTCGACCGCCTCGTCGAGACGCTCGCGCGGCGCATCAAGGCCGCGAAGCCGTGGGTGAAATTCGGGATCTCGCCGTTCGCGGTCTGGCGCAATGCGGCGACCGATCCGGAGGGCTCGCCGACCTCGGCCGCCGTGCAGACCTACGACGACCTGTACGCGGACACGCGCCGATGGCTGCGCGAGCGCTGGATCGATTACGTCGTCCCGCAGGTGTATTGGGCGCAAGGCTTCGCGCCCGCCGATTACGACAAGGTCGTGTCGTGGTGGGCGAACGAGGCGCGCGGCGGCGACGTGCACCTGTACATCGGGCAGGCGGCGTACAAGGTCGGCACGTCGAATCAATCGCCGGGCTGGTCGGAGCCCGCCGAATTGAGCAACCACCTGGCGTTCAATCGCACCGTCCCCGAGGTGAAGGGCGACATCTACTTTTCCGCGAAGGACGTGCGCGCGGACCGTCTCGGCGCGACGACGCTCGTCAATCGCACGTGGTATTCGCGTCCCGCGCTCGTGCCGGCGATGCGCGCGATCGACGCGTCTTCGCCGCCGCCCGCGAAGGATCTTCGCGCGGAGCGGACGCCGGACGGCGTGCGGCTCCGATGGACGCCGCGTTCGAACGGCGCGACGTCGTACGCGATCTATCGCCACGAGCCGGGTCGGCACGACATGTGCGCCGACCACGACGCGCGCCATTTGCTGGCGACGGTTCGGGGAACCGAATATGTCGACATCACCGCGCGCGCCGATCGCGAATACCGTTACGCGGTCACCGCGCTCGATCGTCTGTGGAACGAAAGCGAGCCGATCGACATCGTCACGCCGGCCGCGGCGGCGCACTGACGCGACCGCTCGGACGCGCCGACAACGAAGCGCCGCGCAGACGGTCGCAAACGGCCCGACGCATCGGCGCCGGAAGCGGCGTGCGGCGTCGGAGGCCGGCGGCACGGTTCGACAAAAGGCGCCGCGAATCGCCCCGCTCCGCCGACGCCCCGCTCCGCCGACGCCCCGTCCGCCGGGCCTTGAACGTCGCACACCGACATCGACGCGCGCGCCGGCGCATGCACGCCGCTGGAGAAACACTCGATCCCTTCGCGTTCGCACGCGTCCCCGACGCGCCCGCATCGACGCATGCGCCGGCACGCGCCGCCCGAAGCGGCCGTCAACCCTTCGCGTAGAGCGTCGACTCGTCGAAGCCCTTTGCGTCGAGCACGCGCCCGATCAGGATCAGTGCGGTGCGCTCGATCGGCGTGCCGGCGACCTTGTCGACGATATCGGCGAGCGTGCCCGTCACGCGCGCCTCGTCGGGCCAGCTCGCGCGGTAGATCACCGCGATCGGGCAGTCGGTGCCGTAATGCGGCAGCACATCGGCGACGATCCGCGCGAGATGCCGCACGCCGAGATGGATCGCGAGCGTCGCGCGGTGCGCGGCGAGGCTCGTCAGCGTCTCGCCTTCGGGCATCGTCGTCTTGCCCGCGTAGCGCGTGAGGATCACGGTCTGCGCGACGCCCGGCAGCGTCAGCTCGACGCCGAGCGCCGCCGCGCACGCGGCCGTCGCGGTCACGCCGGGCACGATCTCGTAAGGAATCCCGAGCGCGGCGAGCCGGCGGATCTGCTCGCCGATCGCGCCGTACAGCGACGGGTCGCCGGAATGCACGCGCGCGACGTCCTGCCCTTTCGCGTGCGCCTGCGCGAGCAGCGCGACGATCGCGTCGAGATCGAGCTCCGCCGTGTTCACCACCTGTTCGGCGCGATGGCCGTCGAGCACCGCGGCCGGCACGAGCGAGCCCGCGTACAGGATCACCGGGCAATTGCGCACGAGGCGCTGGCCCTTCACCGTGATCAGCTCGGGGTCGCCCGGACCCGCGCCGATGAAGTACACCGTCATTCAATGCTCCGTCATTCGATGATTCGTTTCGAGGATGCGATGGGCGCGCCGCGCATCATGCGCCGCGCGCCGTGCGTATCGGCGGGCGCATTGCTTCGGCGAAGCGGACATTCGCGTTCGCCGGGTGCCGCGGCCATTGCCCGTATCGCGACCCGCGCGCTGCGCGGCGGTTCGTGCGCCGGATCGTCCGCGTGCAGTCGCCGTCCCGGCGTCGCGCGCCGACGCAATCGCGCTGAGCACGCCGCTCGTCGCAGCGCGTGAAATGCACGCGGCGCATGGCCGTTCGCGTTCGATCATCGTCCCGGCGTCTCGCTTCGATGCAACTGCACCGAATACGCCGCTCGTCGCAACGCGAGAAATCCGCACGGTGCACGGCCCTTCCCGGTCGGCGCGTCGCGCCGATCTCTCGCTCGAAAGCAAATGCACACGCGGTTCATCACGACGCGCGAAACGCACGAAACGCGCGCAGCGCGTCGGCGAGCGCGGCCGTGTCGCCGAATTCGCGATCCGCATCGGGCAGCGCCGGCCGCTCGACCATCACGACCGGAACACTCCGCTCGCGCGCGACGTCGAGCTTCGCTTCCGTCGCCGCGCCGCCGCTGTTCTTGCTGACGACGACGTCGATCCCGGCAGTCGCGAAGAGCGCGCGCTCGCCGTCGACCGTAAACGGCCCGCGTGCGGCGAGCACGTGCGCGCGCGCGTTGCCCGGATGCGCGTCGAGGCAGCGCACGATCCAGTGCTGATGCGGCGGGATGTCGTCGAGATGCGCGAGCGGCTCGCGCCCGAGCGTGAAAAGCGGCCGCGCGAACGGCGCGATCGCGGCGGCGACGCCGTCCCAATCGGCGACGCCGCGCCAGTCGTCGCCCGGCTGCGGCCGCCATGGCGCGCGGCGCAGCGCCCAGTGCCGGACGCCGGCCGCGCGGCACGCGGCGGCCGCGTTCGCGCTGATCCGCGCGGCGAACGGATGCGTCGCGTCGACGACGAGCGCGATCGCGTGCTCGCGCAGATAGCGCGCGAGCCCGTCGGCGCCGCCGAAGCCGCCGACGCGCACGCCGCATGCGAGATCGTCCGGCACCTTGCCGAGGCCGGCGAGGCTGTATACGTCGCTCGGCGCGAGCGTGCGCGCGACGCGCAGCGCGTCGCCCGTGCCGCCGAGCAGCAGCACGCGGCGCGCGCTCATGGCGCGACGCCGACGATGCGGCCCTCGCGGTCGATCGCGAGCGCCTCGACTTCGACCCCGTCGGGCACGATGTCGCGCGCGACGCGACGCACGTGCGCGCAGACGACGTCGCCGAGCGGCACGTGGTGCGCGAGCGCGAGCGCCAACGCCTGCTGGCTCGTGTTCGCCGCGCGGATCTCGTGCCGCAGCACGGCGCTCGCGCCGGCTTCGCCCGCCCACTCGGCGAGCAGCGGCAAGTCGATGCTCGAATGGCGGCTGTGCAGATCGAGGTGGCCCGCCGCAAGCTTGCTCAGCTTGCCGAAGCCGCCGCACAGCGTGAGCCGCTCGACGGGCGCGCGGCGCAGGTACTTGAGCACCGCGCCCGCGAAATCGCCCATTTCGATCAGCGCGATGTCGGGGAGGCCGTAGCGCGCGCGCACCGCGTCCTCGCTCGCGTTGCCGGTGCACGCGGCGATGTGCCGCACGCCGTTCGCCCGCGCGACGTCGATCCCCTGATGAATCGACGCGATGTACGCGGAGCACGAGAACGGCCGCACGATGCCCGTCGTGCCGAGGATCGACAATCCGCCGACGATCCCGAGACGCGGATTCATCGTCTTCAACGCGAGCGCTGCGCCGCCTTCCACGCCGATCTCGACGTCGAAGCCGCCCGCGTAGCCATGCTCGGCCGCGAGCGCGACGAGGTGCTCGGTCATCATCCGGCGCGGCACCGGGTTGATCGCCGGCTCGCCGACCGGGATCGTGAGCCCCGCCCGCGTGACCGTGCCGACGCCCGGCCCCGCGCGAAAACGCACGCCAGGCTCGTGGACGAGCTGCACGCGCGCGAACACGAGCGCGCCGTGCGTGACGTCGGGATCATCGCCCGCGTCCTTGATCGTGCCCGCCTCGGCACCGCCGTCGTCGGTCGCGCGGCAGAACTCGAGCCGCATCGCGACGTGCTGCCCCTTCGGCAGCACGATCTCGACCATGTCGCTCGCGTGCCCGCTCAACAGCAGGCGCGCGGCCGCGAGCGACGTCGCGGTCGCGCAGCTGCCCGTCGTGTAGCCGAAGCGCAGCGGCGCCCGCTGCTCGGGCGTTTCGTCGCGCATCATCCGCGCTCCGGCTGCCTATCGTGCAGCTCGCGCGGCTTGCGCGCGTCGTACAGCGTGACGGGCAGCGCCTGCCGCCATGCGTCGAAGCCGCCGAGCGGCTGCGCGTGCGCGACCGACACGCGCGTGAGCGTGCCGCCGTGCCGCTCGCGCCATGCGACGAGCGAGGCTTCGCCTTGCAGCGTGACCGCGTGCGCGACGAAGCGGCCGCCCGGCTTCAGGCCTGCCCAGCACGCGTCGAGCACGCCGTCGCGGCTCACGCCGCCGCCGACGAACACCGCGTCGGGCGCGGGCAGGCCCGCGAGCGCGTCGGGCGCGCGGCCCGCGACGAGTTCGAGCGCGGGCACGCCGAGCGCGTCGCGGTTGTGCTCGATGAAGCGCTGCCGGTCCGGGTGCGCTTCGATCGCGATCGTCCTGCAAGTCGGATGTGCGCGCATCCATTCGATGCCGATCGACCCGCAGCCCGCGCCGACGTCCCACAGCAATTCGCCCGGCGCGGGCGCGAGCCGGGCGAGCGCGAGCGCGCGCAGATCGCGTTTCGTGAGCTGGCCGTCGTGGCGGTACGCGTCGTCGGGCAAGCCGGGCGTGAGCGCGAGACGCGGCGCGTCGTCGCACGCGCGGCATTCGATCGCGACGAGATTGAGCGCCGCCGTGCGCGCGTCGCCCCATGCTTGCGCACGCGCGTCGATGCGCCGCTCGAGCGGGCCGCCGAGATGCTCGAACACGCTGAGCGCGCTCGGCCCGAAGCCGCGTGCGACGAGCGCGCCCGCGATCGCGGCGGGCGTCGCGCCGTCGGCGCTCAGCACGAACAGGCGCCGGCCCGGATACAGATGCCGGTGGAGCGACGCGAGCGGCCGGCCGACGAGCGACACCGCGTCGACGTCCTGCAGCGCCCAGCCGACGCGCGCGGCCGCGAGCGACAGCGACGACGGCGCGGGCAGTACGCGCCATTCGTGCGGCGCGAGCGTGCGTACGAGCGTCGCGCCGACGCCGAACAGCATCGGATCGCCGCTCGCGAGCACGCACGCGCGCGCGGGACGGCGCGCGAGAAGCGGCGCGAGATCGAACGGCTTCGGCCACGGTGCGCGCTCGGCCCCATGCCGCGCCGGCAGCATCGCGAGATGACGCTCGCCGCCCATCACCACCGCCGCCTCCGCGAGCGCGCGCCGCGCGCTCTTGCCGAGCCCCGCGTATCCGTCGTCGCCGATGCCCACCACCGTCAACCACGCGGTCATCCGTCGTACTCCATCGTGTTCCTGTCGATCCTGAAAGCGTCGCCCGCGCGCCGCGCATCCTGCGCGCGGGCGTGGCGAAAAAAGGCATAATACAGCGTCCGTCGACCGGCGCCCTACGGGGCCCAAGAGGGAACGCAGGGCGCGCCGCGCCGCTGCGGCTGCCCCCGCAACTGTGAGTAGCGAGTCCGCATCCGATCCACGCCACTGGCCACGCCGCCCACTCGCGGCCGCCGGGAAGGCCCGCTGCGGATGACGACCTGCCAGCCAGGAGACCTGCCGGGACGTTTCGTTCGTGCCAGCCAACATCGGGCGGGGTGTACCGATGCCGTAGCCCGCCGCCCGTGCGCATTCGCGCGGAACGGCCGGCTCGGGCCGTCGCGCGACGCTTGATCCGGAGCGCCGTTGAATCCTTCCGCCGCCGTTTTTTCATCCGACGCCGCCCGCGCCGCGAGCGCGTGCCCGGGGCTCGTGCGCATCGTCGCCGCGCGCGACGGCGGCCTGTGCCGGATCAAGCTGCCGGGCGGCGCGCTCGCCGCCGCGCAGGCGCGTGCGGTCGCGGCCGTCGCGCGCGCGTTCGGCTCGGGCGTGATCGAAGCGACCAATCGCGCGAACCTGCAATTGCGCGGCGTGACGGCCGGCAGCGAGGCGCGCGTCAGCCGCGCCCTGATCGATGCGGGGCTCGGGCCGCTGACGGAAGGCTTGCCGGCGGCGTCGCTCGACGCATGCGTCGCCGCGCGCGACGACGTGCGCAACCTGATGCTGAGCCCGACGGCCGGCCGCGATCCGCACGCGCTCATCGACAGCGCCGCGCTCGCGGCCCGCCTCCTCGACATGCTGCAGACGCAGCCGTGCTGCGCCGCGCTGTCGCCGAAATTCTCCGTGCTGCTCGACTGCGGCGAGCGGCTCGCCGCGCTCGATCATCCGCACGACATCTGGCTGTCCGCGCTGCGCGACGCGCAAGGCGCAACGTGGCTCGCGATCGGCCTGGCGGGCTGCCCGCCCGTCGAGGGCGAGCCGGCCGCGCCGCATGCCGGCGCGCTCGCCGCCGTCGCGCCGGCGCAGGCGGTCGAATGCGTGCGCGCGCTCGTGACGGGCTTCGTCGCGCTCGCGCCGGCCGGCGCGACGCGCATGCGTGATCTGCTCGCGACGTGCGCGCCCGATGCATTCCTTTCGCACGCCGAAGCGCGGCTGCCGTTCACGCTGCGGCGCGGCGCGGATCTCGCCGACTGGCGGCGCGCGCGCGCCGATGCGGCGCTGCGTTTCGGCATCCACCCCGAGCGGGACCCGGCGCGCCGCGTCGTCGGCGCGCAGCCGCCGCTCGGCCGGCTCGATGCCGCGACGCTCGAAGCGCTCGCCGCGCTCGCCGATACGCACGGCGACGGCACGCTCCGGATCACGCCGTGGCAAGGCGTGATGCTGCCGGGCGTCGCGTGCGATGCCGCTTGCGACGCCCTCGCGCGCATCGCCGCACTCGGCTTCGTGTGCGACGCGTCGGCGCCGCTCGCGCACGTCGTCGCGTGCGCGGGCTCGACGGGCTGCGCGCGTTCGCCCGCCGACACGAAAGCCGACGCGCACGCGCTCGCCGCGCGGCTTGCCGCGCCCGCCGACGTGCACTTGACCGGCTGCGCGCGCTCGTGCGCATTGCCGCACGCGGCCGCGCACACGCTCGTCGCGACCGCGGCGGGCCGCTACGACCTCTATCGGCGCGACGGCGCGACGGGCTTCGGCCGCGCCGTCGCGCGCCAACTGACGATCGACCAGGCCGCCGCCGCGCTATCGCGCGACGCGCGGCCCATTCAGGATGACATTGATGCTTGACTACCTTCGCGACGGCGACGCGATCTACCGCGAATCGTTCGCGACGATCCGTGCGGAAGCCGATCTGACGGGCGTGCCGCCCGACCTCGAAAAACTCGCGGTGCGCGTGATCCACGCGTGCGGGATGGTCGACATCGTTCGCGACCTGCGGTTTTCCGAGGGCGCGGGCGCGGCGGGCCGCGCGGCGCTGAAAGCCGGCGCGCCGATCCTCTGCGACGCGCGGATGGTCGCCGAAGGCGTCACGCGCGCGCGGCTGCCCGCCGCGAACCCGGTGCTCTGCACGCTCGGCGAGCCCGACGTGCCGCGGCTCGCGCGCGAGATCGGCAACACGCGCTCGGCGGCGGCGCTCGAGCTGTGGCGCCCGCACCTCGCGGGCAGCGTCGTCGCGATCGGCAACGCGCCGACCGCGCTCTTCCATCTGCTCGACATGATCGACGCGGGCGCGCCCCGCCCCGCGCTGATCCTCGGCTTCCCGGTCGGCTTCGTCGGCGCGGCCGAATCGAAGGCGCTCCTCGCGGCCGACAGCCGCGGCGTGCCGTTCGTCGCGGTCGCCGGCCGCCGCGGCGGCAGCGCGATGGTCGCCGCCGCCGTCAACGCGCTCGCTTCGGAGGCCGAATGACGCGCAAGACCGGCCGCCTCTACGGGCTCGGCGTCGGGCCGGGCGACCCCGAGCTCCTGACGCTGAAGGCGCTGCGCGTGCTGCAGGCGGCGCCCGTCGTCGCGTATTTCGTCGCGAAGGGCAAGAAAGGCAACGCGTTCAGCATCGTCGAAGCGCATCTGAGCGACGCGCAAACGCACATGCCGCTCGCCTACCCGGTGACGACCGAAGCGCTGCCGCCGCCGCTCTGCTACGAAACCGTGATCGCGGACTTCTATGACACGGCCGCCGAGCACGTCGCCGCGCATCTCGACGCGGGCCGCGACGTCGCGGTGATCTGCGAAGGCGATCCTTTCTTCTACGGCTCGTACATGTACCTGCACGACCGGCTCGCGCCGCGCTACGACGCCGAAGTCGTGCCGGGCGTGTGCTCGATGCTGGGCGGCGCGGCGGTGCTCGGCGTGCCGCTCGTCTACCGGAATCAGAGCCTATCGGTGCTGTCCGGCGTGCTGCCCGAGGACGCGCTGCGCGAGCGTCTCGCGAAGGCCGATGCGGCCGTCGTGATGAAGCTCGGCCGCAACTTCGACAAGGTGCGCCGCGTGCTCGATCAGCTCGGGCTCGCGCATCGCGCGCGCTACGTCGAGCGCGCGACGATGCAGTCGCAGCGGATCGTGCCGCTCGCGGAAGTCGATCCGATGGCGTCGCCGTATTTTTCGTTGCTCGTCGTGCCGGGGGAAAAATGGCAAGGATGACGACCGCGCCCTCGATCGTGATACTCGGGCCCGGCGCGCTCGAAACCGCGCGCCGGATCCAGGCGCGCCACGACGGCGCGCAGGTGCATGCGCTCGCGGGCCGCGCCGATGCGGATGTTTCGTTCACCGAACTCGGTCCGCATCTGCGCGAGCTGTACGCGCGCGGCGCGCCGATCGTCGCGCTCTTCGCGGCCGGCATCGTGATCCGCTGCGTCGCGCCGTGCCTGGCCGACAAGGGCGCGGAGCCGCCGGTGCTCGCGGTCGCCGAGGACGGCAGCGCGGTCGTGCCGCTGTTGGGCGGGCTCGCGGGCGCGAACGTGCTCGCGCGCGAAATCGCCGACGCGCTCGGCGTCGCGGCAGCGATCACGACGAGCGGCGAGCTGCGCTTCGGCGCATGCGTGCTGAATCCGCCCGACGGCTACGCGCTCGCCGATCTCGACGCGGGCAAGCGCTTCGTGTCCGATCTGCTCGCGGGCGAAAGCACGCGGATCGAAGGCGATGCGCAGTGGCTCGACGACGTCGCGTTGCCGCGCGGATCGCACGCGGCGCGCGCGATCCGCGTGACGCCTTACGCGTCGCGCGGCGATGCGCGCGAATTGCTGATTCATCCGCGAAGCGTCGTCGTGGCGTTCGGCGATGAAGGCCGCGTCGACGATCGCGCGCGGAATGCTTCGGATCACGATGCAATCGCGAACTCGAACGAAAACGCCAACGCTGGCGGAAACGGCGCGATGCCGGACCTGCCGCCGCTCGCCGCGCGCATCGTCGCGCGGCTCGCCGCGCACGATCTCGCGCCGCTCGCGCTCGCGGCCGTCGTCGCGCCCGCGCGTCGCCTCTCCGATCACGCGCTGACCGAAGCGGCGCGCGCGCTGCGCGTGCCGCTGCGTTTCGCCGATACGGACGCACGCGACGCGTCCGGCGTGCTTGACGCCGCCCTCCCCGCGTCGCTCGCGCGGCGCGTCGCCGCGCCGCGCGCGGAGGCGACGCCGCACGATCTCGCGATCGCCGTCTCCGATGCGCCCGTCGATCCCGCAACGCTCGGTGCGGCGCGCGGCCGCCTGACGGTGCTCGGCCTCGGCCCCGGCCGCGCCGACCTGATGACGCCCGCCGCGCGCGCGGCGCTCGCCGACGCGACCGACGTCGTCGGCTACGCGACCTACGTGAACATGGCGGGTCCGTTTCGCGCGGACCAGGCATTGCACGTCTCCGACAATCGCGAAGAATTGCAGCGCGCGCGTCACGCGTTCGAGCTCGCGGCGCAAGGCCGGCGCGTCGCGGTCGTGTCGTCGGGCGACCCCGGCGTGTTCGCGATGGCGGCGGCCGTGCTCGAAGCGCTCGACGGTTCCGACGACGCGCGCTGGGCGGCCGTCGAGCTCGACGTCGTGCCCGGCGTGTCGGCCGCGCTCGCGACGGCCGCCGAGGCCGGCGCGCCGCTCGGCCACGACTTCTGCATGATCTCGCTGTCGGACAACCTGAAGCCGTGGGCGATCATCGAAAAACGCATCGATCACGCGGCGGCCGCCGATCTCGCGCTCGCGTTCTACAACCCGGTCTCGCGCGCGCGGCCCGTGCAGTTCGACCGCGCGCTCGACGTCGTGCGCAGACACCGCGCGCCGGACACGATCGTCGTGCTCGGCCGCGACATCGGCCGCCCCGGCGCGACGCGCGTCACGACGACGCTCGGCGCGCTGTCCGCGCAGCAGGTCGACATGCGCACGATGGTGATCGTCGGCTCGTCGTCGACGCGCCGCGTCGTTCGCGACGGCGCGCGCGAATGGGTGTACACGCCGCGCTGGTATCGCTGATCTCGAAACGAAGCGAAACGATGCGATGCGCGGCATGCGATGCGCCGCGCATCGCGTTTCACTTCACGCACGCGGGGCCGTGCATGAACCGCACGCGTCTCGCGCCGCAGTCGCATCCGCGCGATCAATGAAAGCGATCGTTTCGGATCTCAAATCGAGTCACGCATCAAACCTTGAATCCGAATAATAAAAAGAACGACTAACGATTCCATAATGCGAGCGATTCCTCCATGATGTGCACGCCGAAGCGTCGACCGCCCATCGAGCGCGGCGACGCGACGGTGATATGCAGGCCAGCATATCCACTCATCAACATGGAGAGAACAATGAACTTCAGCATGTTGTCCCGCTTCGTCCCGCGCGCGATCGCGGCGGGCTGTCTGTTCGCGGCGGCGGGCGCGTCGCAGGCGGCGGGCGCCTACGCGCCGTACGTCGACGTGACGCTCTATCCGACGCCGCTCGTCGATCAGATCGGCGTCCAGCAAGGGATCCAGCAATTCATGCTCGCGTTCGTCGTGTCGGGCGGCAACCAGTGCGCGCCGTCGTGGGGCGGCGTGCAGCCGATCGGCAACGGCGCGACGGGCGATCTGCTCAACACGATCGCGACGTCGGTGTCGAACTACCGCGCGAAAGGCGGCGACGTCGCGGTGTCGTTCGGCGGCGCGGCCGGGCTGCCGCTGATGCAGGCGTGCTCGAGCGTGGCCGCGCTGAAGGGCGCGTATCAGACCGTGATCGACACGTACAGCCTGACGCACGTCGACTTCGACATCGAAGGCGCGTCGCAGCAGGATTCGGCGGCCGTCACGCGCAATTTCCAGGCGGTCGCGCAACTGCAGGCCGACTATGCGGCGAAGGGCAAGCCGCTGCACGTGACGCTGACGCTGCCGGCGATGCCGACGGGTCTGGTTCAGGACGGCCTGAACGTGCTGAACGCGGCGCTCGCGAACAACGTGACGCTCGACGCGGTGAACATCATGACGATGGACTACGGCCCCGCCGGCATCGACATGGGCGCGGCCGCGATCAGCGCGGCGCAGGGACTCTATTCGCAGCTCGACACCGCATACAAGTCGGTCGGCAAGCCGCAGACCGACGCGCAGCTCAAGCAGCTCGTCGGCGTCACGCCGATGATCGGCGTGAACGACGTGCAAGGCGAAACGTTCACGCTCGCGAACGCGCAGAGCGTGCAGACGACGGCCGCGAACAACAACTACGGCTTCGTCGGCATCTGGTCGATCACACGCGACAAGGCGTGCGACGGCGGCTCGCAGTACGCGTCGCCGATCTGCTCGGGCGTCGCGCAGCAGCCGTACGCGTTCTCGTCGATCTTCAAGCAGCTGGGCGGCCAGTGGGGCTCGGGCGTGACGCAGGACCCGAACTACGGCGGCGGCTCGGACGGCGGCGGCAAGCCGCAGCCGGGCGCGCCGTGGTCGGCGACGCAGGTTTACACGGCGGGCGCGACGGTCACGTACCAGGGCACGACCTATCAGGCGCAATGGTGGACGCAGGGCGACATTCCGGGTCAGTCGTCGGTGTGGAAGCCGATCGGCGGCAACGCGCCGGCGTGGTCGTCGACGACCGCGTATCCGGCCGGCGCGTGCGTGATGTACCAGGGCGCGAAGTACTGCGCGAAATGGTGGACACAGGGCGACACGCCGAGCGCGGGCGGCGTGTGGGCGAAGTCGTGAAAGTCGTGATGTAGGCCGCGGCGCGCCGCGAGACGGCACGGGTCCGCGCGGGCGAACGCGCGGGCGCGGACCGCCGCCGGATCGCGGCGCTATCGAAGCACCGCAGCATGGCGCCCGCCACCGTTTCGAGCGGATCGTGCGGGCGCCCGCGCCGCGCTTCGCGCTTCGCGACGACGAAACGCAAACGCGCCGTCGCCCACGCAGCGTTCCGCATGCGCGACGCGCGTTGCATCCGCCTGCGGCGCCAACGCGGTGGACGTGTGGGCGACCTTTGCGAGGAGATGCGCGAGCCCGCCGGATTTTTCAGCAGTCGGCGAGAATTTCCGCCTTGCAGGCGGCGAGCGCGGCCGCGTGCGCGTCGCGCGCGACGCGGATCCGCTCGGTCGGACCGGCGATCGATACGCCGTACCACTCGCCGTGCACGGCGAACGCGACCGCGAGCGCCGACAATTCCGGCGCGCTCTCGCCGAAGTTTTCCGCGAAGCCGCGCGCATGCGCGAGCGCCCCCTGCTCGATCAGCGCGGGCAGGCTCGTCACCGTCGCGTCGGTGTACGCGTCGAGCGACAGACGGTGGCCGAGCGTACGC
Source organism: Burkholderia oklahomensis C6786 (assembly GCF_000959365.1). NCBI lineage: Bacteria > Pseudomonadati > Pseudomonadota > Betaproteobacteria > Burkholderiales > Burkholderiaceae > Burkholderia > Burkholderia oklahomensis. The sequence goes on from NZ_CP009555.1 coordinate 3,809,488, forward strand.
TGCGCGTCGTCCGGCAGCTCGCCGAAGATCGCCTTGCCGATCGAGTTCGCGTGCAGCGGGCGCATGTCGCCCGGCTTTCGCGTATAGCGGATCGCGTGATTCGATTCGACGACGTCCAGATAGACGACCGCCGTGCCGTCGATCTTGCCGAGCACGGCCGTTTCGCCCGTTGCGTCGCGCAGCGCGATCAGATGCGGGCGAGCGATCTCGACGACGGGATCGGTCGCGCCGAGCGCGGCCGCGATCCGCGCGAGACGCGGCGTCGGATAGTAACCGCCGCGCCGGCGCACCTCGTACAGATAGCCGCGATTGACGAGCGTGCGCGCGAGCGCGAGACAGCTCGACATCGGCGCGTCGAGCCGCTGCGCGAGCTCGGTCAGCGACAGCGGGCGCCTGACGGCGGCGAACACCTCGAACAGATCGAGCGTGCGGGAAACGAGTTTGACGTCCATCTCAATCGGGCAAGAAAAGGGGGCGACGGCACACCGGGCGACATCGCAAGAGGCGAGCTCGCGCCGCGCGGCGAAAGCTTCAATAGGATTTCGGCAGACCGAGCACCTTCTCCGCAATGAAGCACAGGATCATCTGCGGGCTGACGGGGGCGACCCGCGGAATCATGCATTCGCGCAGATAGCGCTCGACGTGATACTCCTTCGCATAGCCCATGCCGCCGAGGGTCGCCATCGCGGCCTGGCACGCGCCGAACGCGGCCTCGGCCGCGAGATACTTCGCCGCGTTCGCCTGAGCGCCGCACGGCAGGCCCGCATCGTAGCGCGCGGCCGCCTTCAGCACCATCAGATGCGCGGCCTCGAGCTGCATCCACGCGAGCGCGAGCGGATGCTGAATCGCCTGGTTCCGGCCGATCGGGCGGCCGAACACGATCCGCTCGTTCGCATAGCGCGTCGCGTGCCTGAGCGCCGCCTGGCCGAGCCCGACCGCTTCCGCCGCGATCAGGATCCGCTCGGGGTTGAGCCCGTGCAGCAGATAGCGAAAGCCCTCGCCCTCGTCGCCGATCCGGTCGGCGACCGGCACGCGCAAATCGTCGATGAACAGCAGGTTCGAATCGACCGCGCGGCGGCCCATCTTGTCGATCTCGCGCACGTCGACGCGGCTGCGGTCGAGATCCGCATAGAACAGGCTCAGGCCGTCGGCCGGCTTCGCGACGCGCTCGAGAGGCGTCGTGCGCGCGATGATCAACATCTTGTTGGCGACCTGCGCGGTCGAGATCCAGATCTTGCGGCCGTTCAGCACGTAGTGGTCGCCGTCGCGGACGGCCTGCGTCTTCAGGTGCGTCGTGTCGAGGCCGGCGTCGGGCTCGGTGACGGCGAAACATGCCTTGTCGCGGCCCGCGATCAGCGGCGGCAGGAAGCGCGCCTTCTGCTCGGCGCTGCCGAACACCTGCACCGGATTCAGCCCGAAGATGTTCATGTGGACGGCCGACGCGCCCGACAGCCCCGCGCCCGACGCGCTGATCGCGCGCATCATCAGCGCCGCCTCGGTGATGCCGAGCCCGGCTCCGCCGTACTCGGGCGACATCGCGACGCCGAGCCAGCCGGCATCGGCGAGCGCGCGGTGGAAGTCGTGCGGGAAGCCGCCCGCGCGGTCGCGCTCGAGCCAGTAGTCGTCGTCGAAGTCTGCGCAGATGCGCTCGATCGCGGCTTCGATCGCATGCTGGTCGTCGGTCAGTTCGAAATCCATCGGCATGTCTCCTCGGCTTGCCCGGCGGCGGATCGAGCGGCGGGAATTCGAACGCGCGGCGGCACGAACGCGCGCGGCGGCGCGGCATCGCGCGGCGTGCTCGCTGCGGGCTTCGCCACTTGGCGGGCGCGGATCGACGGCGCTCGCGACGCGGCTCAATGGGCGATGCGTCGAATTCACAAAATTCTTGTGAGAAAATTTATATTCACTCTCAAGAATTTCAGTGTCAAGCTGCATCGACCGGCGATGTCGGCCAAAAACATCGCCGAGCGTCGTTTCGGGCGCGCAAACGCCGGCCGGCAAGCGAGCGGAATATGACGGTCGGACGACGGGGCAAAGCCGCGCGCGTGCAGTATCCTGATGCGCGTCGATCCTTCCGGAGCCGCCATGAAACGCTTGCTGTCGAGCCTTGCCGCGTTCTGCGTCGCGATGTCCGCCGCGCACGCGCAAACCCAGACCTATCATTTCAACGAAGGCGGCACGGCGCCGACGGGCGCGGCCACGCAGCCTGCTCCCGCCGCGGCTCCCGCGCAGGCCCGCACGCACCACGTGAAGCCGCATCGGCATCACCCGCATCGAACGCATCACCGGAAGCATCGCCGCGCACGCAGCTTGCAGAACGACAGCTTCTACTCGCATCCCTGATCCGGCAGCGGCGACGCCGCGCGCGTTCGTTGAAGCGCGCGGCGCCCCGCGATCGATCGCCTCCGTCCGGGCGCGATGCATATCGCCGGCGGATGCGGGGGCCGGCGCGGCGCGCCGCCGCCGCACGAAGGCCGCTCGATATCACCCGCGGGGCAATGCCGCAGGAACTGCCGGCGCGATTGGCCGGAGCGCGCTGCCGGGAACTACGCTGCCCCCATCGAAGATGGATGAGCCATTTGAACCAAACTGCGATCATCGGATCACACGGACCGCTAAAAAATGCAAGGAGTTTCGATGCGGCCTTCCAGCTCAATCTCGCCGCGCAGGTTCGTGATTGCGGCCTTCCTGCAGTTGTCGGTCCTGGCCGGCCCGGCGAATGCCGCTGCGGTACAGAATTTTCTCTATACCAGCTCAGGCGACCTGAAGCAGATCGACGCGATGATCAAGCGGCCGGACATCGCAGGGGTTCAGATCGTATACAACTGGAAAGATCTCGAGAAAAGCAAAGGACAATATGACTTCTCGCGAATCGAGCAAGATTTGCGATATCTGAACGGCTTGAACAGAAAACTGTTTATCCAGATTCAGGATCGATTCTTCGAGCCGCAAGCCCGGAACATCCCGTCTTATCTCCAGCATGATCCGGTTTATGGCGGCGGCATCGTGCCGCAATACGACAACCCCGGCGAAAATCGCCCTATCGGCAATGGCTGGGTCGCGCAGCAGTGGAATCCAGCGGTACAGAAGCGCTATCAGCAACTCCTCGCCGCATTGGCGAAGCAGTTCGACGGTCGCGTCATGGGCATCAATCTGCCGGAGACGGCGATCGATCTCGACATGAAGCGCGATAAGACCGGGTTCAGCTGCGACAGGTATTTCGATGCGACCTTGGGCAATCTCGACTTCGCGAGAAAAGCATTCCGCCAGTCTTACGTCGTTCAATATGTCAATTTCTGGCCGTGCGAGTGGAATAACGACCATCAATACATGTCCCGCCTGTTTTCATTCGCCAGCCAGAACCGGATCGGCCTCGGCGGACCGGACATCGTGCCCGGAAAGAAAGGCCAAATGAAAAACGCATACCCGTTTTTCCACCGGTACAAAGGTAAGCTCGCCTTGGTCGCCATGGCGGTTCAGGAACCGACGTTGACCTATACGAATCCTCGAACCCGCAAACCCTTCACGCGGGACGAGTTCGTCGATTACGCGCAAGACTATCTCGGCGCCGATCTCATCTTCTGGAGCACGAAGTCGCCGTGGCTGAACGGGAAGTGAGCGTCGCGCGCCGGAAAGACGCGATGTCGCTCCGGCGCGCGACGCCGTGTCTGCCGATCGGCTGCATTCGAGGATGCTTGCTCCAACGATGAAATCGGCATCTCGGGCGACCGTTCAGCTGGCGACGCCGCGGATTCTCGACGAATCCCGGCTGCCCCCGGCTCGATCGGATCAAGCCGCCCGCGCGGCTGACGTCCAATTGCGACGAATTCGACGCAGCGCCGATCTCAGCCGGACGGCGGTCGGCCGACCGTGTCGCGACGGAAAATCCGGCCTGTCGCATCATCCGGATGAATCGGGCGAAGACCGCGGCGGCGGCCTCGTCGGACTTCGTCGATCCGCGCGCGAATCGGCACCATGCGGCGTTCCTTCCGTTACGCGAGGCCCGCTGCCGCAAGCCGCGCCTCCAGCCACCGGCGCAGCGCGTCGACCTCCTCCCCGCAAACCGAATGCGGCATCGGATACGCACTCCAGTCGACGGCGCATCCTCTCGCGCGCGCGAAATCGCGGGCAGCCTCGCCGAGCCCGATCGGCAGGATGTCGTCGTCGGTGCCGTGCGCGGCGAAGATCGGCGTGCGGCGATTCGCGTCGGCGAGCCGTTCGTCGATGAAGCGCGGCGACGGAATGTAGCCGGACAGCACGATCAGCCCGGCGAGCGCATCCGGATGCGTGAGGCCCGCCGAATAAGCCATCGCGCCGCCCTGCGAGAAGCCCGCGACGAAGATTCGCGACGTCGGAACGCCGCGCCGGTTCTGCTCGTCGATCAGGCGGCGCACGGTCGCGCACGACGCGTCGATCCCCGCTTCGTCGACCTCCCGGTTCACGCCCTCGAACGACAGGATGTCGTACCACGCGCGCATCACGTAGCCGTTGTTCGCGGTGACCGCGATCTCGGGCGCGTTCGGGAACACGAAGCGCACCGCGGGGCCGCCCGCGATCCGCAATTCCGGGACGAGCGGCACGAAGTCGTGCGCGTCGGCGCCGAGGCCGTGCATCAGGATCACCGCAAACGCGGGGTTGGGTCCGGTTTCGATTTCGATCGTCGGCTGGTCGTCGAGCATGCTGGTCAGCTCCGCGAAGT